>JAQBZW010000059.1 GCA_027622315.1 Chloroflexota bacterium | reverse complement strand
CCCACGACCCCTTCCTGTCCACCGCGATTCTCTCGCTCGCGGTGGATCTGTTTCAGGGGGTCAGGTCAGCGAGCTGACAGGTTCACGGCCACACGGATGGGTGGCAGGCCGCCGGCCCGCCAGCGCTGCATCTGCTGGCACGCCGTGTCCAGCACCCATTCGCCGACGGCGATGATCTGGCCGGTCTCCTCGAGCGCCTGGATGAACTCGCTCGCGGCGAGCAGTCCGCGCTGCGGGTGCTTCCAGCGCAGCAACGCCTCGGCCGCGACGATCTCGTTGCGTTCGATGTCGACGATCGGCTGGTAGAAGATCGCGAACTCGTCTCGCTCGAGCGCGTGCTGCAACTCCGCCTCGAGCTGCAGACGGGCGGAGGCGGACTCGACCCGCTCCGGGTCGAAGCTGCGGAAGCCGTTTCCGCCCTGATGCTTCGCCTGGTACATGGCCACGCCGGCGCTCTTGATCAGGGCGTCGGCATCGGCCCCGTGTTCGGGGAAGACCGCGCCACCGACGCTGCCGGTGATGCGGAGCAACTGACCGTCCTGCTCGAACGGAGCCTCGAGCGCCTCGCTCACCTGCTTCGCGGCGTGCGCGATCGCTTCCGGTCGGTCCAGCCGTGGCACGAGCACGAGGAACTCGTCGCCGCCGAAGCGCGCGACCGTGCAACGCGGCGGGAGCGAAGCGGTCAGGCGCGCGCCCACTTCCTGGAGCAGCTCGTCGCCGTTGGCGTAGCCGAGGGTGTCGTTGATGAGCTTGAAGCGGTCGAGGTCGACGAGCAGCACGCCCACGCCGCGGCGGGCGTCTCGCGCCTCCATCAGCGCGATCGTGAGCCGGCGATCGAAGTGCGCGCGGTTGGGCAAGCCGGTCAGCGCGTCGTAGTCCGCGAGGCGCCGAATCGTCTCCGAGGCGACACGCCGCTCGGTGACGTCCCGCAGCTCGACGAGCACGCCGATGCTGCGGCCGCGCTCGCGGAATGGCACCACCGACAGTTCCACGTCGAGCGTCTCGCCGTCTCGCCGCACGAGCCGCATGTCGTCCTGTGCAGGCGTGGCATCGGACCACATGCGCACGGCGAACAGCGACATCACGCGGTCGATGTCGTCGGCCGGGACGAGCTGGCCGATCGTGATTGTGGCCATGTCATCAGCGCTGTACCCGACGAGGCGGCGCAGCGATTCGTTGTGCAGGAGCAGGCGACCATCGGGTGCGACGATCATCATGCCGTTTTGCGCGGTGTCGACCGTGCGCCGGAAGCGGTCTTCGCTCTCCTGAAGGGCGTCGGCGATTGCCTCAACGGGCGCTGCGTCACGTACGCCGATCACGACACCGTCTGGGGCGCCGTCGGCGTCGAGACTCGCGACGAAGTGCGTGCGCAGCGCTACCTCTTCCCCGTCTCCTCGGCGCCATCTGGCCTCCACCCGAAGCGCGTCGACGGGTGACAGCGCTTCCGGATCGAGTGCCGGCGCGATCAGGAACGCCGAGAGCGGTTTCCCCAGGAGTGCCGTGTTCTCGAAGCCAAGGACCGAGCGACTGTCGGCGCTTGCGTATTCGATTACACCGTCCGCGCGGATCTCGATCACGAGGTTGGGGCTGACCGCCCTCGTCGCCTCGAGACGCGCCTGCAGGTCGCCGGACCGCCGCCGTTCGCGGCGCACGCGCAGCCAGAGCAACGCGAGCGCCCCGCTGACGAGTACGGCGCTGAGCGCGCCGGTCGTGAGCGCGCGGGGAGCCAGCTCCGAGCGCCGTTCCGCGGCGCTGTCGATGTCGGTGGCGATCTGCGACAGCAGATCGTCAACCGCGCGACCGGTCGCGATCAGCGCGCGACTGCCGCCTCCGGAGTCGGAGCGCCGCGTGGCATACGAGCGGGCTGCGGCCGAAAGCAGCACTACAGAACGATCGAATTCGCTGATCCCGGTTCCAGGTCGGCGCTTGTCGAGGGCGGCGGTGAAGCGGGGATCGATCGCGTCACGCGCGGTGCCGACGCGCCGCAGCGCGTCGTCCAGTACTCGCACGTCCTGTCGCGCGCGTGCTTCGCCCGCGGCCACGCCCACGTTCGCGAGTGCAATGCGCAGGGTGGCAACCTCGAGCAGCGCCGCACCGCGGCCGTCGTCGTCGTTGCTTGCGGACACGGCAAACACGCCGGCGAGCAGCGGAAGCATGACGATTGCGATCCAGCCGATCAGATCGAGCGGCGGCCAGCCTCGAACCCGCATATCTGAGCTCTCCTGTTGGGCAGTCGGGGGCCACTGCCTCACGCTGATCATCGGCCGTGGAGCCCACGACCATGAGTGCGGCCGCGCTGAGGCCGCTCTGCCTCCGGCGACGGCCGGCCCGGAGCGGTAGGCTCGCCCGCATGGACGCCACGGACACGCTCGCGCGGGTGCAGACGGAGGTCACGGCCTGCCGCGCGTGTCCGCGCCTCGTCGCGTGGCGGGAGCGGGTGGCGGAGGAGAAGCGCGCGTCGTTCGCGGACTGGGAATACTGGGGCCGCCCCGTGCCCGGTTTCGGTGATCCGGCGGCGCGGGTCGTGATCGTGGGGCTCGCCCCGGCGGCCCATGGCGCGAACCGCACGGGTCGCATCTTCACCGGCGACCGCTCGGGCGACTGGCTCTACCGCGCGCTCTTTCGGGCCGGGTTTGCGAACCAGCCGACGAGCGACCACCGCGACGACGGCCTGCGGCTTCGCGACTGCTACGTGACGGCTTCCGTGCGCTGCGCACCACCCGCCAACAAGCCGACGCCCGACGAGCGTGACCGCTGCCTCCCGTTCCTCGAACGCGAGCTGGCTTTGCTCGATCGCGCGCGCGTGTATGTCGTGCTCGGCGCCTTCGCGTACGCCGCACTGGCGCGCACGCTGGCGCTGCGTCCCCGCCCGCGCTTCGGGCATGCCGTGGAGGCTCCGCTCGCAGACGGCCGCACGCTGCTCTGCTCCTACCACCCCAGCCAACAGAACACCTTCACCGGCGTGCTCACCGAGCCCATGTTCGACGCGGTGTTCACGCGCGCGCGTGAACTCGTGCGCTAAGTCGGCGAGCGCGCCGCGACCGGCGGGCCGAGCGGAGCGCGTGGCGAGTGCTCGCCGGGATGCGCCGCCCGCTCCGGCCTATCGGCCGGTGCCGTCCGGGTCCGCAGTCTCGATCGGGATGATCACGACCTGGTCCCCGCGTCGGATCCCGAAACGCTCGGCTGCGCTGCCCTGGTTGACCGCGACCTCGATCAGGCCCGTGCTCCCGATCAACGCACACGGCGCGTCGACGGCGACGTCCGCGTACGTGCGCACGACGGGCAGCGGGCTGTCCCGGACCACGCAATGCGCGCCCCTGGCGACGTGGGCTGCGCCGGCGTTCGTGATTGCGTTACCGAAGCGATCGACGTGGATGACCGTCGCGACGATGGCGCCATCCGCACGCCGCTCCGGTGCCGGGACATCGAGACCGACCGGATCCGCGATCGCCGGCCCAACGTCCGCGATCGTCCACGTCCCGGCCGCAAGCCGCGCGGCCACGGGGGCAAAGAGGTCTCGAGCGTGGAAGGTCGCGCTCACCGTCGTCCGGGGATCCGGGTGACGGGCGATCACGTGGACCGCGGCTGCCGGATGGGCATGCTCGATCACGCCGATCAGTCCGTTGTCCGGGCACACGACCAATTGATCCGCGATTGCGGCGACGATCGCGCGGCGCGCACCGCCGACGCCGGGGTCCACGACGGCGAGGTGCACGGTGCCGGGCGGAAAGTACGGGATCGCCGACGCGAGGAAGAGCGCGCCTTCGAGCACGTCATGCGCGGCGATCTCATGTGAGAGGTCGACGATGCGCGCGCTCGGACAGCCGCTGAGCAATACACCCTTCACCGCTGCGACATACGGATCGCGCGTCCCGAAGTCCGTGGTGAGCGTGATCAGCGGCTCCATGCGCGGCTGCGGATCGCCGGTCAGCCGGCCACGGCGAAGGCCGCGGGCGGGGGACCGTCGCCCCACCACTCGATCTCTGGCACGAGCGTGACGCCGGACGCCACGCGCACCCGCGTCTGTACCTCCGCCATCAGCGCCGCGACGTCCGCGGCGCGTGCCGAGCCGTCATGCACCACGAAGTTCGCATGCAGCTCGCTGATGCGGGCCGCTCCGACGGCGAGTCCTGTGCACCCGGCGGCCTCGATCACGCGGCCGGCGTAGTCTCCGGGCGGGTTGCAGAAGGTCGAGCCCGCGTTCGGCGTGGCGGTCGGCTGGCTCGCCTGGCGCGCGTCCAGCAGGCGGCGCATCTCCGCCTCGATCTCCGCGCGCGGGCGCGGCGACAGCTCGAGCGTGGCGCCGAGCACGAGATCGCCGGAGCCGCGCAGGCTCGTTTCGCGGTAGCCCCACGTGATCTCGTTCGCCGGGAGCGTGACTCGCGTGAGCACGTCCCCCACGAGGCGGAGCACGTCGACGGTTCGCACGAGCGGACCGATCGCGCGCCCGTCCCCGATGCCCGCGTTCGTCTGTAGCGCGCCGCCCACCGCGCCCGGGATGCCGATTGCGAACTCGAGTCCACCGAGCGCCTGCTCCGCCGCTGCGTGCGCGAGCCGCGGCAGCATCACCGCCGCGCCGGCGGTGACGAGCGGGCCGTCGAAGCGGATGGCGCCGCAGGCGGCGCGCAGTGAGAGCACGACGGCGGTCACGCCCTCGTCGGACACGAGCACGTTCGAGCCGCCGCCGATCACGCGCAGCGGCAGCCGGGCACGACGTGCCCAGGTCACGATGCGACGGAGCGCGTCGACGTCTGTCGGGGTGCCGAAGTACGCCGCCGGTCCCCCGATGCGCATGTATGTGTGCCGTGCGAGCGGTTCGTCGCGCGTGAGCGCGAGTTCGCGAGGCGCTTCGGGAAGCGTGGCAGCCATGCGTCGCATCGTACGAGCGACGCGGTTGAGCGTCCGGCCGTCGGAGCGGCGCGCGGCTAGAACGTCGGGCGCAGCGTGTGGAAGTCCGTCGCCTGCTGGTAGGCGTGGCCGATACGGAGCACGAGCGCGTCCGCGAACTTCGCGCCGCTGATCATCAACCCGGTCGGCAGCTCGTCGCGATCGAAGCCGTTCGGCACACTGAGCGATGGTTGGTGGGAGAGATCGAAGACGCTCGTATTGCGGAACACCGTGGGCGGCGCGGCGTCGGTGTAGCGGTCGGCATCGATCGGCCCGGCGGTGTTGGGCGAGGTGGGGAGGAGGTAGGCGTCGAGGCTGTGCTCTGTGAGCGCAGCCTCGAACCGGGATTCGATCCGCTTGCGCGCCTCGAGCGCGCGCACGAACGCGGTGCCGGACACGTCCAGCCCGTGCGACATGCGCGTGCGCGTGGGCTCGGCGATCGCCTGCGGACGCTCGCGCAGGATCGACTCGACGTAGGCGGCGCCTTCGGTCACCAGCAGCGTGGCCGTGGCCGCACGCCAGTCGTCGTAGCCCGCCATGGGCTCGCAGACGGTGATCGTCGCGCCGAGCGAACGCAGCACGTCGAGCGAACGCTCGAAGCTCGCACGCACGTCGTCCGTGCAGCCCTCGACGAGCGACGGGATCGCCGCAAAACGGAGACCTGAGATGCCGCCGTCGAGTGCGGCGGCGTAGTCCTCACCCTCGCGCATCGCGGAATCGAGGTCGCGCGGATCGGGGCCGGCGAGTGCGGTGAGCATGAGCGCGCAGTCCTCGACGGTGCGCGCCATCGGGCCCGCGTGATCGAGCGTGAGCGAGAGCGGAATCACGCCTCCGCGTCCGACGAGCCCGTAGGTTGGCTTGTGACCGGTGACGCCGCAGAAGGCGGCGGGAATGCGGATCGATCCGCCGGTGTCGGTGCCCAACGCGCCCAGCGCCTGGCCGCCGCTGAGCGCCGCGCCGGAGCCGCCGGAGGAGCCGCCCGGCACGCGGTCCAGCCGCCACGGGTTATGCGTTGGACCGTAATACACGTTGTTCGTGGTGCCGCCGAGCGCCAGCTCATGCGTGTTCGTCTTGCCGAGGATCACGCTTCCGGCCGCGCGCAGTCGGCGCACGGCGGTCGCGTCCTCGTTCGGCACGCGCTCGTTGAACGCGGCGGTGCCGCCGGCCGTGACCACGCCCGCCGTGTCGTAGAGGTCCTTCACGGCGATCGGGATGCCGTCCAGCGGTCCGAGCCGGCGGCCGGCCCGCGCACGCTCATCGGCGGCGGCCGCCTCGGCCATCGCGGATTCCTGCATCAGCCGGACGAACGAGTTCAGCGAGGTGTCCGTCACCGCGATGCGATTGAACAGGGCCGTCGCGAGCGACGTGGCCGTCAGCGAGCCCTCCCCCAGCTGCCGGCCGGCCGTGGCGATCGACAGGTAGCCGAGGTCCAGGGCGGTGCTCTCGCTGATCATCTGCTTCGCTCCTGATAGCCGTGCGGGTAGGAATGATAACCGCCTGTCGCGAGTGGGCTGGGGAGTTTGACCGTCATCTGGCACGTCCATACGCTCCCGACCATCCCGGGAGGAAGCATGATCGACTTCGGTCTTGTCGATGCGGTCGACGCGGAAGCCGTCGGACCGCCGGGTCAACGCACCTTCCGCATCCGCGCACGCACAGCGGACAGCTACGCCTCGCTCTGGATGGAAAAAGAGCAGCTGATCACGCTCGGCCGGAGCTTTTCTCAGGTGCTCGCGGAGCGTTCGCGCCTGCGCGGGCAGCCTGTGTCAGGCGTGGAGGAGATGGGCAACTTCCCGCAGCGCGCCGACGTCGACTTCCAGATCGCGCGGCTCGGGCTCGACTTCGACCAGGATCAGGAGCGCCTGATCGTGCTCGCGGATGACGGCGCCGCGCTCGAGCGCGGCGACAGTCCGACCTTTCGCATGGAGCTGGGCCGGGCCCAGACGCTCGCCGTGATCAAGCTGATCGAAGAGGTCGTTGCGTCCGGCCGTCCGCTCTGCCCGCTGTGCCGGCAGCCGCTCAACCTGGCCGGCGACCCGCACTTTTGCCCGCCCACGAACGGCCATTCGGCGGAGCTCGAGCTCCCCGAACTCGACGAAGAGATGGACGACGAGGACGAGGACGAGGACGAGGACGAGGAAGACGACGACCCGGACATCTCCGGTTAGTCCGCGGCGGGCGATCGCCCGCTGCGTCCGGTTGCGTCAGTCGTTGTGGTCCGAGCAGCGGCTAGCTTTCCGGGTGCACGAGCAGCACCGCGATCCCCGGCGTGTGGCGCACCACGTGATCCGCGACGGAGCCGAGGATCGCTCGCCGGATGCCCGACCGCCCATGCGTCGCCATCACCACGAGGTCGCAACCGAGGCGCGCTGCGGCGGCCGTGATCTCGTCGCCGGCCGAGCCCTCGATCACCTCGGTCGTCACCGTGGGAATGCCGTCTTCGCGCAGCTGTTGAGCAGCCGCGTCGAGCGTCTCCTGCGCGGCGAGCCGCTGCCCCTCGACGGCCTGGTGCACGATTTCGATGGAGATCGGGCCGGCGGGCAGTGGCTCAATCGTCGCCGTCGTCGTTTGCGCCAGCACCTGCGCTTCGGAATCGATGATCTGGATGAGGACCACTTCGCCGTCCGTCGCTCGCGCGAGGCCCGACGCGTGGCGAAGGGCGCGACGCGAGATATCTGATCCATCGAGCGGCAGCAGAATCTTCTTGTACATCACGTTCCTTCGCCCACGCACGCTTGGTGCAGACACGGTAGCGATCGCATGATCCATGCGCATACGGGCGCCCCGGCGCACCGAAGGAATGCGACTGTTAGGATCGCCGCCGCTCATCCGGGACGGCGGAGCGCGTTCGCCGGCGCCCGACACGGCTCTTGATCAGGAGTGACCGATGCCCCTCGAACCCCGCCATCGCAGCCAGAAGCTCGTCGACGGTCCTGACCGCGCCGCAGCGCGCTCGTACTTCTACTCCGTGGGCTACACGGCGGAGGATTTGCGCAAGCCGCTGGTGATGGTGGCCCACGAGTGGATCGGCACCATGCCGTGCAACTTCAGCCAGCGCGCGCTCGCGCAGCAGGTGATGGCCGGCGTCCGCGCGGCCGGCGGCACGCCGATGGAGGTCAACACGATCTCCATCAGCGACGGCATCTCGATGGGCACCGAGGGCATGAAGGCGAGCCTGATCAGCCGCGAGCTGATCGCGGATTCGATCGAACTCTGTGGCGTCGGCTACTCGTTCGACGCGGCGGTCGTGATCGTCGGCTGCGACAAGACGATTCCGGCGGGACCGATGGCGCTCGCCCGGCTCGGCATTCCCGGCCTCGTGCTCTACAGCGGGTCGATTGCTCCCGGCGTGTGGGAGGGGCACGACGTCACGATCCAGGACGTGTTCGAGGGCGTGGGTCAGCACGCCGCGGGGAACCTTTCTGACGAGCGCCTGGCTGCGCTCGAGGCGGTGGCGTGCCCCGGCGCCGGCGCGTGTGGCGCGCAGTACACCGCGAACACGATGGCGACCGCGCTCGAGTTCCTTGGTCTCTCGCCGATGGGCAGCGCGACAGTGGGCGCCACCGATCCGCGAAAGAACGACCTCGGCGTGCAGGCCGGCGCGTTGATCATGGACATGCTCGCGCGCGGTCAGATCGCTCGCGATCTGATCACGCGTGAGTCGATCGAGAACGCGATCATGTGCGCGGCGTCGACGGGCGGCTCGACGAACATCGTGCTGCACATGCTCGCGATCGCCGAGGAAGCCGGCGTCGAGATCACGATCGACGACTTCGACACGATCAGCGAGCGCACGCCGCTGATCGGCGACCTGCGGCCGGGCGGCCGCTACGTCGCGCTCGACTGGGATCGTGCCGGCGGCACCCCGCTGCTCGCGCAGCGCCTGCTGGAGGCCGGCGTGTTGCACGGCGACGTGATGACCGTGACCGGGCGCACCATCGCGGAGGAGGCCCAGGCGGCGCAGGAGACGCCCGGCCAGGACGTGATCCTTCCGCTCAGCACGCCGCTGAAAGCGACCGGCGGGCTCGTGATCCTGCGCGGCTCGCTCGCGCCCGAGGGCTGCGTGATCAAGGTCGCCGGCCACGAGCGCCTGACGCACCGCGGTCCCGCACGTGTCTTCGAGTGCGAAGAAGACGCGATGCAGGCGGTGCTGCAGAACCTGATTGTCGCCGGCGACGTGGTTGTGATCCGGAACGAGGGCCCGAAGGGCGGGCCGGGGATGCGCGAGATGCTCGGCGTCACCGCCGCGCTCGTTGGCGAAGGGCTGGGCGAGACCGTGGCACTGCTCACCGACGGCCGCTTCTCGGGCGCGACGCGCGGCCTGATGGCCGGCCACGTCGCACCCGAGGCCGCAGCCGGCGGCCCGATCGCCGTGGTGCATGAGGGCGACACGGTCTCGATCGACATCTCGAGCCGCCGGCTCGATCTCGAGATTCCCGAGGCTGAGCTGCGCTCGCGGCTCGCCGCGTGGACCCCGCGGCCGCCGAACTACACGGCAGGCGTCTTTGCGAAGTACGCGAAGCTCGTCTCCGGCGCCGAACGTGGCGCGATCACGCGCTAACGTGCCTTTCCCGGCGGGTGCTCCGCGATGATCCTCGTGGCCGGCGCGAGCGGCTTCGTGGGCCGCGCGTTGCTCGCGGAGCTGCGCACCGGGCCCACGCCGCGCCCGGTGCGGGCACTCGTGCGACGTGAGTTCGACGCCGTGCGCCTGCGTCAGCAGGGCATCGAGGTGGTCACAGGCGATCTGATTGAGCGGCGCGGGCTCGACCTCGCGATGCGCGGCGTGAGCACGCTCGCCTACCTCGTGCACACGCTCGATCGCGACGGGGACGTGGTGGCCAACGATCTGGAGGCGGTGCAGAACGCGCTGATCGCCGCGCGCGCGGCGGGCGTTCAACGGGTGGTCTTGCTGGGCTCCGTGGGCGCTTCGGAGGAGTCGGTGTCGAGCTACCTGCTGGCGCAGTGGGCGGTCGAGCTGGCGGTGCGACAGTCGGGGCTGCGCTGGGTGGTGGTGCGCACACCCGTCATCATCGGCGCCGGCAGCACCCCGTTCGAGTTGATGCGGCGGCTCGTGAACCGCACCCCGGTGGTGCCGCTGTTCCGCTGGCGTCGCACCGAGGTCGAGCCCGTGGCGCTTGTCGATGTGGTGGAGGCGTTGCGGATCGCAATCGACGAGCCGGAATACGACGGGCGCCTGTTCGACATGTGCGGTGCGGACCGCACGACCTTCGGTCGCGTCGTGCGGGAGTGGGGACGGGTCTCCGGGCGACGGCGCCTGTACCTGCCGCTGCCGGGTTGGGGCGAAGGTGTCTCGTCGCAGCTGGCCTGGACGCTCGCCCGGCTACCGCGACGCGAGATCACGCTGCAACTCGAGGCGCTGCGCGAGCGCCAGGTCTGCCCGAACCCGTCGCTGCGCTTTCCGCTCCCGCACCGCCCGCTTGGCCTGCGCGCGGCGCTCACGGCCGTGCTCGATGACACGCGAGTCGCGCGCTAATCGTGCCTTCGCATCCGGCGGGTAGGGTCGATCCACGGGATCGACCTTACCCATCGCACGCGAAGGAGCAGATTTCGTGATGAAACACCGTAATTGTGGAACGTTGCGCCAGGCGCTCGGGACGGCGCGCGCGCCGCTGAGTACGCGGAAGGTAGCGCTCGGAGCAGGCGGTGGCGCGCGTTCCGACCTGGCTCGCGCGGACCAGCCCACCGAGTTCGACGCAGAGCTGTGGCGCGAGATCGCGCATATCGAGCGAGGTCTCCGGGAGGCCGGCTGCGCATAGCCGACCCGTCCGACCGACAGTCCCTCGCGGAGCACGCGGCGGCTAGCCCCGGGCTGAGAAGCCGGGTTGCGAGGATCAGGTTGCGCGTGCGGACGGCGTGTCGGGCTCGGTCCCGCCCGCGGCCCGCCCTGGGCCGTCGCCACGCGGGCGGCTGTGCAGCCAACCCGGCTTCTCAGCGACGCCGGGGCGGTAGTTGATCGTCGACCGCGGCGCCTTCGCATGCGCGCCGGGCGGTCCCGACGGGCGCACGATCTTCATCGCGGCGAACGAGTGGCACGGCCCGGCGAACATGACCGACGAGTCGAGACGCGGCCAGGCACTCACGGTCGAGGCCCCCGCGCCGCACGCCGGCTGGCCCTGGCCGCCACCGCGCGTGCCCTCGCGAGCCCCGGCTGACAAGCCGGGTTGTGAGCACCCCGTCCGCGTCTGCACGGCGCGTCGGGCTCAATCGCAGCCGACATGCGCACCGTTCGCAGCGCGCTGACAGGGCGACGAGGGCATGACGACCCGGCGACCCTCCCGCCACGAGCGTGGTGCCAACAAGCCGGCCCGTTAGCCGGGGGCTGGCCGGGCCCTCGTGGCGCCGCGGTGTGCGCTCTCAGTTCGCCACGATGGCAGGAGGCGGCTTCGCGGCCTCGTTGTCTCGAATTCGATACGTCTCCGGCGTCGTCGTGGACGCGGGCGTTTCGCGCCGACCGCTACGGTCGAGATGCGCAGCAGGATTGTGTGCGCGTGCAGAACGAGGGAGACGAGAGATCGCTGAGCAGTTGACCTGCGAGGAGTTGCGAGCGGCGCTGGACGCGGCGCATGCGGAACTCGATCCGCCGTCGCGCGCCGCGACGGTGGTGGGTGCGGCGGAAGCGCCGCTGAACATCGATGCGACCGCCACGACACTCAACGCACGTCCGGACATCTGGGAGCGCATTCGCTCCGTCGAGGCCGCACTGCGGGAAGCCGGCTGCGAGTAACACCCGAGCCCCGGCCGCCTGCCGGCAGCCCCGGAGCGGGGTCAGTCGCCCCCGCTCTGTGGCTCGAGGATCGCGAGCCATGAGGCGGCTTCAAAGCCGCCGTCGAGGTGCACGGTCTGACCGATCAGCATCGGGATCTCATCCGAGCACAGCCAGGCGACGGCGGCCGCCACGTCCTCGGGATGCACGTTGCGGCCGGCGGGCACGTGCGGGCGCACGCGGTCAGACGTCTCCGCGCGGTAGCTGTGCTCTCCCTCGGAGCCCTCGACCCAGCCGGCGGAGACCGCATTCACGCGAATGCCGCGCGGCGCGAGCTCGACCGCGAGGTACATGTTCAGCGAGGCGAGCGCGGCCTTGCTCACGCCCACGGCCGAGTAGTCCGGCATGTAGTGGAACGCGCCGGGCGAGAGCAGGTTCACGACGGCGCCGCCCCCGCGCGCCTCCATGTACGGCACCGCGAGCTGCGTGGCCGTCCACGGCCCGAACACGTTCACGTCCATCGTGCGCCGGAGGTGCTTCGGCCGCTGCTCGATCGCCGGTCGCGGCCGCTCGAGGCCGCGCGCCGCGTTGTTCACGAGGATGTCGATCCCGCCCCACGGCCCGCCCGCGTACGCGAACAGCCGCGCGAGCTCATCGCCGTCCCCGACGTCGGCCTGTTGCGCCTCTGCTTCGACGCCGAGCGCGCGGCAGTCGACGGCCGTGCCCTCGGCCGCCTCCGTGGAGCGTGCGTAGTTCACAAGTACGTGCGCGCCCTCGCGCGCCAGCCGCAGCGCGATCGCGCGCCCGATGCCCCGCGATCCGCCGAGCACCACGGCGCGCTTGCCCGCGAGCGAGGGGTAGAGCGGAACGTCGCGTTCCGGCGGCTGTGGTGCGGTCATGCGCGCGAGTATCGGTCGTGGCGGGACGCCGGTCGAGCGGTCGTAAGAGTCACCAGCGAGGACATAACCGTCGCGGCTACCTGAGGGCGTCGTTCGCCGCTGCCCAGAGTTCGCGGGCGTCGGCATCTTCAGGATCGACTACGAGCACCGTCGCGGCGAGACCCCGTGCACCCAGAAGGTCTCTCGTCCCGAGGAGGCGTTCTGCGCCATAAAGAAGCGCATCTCTGTTGTCTGGCTCGGCTGCAAGCACTCTCGAGGATGCGCGTGCCGCCTCGCTCCAGTCCTGCTCAGCCACAGCCGCTTCGGCCAGCAGCAGTTGAGAGTCGATGTCCCGGGGGGAGAACTGGAGGACCTGACCAGCTAGCCGCCTAACGGTCCTCCAGTCGCCGGCGTCCGCGGCGTCCTCCGCGTCGCTCAGGAGTTGAGCGACGCGCGGCGCGCCTGTCTTCGCCCTCGTCGTCCCACGCGGCCGGGTCTCACGACCGTGCGCGATAGCCGCAAAGGCCTTGTTAATGCGAACCATGCGATCGGCGTCGGGGTCTTCGCCGGAGTCTGGATGGTGTTTGCGCGCAAGGCGGCGGTACGCCGCCTGAATCACCTCGGCGGAGGCATTCGGGGAGAGTTCCAGCTCCTCGAACGGGTCGGTCATGTTGGCTCGGTACCACGTCTTGGTCGCTGTGGTCAGCGCGCTGGATACTACTAGAGCCGGGCGACATTGAATGGCTACGCCGGTCGATGAGCCTCTTCATGTGGTCAGCACTCGTTCGGCCCGGCGGGCTGTCATTGGGCGGCATGCCGGTATCACGGAGCCCACCAGCAGTTACCCCTCCGTCGGCAGCTCGACCGTCATCGTCGTGCCTTGCCCGCGCGCGCTCTCGGCGGTGAGCGTGCCGCCGTGGGCCTCGACGAGCTGGCGCGCGATCGCGAGCCCGAGCCCGAAGCCGCGCGAGCGCGGGTCTTTGCGGAACCGCTCGAAGATGTGCGGCAGGAGCTGCGGGTCGATGCCTTCGCCGCTGTCGATCACCACGAGGCGGAGGCCCGCCGCTTCGCGCGTAACCGCGATCGTCACCGCGCCGCCTGCAGGCGTGTAGCGCAGCGCGTTCGCGACGAGATTCGTCAGCACCTCGCGTATGCGTACCGGGTCCACGTCGAGCAACGGGAGATCGTCCGCGGCGTCGGCCGCGAGCCTGACCCCGGCGGCCTCGGCGGTGGTCGCGAAGCTCGTGGCGACGTCGCTGACGAGTACCGCGAGGTCGGTCGACTCGCGATGGAGGGCGAGCTCGCCGGCCTCCGAGAGCGTCACCGTGCGCAGATCTGCGACCAGCCGCTCGAGCACCGCGGTCTCCTGGAGCAGGAGGGCGAGATGTTCGGCGTCCGCGATGTGTACGCCGTCCTGGATCGCCTCGAGCTCGGCGCGGATCACGGCGAGCGGCGTGCGCAGCTCGTGGCTGACGTCCGCGAGCTGGTTCCGCCGGGCGCGCGCGTCGCGCTCGAGGTTCGCCGTCATCGTGTTGAACGCGCGCACGAGCGCGCGCAACGCACCCGGCCCGCCGCGCGGTTCCGGCACGCGCACGCTGTAGTCGCCCGCCTCGACACGGCGCGACGCCGCACCGAGCGCGTCGAGCGGTCCCGCGATGCGGCGGAAGCCGCGGGCGACGAAGACGAGCCCGAACAGGATCGCGACCATCGCCAGCACGCGGCCCGCCAGCGCGGCGCCGCCGGCGAGCCCTCCGCCCCCGGGTCCGACCGTCGTGAACACGAGTGAAGCGACGGCGATCAGCCCGATGAAGGCGAGCGCGACGACTACCGCGAAGAGGCAGCCCAGGCGCGCCATGAAAGGCCCCGGCCCGTGCCGCCAGGGCGGACCGCCCGCGTGGCCGGGCGGCGGCCACGCCTCGTCACTGGGCCACCACGGAGGGCGTCGGCGCGGACGGGGCGGTCTCATGCTCAATCCCGATCGTCGGCGAAGCGGTAGCCGACGCCGTAGACCGTGAGGATGTAGCGCGGTGTGCGCGGTTCGGGTTCGAGCTTGCGGCGCAAGTTCTTTACGTGTGCGTCGATCGCCCGCTCGTACGACTCGAACGCGACGCCGTGGACTGCGTCCAGCAGCTGGCTGCGCGTGAAGATGCGGCCGGGCTGCCGCGCAAGCGTTTCGAGCAACTGAAACTCGGTCGGCGTGAGCTCGATGACCTGTCCGGCGCGCTCCACGCGCATGCGGTCGACCTCGAGCCGCAGATCGCCCGTCGAGACGACCTCGCCCGCAACGCTAGCCCGAACTCGTTGGTGCTAATAGACGAGCCAGAGATATCGTTACACGTTGCTTGGCAAAAGGCGTTTTTGGATGACATGGCCAGAATCGCCACATTGGCGAATCTGCGGTTCATAATTGCGACGCACTCCCCGCAGGTAATCGGGGAGTGGTGGGATCGATCGGTTGAACTTTACACGGTCCGTCGGAATGCGTGAATATCTTACGAGTGCTGACTTGCACGCCTATGTGCGCATGCTCCAGAGCGCGGACGAGCGTTCATTGTTGCTTGTCGAAGGCGACTCGGACTTTCGCATACTAAGGCCGCATGTCGATGACGCAGCATGCTCCGTCGTCATTGGCTATGGCAAGCATTCGGTTGTCTTTGCCATTCAGTCGATGGATCGAGATCGCGTGGACGGCGTCGCCGGACTCATCGACCGAGACTTCGATGACGACGCACAGATGTATCAGTCTCCCAACCTCTTTCGTACCACTCTATACGATCTTGAGACAGACTTACTGATCTATGCAGGATTACTCGCACACTTCGTCGCTAGTACTGCGCACGTA
>JAQBZW010000058.1 GCA_027622315.1 Chloroflexota bacterium | reverse complement strand
GGGCGCGCTGAACAGGTCGGCCACGCTGCCGGCGAAGAGGCTGCCGAGCGGCAGCAACCCCTGGTTCAGCATGTAGATGCCCATCACCCGGCCGCGCAGCTCGTCTGGCGCGGTGAGCTGGAGCACGGTCTGATTCGTCGTCATGTAGAACATCTGCGTCGCGCCGACGAGCACGAGCAGGCCCAGGCTGAGCGGGAACGAGCGCGACAGCGAAAACAGCATCAGCGACACGCCGAGCGCGGCGACCGCGCCGAGCAGCAGCCGGCCCTTGCGTTCCACCTTGCGCAGCGACGCGAGCGTGAGCGTGGCGGCCACCGCGCCGAGCCCCGGTGCCGCCATGAGCAGACCGAAGCCGCCCGGCCCCCGGTGCAGCACATCCTTCGCGAACACGGGCATGAGCGCGGTGTACGGCAGCGCGATCACCACGGGTACGAGCGCGAGCGTCATCTGCGTGCGCAGCGTGGGGTGGTGCCAGACGTAGCTCGCGCCCTCGCGCAGGTTGCTCGTCACCGAGGCCGGCCGCGACTTCGGGATCTCGGGCAGCCGCAACTGCAGCACCATCGCCGCGACGCCGAGGTAGGCCGCTGACTGGATGTAGAAGTTCTCGCCCGGGCCGAGCGTCGCGATCATCACGCCGGCGAGCGTGGGCCCGATGATGCGGGTGATGTTGAAGCCGGCGGAGTTGAGCGCCATTGCATTCATCAGGTCTTCGCGCGGCACGAGGTTTGGGACGATCGACTGGCGGACGGGCATGTTGAACGCCCAGCCGACGCCGCTCAACAGCGTGAAGACGAAGATGTGCCAGACGCGGAGGTGGCCGGTCACGATCAGCGTCGCGAACACGGTCGCCGTGAACATCAGCATGAGCTGCGTGTTCAACATCAGCCGCTTGCGGTCGAGTCGATCTGCCGCGACACCGCCGAAGGGACCGAGCACGAGCAGCGGCAGCGAGCGGAAGCCGTTCACGGCCCCCAGCAGGAACGCCGAGCCCGTCATCTGGTAGGTCAGCCAGCCGAGCGTGACCTGCTGAAGCCATTGCCCCGAGCTCGAGAACAGCGTGCCGATCCAGAGCAGGCGGTAGTTTCGATGCTGGAGCGACCGGAACGTCCCGAAGCGGCTGACGCGGCCTACTCGCGCGTCTACGGGGGGCAGACTGGGCACCCCGAACGCAGCGGTGGGTGGCGACGGCGCGGGTGATTCGGGGCGGACCGCTGGCGCAGTTGCACCCACCTCGACGCGAGAGCGACCCAGATCGCGATTCACGGCCCGCAGTCCTCATCGGGTCCGCACACGGGTTGGGCCTTGTGGTGCGGGTCGCGAGGACGTGGCTCTCACTACGAAGGCTGCGCGGGACCGTACGGCCGCGATTGGGCGTGGTCAACGGGGACACGTCGGGTAATCCCGCGTTCGAGCGGAGGGCACTGCTGAACGGGCGAGGGTGGCCCAGAGGGCCGTCCGGGAACACCCGCATTGCGTCTGCCCCCGAACTGCAGGAGGCTGAGTTCACGCCGCATACAGCAGCCACAGCCGAGTCTCCCGTGCGGCGCGGGAGAGCGGGGGAACCAGTCCTCGGGGCGAATCCGGTGCGCGCACGCCAACAGGCGGACGTGGCTGGAGCGGTCACTTCCACCGCAGCCCGTCAGCTCACCCCGTAGGCGTAGGAAGACCCTGATCCGAGAGGGTCCTCCGTGCCTAATTTGCTTGCCGCCCCGCGCGGCGCGCTGGCGTTTTGCACGCTCGCGCGTGCGCGCCGCTACCCGACACCGACGAGCTCCGGTCGCCTGCGAACGACGGTGGGATCGCTGAGATGAGCGCGCGCGCCGAGTCTCCAGGCGAGCACGCGCCTATCGACTGCACGCGCCGCTACTAGCTGTTCGCCCCAATCTTCTTTGCCCTGCTCACCTCGTCCATGCAGGGTTCGATGGTCTCCGTCGCGCCGCGAGCGGGTGATCGAACCACGACCGCTTCCGATCCCGCCGGTGCTCGTCGCCGAGCCCGTGCTCGTGCCGCGGACGCCGCTCCCACCGGAGCGCTGACCGCCGCCCGGCGTCCGCCGTACGCTGGCGCTCATGCCGAACACTCCGACCAGCGCCGACCCTGCCGCGCTGCTTGTGATCGCGGTCGAACTCGCGGTCGAGGCCGCCGCGCTCGTCGCCGAGCGCACGGCCGGCCGCGCCGCGACAGTCGGCACGAAGTCCTCTGCGACCGATCTGGTGACCGCCGTCGATCGCGACGTTGAGGCGCTGATCACGGCGCGGCTGCGCACGGAACGACCGCACGACGCAATCGTGGGCGAGGAAGGCGCCGATCACGACGGCGCCTCCGGGGTGCGCTGGCTGATCGACCCGATCGACGGCACGACGAACTTTGTCTACGGCTTCCCGGCGTATGCGGTCTCGATCGGGGTGGAGGCAAACGGGGAGGCGGTGGCCGGTGTCGTTTTCGACATCGCCCACACTGATCTCTACGCCGCGGCGCGCGGGCTCGGCGCCACGTGTAACGGCTCGCCGATCGCGGTCAGCGACCGGCAGGACCTCGCGTCGGCGCTGATCGGCACGGGTTTCGGGTACGTCGCAGAGGTGCGCCGCCGGCAGGGCGCCGTGCTCGCGCAGGTATTGCCACACGTGCGCGACATCCGGCGCTCCGGCTCCGCCGCCCTCGACCTGTGCTGGGTCGCCCGCGGTCGCCTCGACGGCTACTACGAGGACGGTGTGCAGGCCTGGGACACGGCAGCGGGCGAGCTGCTCGTGCGCGAGGCGGGCGGCCGCACCGGCCGCATGCCGGGCGCGACGGAGCGCGGATACACCATCGCGGCGGCGCCCGGCATCTTCGACGCGCTCCACGCGCTGCTCGTTGAAGCGCCGGGGGCCGCCGCGGTCTGACCCGCGAGACCGAACGCCTCGGTGCCTTCCGCTCAGCGCGCCAACGACCGCGCGAAGCTCAGCTCGTGCCCGTCCGGGTCGCGGAGGTGGAAATAACGCTCGCCCCACTCGGCGTCGCGCGGGACCGACTGCGGGCTGAAGCCCGCGGAGAGCGCTCGGGCGTGCATGGCATCGACATCGCGGACGTAGCAGATCACGCGACCCCACGTGCGGTCGCCCGGGGGCACGCCTGCGGTCGCGGCAAGATTCAAGTACTGCCCGCCGACGCGGTACGTGACGAATCCGCGCTCGGGTCCTCCCCAGTGCCGCTGGAAACCGAGCGCCTCGTAGAACGCGACCGACACGTTGAGGTCGCTCACCGTCAGCGTGACTGCGCTGATCGACTCGATCTCGTGGTCGGCGGGCTCGGACATCGCACGGCTTTCGATGCGGGACAGATGCGGGCTTTCAACTTCATCACGGTCTCGTGGCGGGCGCTTGTTTCGCGACTACGAACGCGTGGCACGCCGCACGCTCCATCCAGAACCTCTTCGCGCCCGCGAGTTGCCGAGAGGCCACACCCATGGGATTGATCTTGCTCCTGCTCTTACTGCTCCTGCTATTCGGCGGCGGGGCGTTCGTGCTGACCAGCAACCTGCTGATCGTGCTCGCCGTCGGCGGGTATGGCGGGCGCAGTCGCTGGCGCTGACGCGCACGCGTTTCGCCACCAGCGAAGAGGCCCGCCCCGTGATCGGGGCGGGCCTCTTCGCTGTGTGGAGCGTCCGGCTCGCCCTAGGGCACGAGCATGCCGCGGCTGACCGCGGTCTGTCGCTCGTTCCACTCCGCGTCGCGGAAGGCGTCGTTCACGTCGGCGAGTGGGTAACGATTCGAGACGATCTTGTGGTACGGCACCGTCTCCAGGTTCTTGACCATGCGCTCCATCATCTCGGGCAGGAGCGCGGGCCGGTACATGCGTGAGCCCATCACCCGCTTCGCGCCCATCATCAGGGTGGACGGATCGAACTCGACCGTCATACCGCGCACGATGTTGCCGATCTCGACGAAGGTGCCGCCGTTCGCGAGGTACTCGATGCCCTCGACGAGCAGCTCGGCGCGCCCGACGAGCTCGAGCACGATGTTCGCGCCGCGACCCTCGGTCAGATCCCAGATGCGCTCGCGGCGGGCGTCCTGCGTGGAGTACTCGGTGATGTCGATCGTGTGATCGGCGCCGAACTCACGCGCGAGCTGGAGGCGGTTCGCGAGCCGGTCGAGCACGATCACCTTGTGCGCGCCCATGTCCTTGGCCATAGCGGTCGCGTTCAGCCCGAGCCCGCCCGCACCCTGGATGACGACGTAATCGCCCTCCTTGCAACCCGCGCGGAGCAGCCCCTCAGTCACCGTGCCCGTGGCGCAGTTGATGAAGCCGAGCACCTCGTCCGGCAGCTCCCGCGGGACGGCGAAGACCGGGCGGCCGGCCGGGATGTAGTAGTAGTCGGCATACGTGCCGGTGAAGTGCGGGAAGGTGTTGGCCTGGCGCGGCGCCTGCGCGCCGGAGCACCAGTTCTCGTTGCCGTTGATGCACTGGTAGCAGCGGTTACACGGCGCGATCGCCGCGTACATCAGGCGGTCGCCCTCCTTGATCGGGCGGCCGAGCGAGTCCGTGGACACGCCCGCCCCGAGCTTCGCGACGACGCCCGTGCCCTCGTGACCCATCACGCGGCCACCGGGCGGGATCGGCGCGTACGCCTCGCCCCGCCATGTGTGCAGGTCGGATCCGCAAATCCCGGCCTGCGTGATCTTCAGGATCATCCCGCCTGGCTCGGGATCCGGGACCTCGTACTCCTCGATCTCGAATGGCTTGCCGTATTCCTTGACGACGACCACGCGACCCTTTGTCACGGTGTTCCCCCTTCGACCGGATGTGCAGTTGATGGCAGAGACGGCGGCGGGACCGCCGTTCCTTCAGGCGGCCTCGACCGCGACTACTCCTCGCCCAGCCCCCACGCGATGCCGTTGCGCAACAGCGTGCGGAAGCCCTCGGTGCCCCACGAGCCCATCATGTCGAGCGGTGGCTTGCCGTCCGCGGCAACGCTCACGTCCACGGTGCGCTGGCTGTTCGTGGTCGGCGTGTGCTTGTGCCCGAGCGTCGTGTACGCGACGGCGCCCTGGCTGATGCGGCGCACAAACGCGATCGCCCGTCGCGTGCCGCCCGGCAGCGTCGACGTGTCCTTCTCGTAGTAGAAGCCAGAGTCGCCGGGCGGCACCGGACCCCAGTCCGAAGTCATCACGACCTCGGTCTGATCGGGCTTCGTCAGCTCCACCATGTAGGGCTCGTCGATCGTCTCGAACGACTCGGGCAGCCCCTTCGTCAGGGGGTGCTTCTTGTCGTCGATCTCGACCGTGAACTTACGGATCGGCGGGTGCGTGAGAAAGAAGCCGCCGAGCGTCTCGTGGTAGGGCATCTTCACCATCGTGCGCCGGTTCGAGTCCGGCATGCGCGCGGCCTTGCCGCCGCTGCTGCCGTGCAGAGCGAGCCAGCGCCCGCCCGCTTCGACCCATTGCCGCATGACCGTGTTCTGCTCGTCGTTCGCGAACGGCCCTGCCACGTACGTGATCAGCAGCTGCGACTGCGGCAACCACTTCTCGATGTCGGTGTAGTCACCGGCAACCGTGGCGTGCACGTTGTCGCGCTCGTTGAGCTGCTCGAGAATCTTCAGCCGCGCGTAGTCGTGATCGTGTCCGGCGGGCTGGCCCGGCGGGTACCCGCCGGCGATCAGATGCGCGCGAATGACCTCGTTACTCATGTGCTGCTCCACCTTCCTTGGGCTGTGCGCCCGCGTCCTGTCCGGGGCGCGCCCCGGACGGGGCGGCGCGACGGGTGAACCCTATGCCGTGGCGTGATGCGTGTGAAGCGGACGGGGGCGCGGCGTGCCGACGGCGGGTGGCGATCGGCCGACACCGCGGTGCAACCGACCCGCAACGTGCGGGCAATCGCCTGTTCATTCGACCGATACGGCACCCACGTACGTTCGAGATCCGACGAAGGCGAGCGAAGGAGCGAGCGCGTGACGACCATCGACCGACCGCGGATCGCGGTGTTCTCGGGACCCACGGCGACCATCCAGAACAGCCCACCCCTGGTCACCAGCGACAGCGCGCGCTCCGCGCACGGGCTCCCGTCAATCGCCGGCGTGCCCGGGCGCTTCGACGCGCTCCGCGCGCAACGGCTCGCGGCGCCCGTGACGGTCTACATCGACGCGCACAGTGCGCACCCGCTCGAAGCCGATGCCGCGGAGCTCTACGCGCCGGCGGACGACTACCTCGACGCCGGCACGTTAACCCGGGCTGGAAGGACTACGACATGTCCTACATCTCGCTGGCGCCGGTCGCGCCGACGGGGTTCCGGTCCTACGTCAGCGACTACATGCCGCCGAAGGGCTGCTGCAATCAGAGCGGGTATTCCAACCCGGCCGCGGACGCGCTGTACTACGAGGCGCAAGCGACCTTCGACGTCGCCGACCAGAACCGGCTGCTGCGCGAATTCCAGTCCACGATGATGAAGGACGCACCGGTGCTCGTGACCGTGCACGACCTCAACCTGCGCGTGCTGTCCCCGAAGGTCCACGGCTTCGTGCAGCCGCAGTCGTGGTTCGTCGACCTGAAGAGCGTCTGGGTGGAGTAGGTCCCCTCCCTGCTCCACCTGATCGCTACCGCCCGAAGGGGCCGGCGCGGGCCGGCCCTTTCGCGTGCCCCCCTCGCTACCCGAGCGAACGCGCCTGCCGTGAGCGAAGCCGAATCGGCCTGCCGTGAGCGAAGCCGAATCGGCCTGCCGTGAGCGAAGCCGAACGTGTGAGGGATTACAGTGCTCGCGATCGCGCGTTCACACAGGCGGAGGCGGCGGCGCATGGACTGGAACGACAGCCCCGAGCAGGCGGCGTTTCGCACGGAAGTCCGGGTGCTGCTCAAGACGAAGCTGCCCGAGCGCTATCAGCGCATGGCGGCCGCGGGCGGCCCCGGCGAGCGCCAGTGGGAGTTCGACCGCAAGTCCGACGATCCCGTGGCGCGCCAGGCGGCTGCCGACTGGGCAACTGCGCTCGGCGAGCGCGGCTGGATCGCGCCGCAATGGCCGAAGGAGTACGGCGGCGCCGGGCTGAGCGCGATGGAGCAGTTCGTGCTCAACCAGGAGCTCGCCCGCGCCGGCACTCCCAGCGCCGGCGGCTCCGGCGTGAGCCTGCTCGGGCCAACGTTGATCGTCCACGGCACGGAAGAGCAGCGGCTGAAGTACCTCCCGCCGATCCTCGCCGGCGAGATGGCGTGGGCGCAGGGCTACTCCGAACCGAGCGCCGGCTCAGACCTCGCGTCGCTCCAGACGCGCGCCGTCCGCGACGGCGACGAGTACGTGATCAACGGGCAAAAGATCTGGACCTCGGGCGCGCACACCGCCGACGCGATCTTTGCGCTCGTGCGCACCGACCCCACCGCCCCAAAGCACCGCGGCATCTCCTTCATCCTGATCGAGGACATCCACACGCCCGGGCTGACCGTGCGCCCGCTGATCGACATGGGCGGGCGGCACTACTTCAACGAGACGTTCTTCGAGGACGTGCGCGTCCCGGCACGCAACCTCGTGGGCGAGGAGAACCGCGGCTGGTACGTGGGCATGACGCTGCTCGACTTCGAACGTTCGAACATCGGCGGCGCCGTTGCCGCGCGGCGCACGATCTCGCGTCTGCTCGACGCGATCCAGGCCGACGAGGCGGGGGCGCGCGAGCGGGTCGCCGGCGGCGCCGTGCGCGGCGAGATCGCGGATCGCTACATCGAGAGCGAGGTCATGTTCCAGTTCTCATTCCGCATCATCTCGATGCAGCACCGCGGGCTCGTGCCGAACCACGAGGCCTCGACGTCGAAGCTCTTCAACTCCGAGCTCTCGCAGCGGCTCTCGCTCACCGCCACGCGCGCGTTCGGGCTGCACGCGAACCGTTGGGAGGACGACGTCCCGGCGGCCGCCTTCACGCACGGTTACGTGGCAACCGTGCCGGCGACGATCCGCGGCGGCACCTCGGAGGTGCAGCGCAACGTGATCGCCACGCGCGGCCTCGGCCTCCCGCGCGGATAGCCGCGCCATGACCGACACGACCACTGAGCGCCGCGGCCCGCTGCGCGGGATCCGCGTGCTCGAGTTCTCGCAGATCGTCGCCGGTCCGCTCGCGGGCGTACTGCTCTCGGATCTCGGCGCCGAAGTGGTGAAGGTCGAGCCGATCGAGGGCGAAGCGCGCCGCAACACCGGCGCCGTCGTGCCGAACGAAGGCAAGTACTTCCAGTCGCTCAACCGCGGCAAACGCAGCCTTGTCGTGGATCTCCAGCGGCCGGAGGGGCGCGCGTTGATCCAGCGCATCGTGCCCGCGTTCGACGTGGTGCTGACGAACTACCGCGCGGGCGTCACGGCGCGGCTCGGGATCGACTACGCCACGCTCTCCGCGCTGCGACCGGATCTGATCTACGCGAACGTCACGGGCTTTGGCGAGGACGGACCGTACGCCGCGCGCGCGGGAACAGACGTCGTGGCGCAGGCGTATTCCGGGCTGCTCGCCGCCGAGGGCAAGACCGACGAGCTCGGCGCACCACTCCAGCTCAGCGCCACCCCGGTGATCGACCGCTCGACGGGCATCGCGGCCGCGATGGGCATCGCCGCCGCGCTGTTCGAACGCGAACGCACGGGCGTGGGTCAGGAGCTCCACCTCTCGCTGCTCCACACCGGGCTCGAGCTGCTCTCCCAGCGCGTGATGCGCGAGCCGGTGCATGACGCGACCACGCGCGATCCGCTGGTCGCCGAGCTACAGCGCCGGCGCGCCGAGGGCGCGCCGTACGACGAGCTGATCGCCCTCCGCCAGGCCGAGGTGCCGCGCTTCGCCTCGCATCGGCTGTACTACGGCGGCTATCACACGGCGGCAGGCGCACTCGTGCTCGGGGCGGTGACGCGCTCCAACCGCGACGCGCTGCGCACGATCCTCGACATGGCCGACGCAACCGACCACGCGGACTTCGACGCCGCCGCGCCGGGCGCGGCGGAGCGCGTCGAAGCGTGGCGGCTCGAGATTCAGTCGAAGCTGCTCGCGCGCTCCGCCGAGCAATGGGTCGAGCTGATGCTCACCGCGGGCGTGCCGGCCAGCGTGGTGCACTTCCCCGAGGAGATGTCCGACGACCCCCAGGTGGAGGCGATGGGCATGATGGCCACGCTCACGCACGAGATCACCGGGCCGCAGCGCGTGGTCGGGCCGCTCGTGCGCTTCGACCGCACGCCGGCCGAGGCCGCGGGGCCGGCACCGGTGCTCGGCGCGCATTCGCGCGCGATCCTTGCCGAGGCCGGCGTACCGCCGGACGAGATCGACCGCCTGCGGGACGCCGGAATCATCGCGGGCTAGCCCGCTCAGGGCGCGGGGCGATCCGCCCTCCCGCCGTTGGCACGGGCGACGCCCGCCACGGCCCCGGGCTCCCACGGTGTGCCGAGCGCTGGCAGCAGCCAGCGGTCGATGCCGATGCGCCCGGCGACCTTCCATGCCAGCAGGAGCAGGATGCCGAGCAGGAACAGCACGGGATTCGTGCTCACTGTGCCGGCAAGCATGAAATTGAAGTTCAGCGTGATGCCGCCGAGCGCCGCGAGCCCCGTCAGCAGCCCAACGATCAGCGCGATGCCGAGGAACAACTCGCCGAACGCGATCACCCATGCGAACCACGTCGCCCAGTGGTTGTCGAGCATGAACTGGATGAAGTCGCGGTACCAGTCGTAGCGGATCGGGGGTGAGCCTTGCTCGGGCAGCTGCACGATCCGCGACCAGAAGCCCTCCAGGGATCGGCCGTTCTCTGTGATCCAGCCCTCACCGCTGACCTTGCCCTAGCCCGCGTGCAGCCACTGCCAGCCGACGTAAGTCCGCACGATCAGCCAGATCGGCGCTGCGGCGGTGCTCGCGAAGAGCGCGCGGTAGAGCGGCGGGTCCTGCAGATCGACCGGTGTTGAGCGCGCGAACATGTTCATCGCGTCGATCCTCCCGCGCCCTCGCGACTCGTCACGCACTCGCCGATCGCCCAGGCCGCGAGCACCGCCGCGAGCACCGGGAAGAAGCCCCACAGCGGGTCCCAGTTCGCCACCGCGATCACGGAGAAGACTGCAACGGCGAGCCACACGGCCACACCCATCACGAACTCACTCAGGTGGTTGCCGTCCATGACGCCTCACGACCATTCTGGCTGCCCGATCTGGGCTACCCACGTTGGATCGCGCGTGTCCGCATCGGAACTCTACCTGACGCGCGAACGCTGGAACGCGCTCACGCGCTGCCGGCGGGAGCAACGAACGGGGCGCGGGGCCTTGGTGGCAGAGATCGCGGCGGACGCTCACTTCGAAGCGGGCATTCGCCGGCTCACCGTCAAGGACCAAGCCAGTGCGGACGGCGTGCGCCGATGGGCACGCATAGACTCCGCCCGGAACGCGGGTACAGGAGAGGTGACACCGTGGTCTCATCCGTGGACCTGACGGGCAAGGTGGCGCTCGTGACCGGCGGCAGCCGTGGCCTCGGCCACGCGATGGTGCTCGGCTTCGCCGAGGCCGGCGCGGACGTGATCATCGCCAGCCGCAACCTCGAGTCGTGCGAGGCCGCGGCCGCTGAGGTACGCGCGCTCGGCCGGCGAGCCCTGCCGTACGCCTGCCACGTCGGCCACTGGGATGAACTCGACGGCCTCGTCGACGCGGCGTACGCGGAGTTCGGCCGGGTCGACGTGCTCGTCAACAACGCCGGCATGTCGCCGCTCTACCCCTCGCTCGACCAGGTCACCGAGAAGCTCTTCGACAGCGTGATCGGCGTGAACCTGAAGGGGCCGTTCCGGCTCTCCGCGGCGATCGGGGCGCGCATGGCGGCCGCCGACGGCGGGAGCATCATCAACGTCTCGAGCACCGCATCGGTGACGCCCAGCCCCGGCGCCGAGCCCTACGGCGCGGCCAAGGCCGGGATCAACGCGCTCACGCGCTCGTTCGCGTACGCCTTCGGCCCGAAGGTGCGCGTGAACTGCATCATGGCCGGGCCGTTCTTCACGGACGTCGCGAAGCACTGGGACCTCGAGGCGTTCGAGCAGCGCGCGGCGAAGACGATCCCGCTCGGCCGCGGCGGACAGCCCGAGGAAGTCGTGGGCGCCGCGCTCTACTTTGCGAGCGAAGCTTCGTCGTTCACGACCGGCGCGATCCTCGCGATCGACGGCGGCGCACACGGTAACCGCGGCATCGTCTGAGCCCACCCGCGCTCGCCACACGAGAGGCCCAGCTATGGAACTGACCGAGGTCATGCGCACCGCCTTCTCGGCGCGCGAGTTCACCGATCAGCCGGTGACCGACGAGGTGCTCTACCGGCTGATGGAGGTCGCCCGCTTCGCGCCCAACGGCGGCAATCGCCAGGGCTGGCAGGTCGTGATCGTGCGCGATCGCGCGACACAGGAGACGCTCGCTTGCGCCGGTGAGCCCGGCGCGCGCCGCTACGCGGCCCAGCGGGCGGCCGGCGAGGGCCCGTGGAACAGCGTCGCGCCCCCGAGCATCAGCGCGGAGGCAATCGCAGCCACGCCGGTGCCTGCCGGGCTGGTGCAGCCGCTGATCGACGCGCCCGTCCTGCTCGTGGTCTGCGTCGATCTCAGCGTCGTGGCGTCGACGGACCAGCACCTCGATCGGGTCGGCATCATCAGCGGTGCCTCGATCTATCCGTTCGCCTGGAATCTGCTGCTCGCGGCGCGCAACGAAGGGCTGGGGGGCACGATCACCACGATCGCCATCTCCGACGAGCCCGCGCTCAAGCGCACGCTCGACATCCCGGATCACGTCGCGGTGTGCGCGCTGATCCCGCTCGGCTACCCAAAGCGGCGGATCACGAAACTGCGCCGCGAACCGGTCGAGACGTTCACGCACCTCGGTCGCTGGGGCGGAGGATCGCTCACCGCCTCGCGCTGAGCGTCAGCGCCCCCGTTCGTCCCGCGTGAAACGACGACACGGCCCGCTCGCGCGACTCTCGTTTCGCTCGGGACCCACGAATAGCGGAGAATGAGCGCTCGTAAGCGCCGGTGCGGCGCTCCACAATGGGCTCGTCGACAGATCACGACACTGAGGAGCCGAGCATGGATTCGAGCATCGACATCGACGACGTAGTCGAGGCGTTCGTCGGCACGCTGCTGGCCGGACTCGTGATCCTCTTCGTCGCGCTGCCACTGGCGCGCCACTTCGGCTTCAAGCTGCGATGACGTCCGCACCCGGCGGCGGAGGGATGGTCGATCTGCTCGACGATCTCGTGGCCGAGCGCGCCTACCTCGACGCCGCGATCCGCGAGGTACCCGCCGAGCGCTGGGAGACCCCATCTCCCGCCGAGGGCTGGCTGATGCGCGACTGCATTGCGCACCTCGCCGATCTGGATCAGACCGCCGCCGAGATCGCCGAGACGGGCGAGTTCCCGAACCACCCACGCCGAGCGGGCCAGGGCGCGCTCGCCGCGGGCCAGGTCGATGCACGCGCGCTCTCGATCCCGGAGCTGCTCGCGTGGTGGCGCGAGTCCGCGGCGCGCATGGTGGCCGCGCTGCGCACGGTCGACCCTCGCGCGCGCCTGCCGTGGGCGGGCCTCGAGATGGGTGCGCGTTCGTTCACGACCGCGCGGCTCATGGAGTGCTGGTCACACGGGCTCGACGCCCTCGACGCCGCCGGCGTCCCGGCCGTCGACAGCGACCGGCTGCGGCACATCGCGTACCTCGGCTGCTCCGCGCGCGCCTACGCCTACCAGGCGCGCGGCATGGAGCCGAGCGCCGAGCCGCTGCGCGTTGAGATCACGCTGCCGTCAGGCGCGCCGTGGGCGTGGGGGCCGGAGGATGCCGCGAACCGCGTCACCGGCGGCGCCGGACAGTTCTGCCGCGTCGTCACCCAGCGCATCAACTACCTCGACACCGCGCTCGTCGCCGAGGGTGCCGCCGCCGCCGAGTTCCTGGTGATCGCGCAGGCCTTCGCCGGCCCGCCGGGCAGTGGCCGCCCGCCCACCTCGGCGAGCGGAGAGCGCTAGCCCTCCGACGGCTGCCGTTGCCTCTGCCGGCCGGGGCAACCTCACCCTGGCCCCGCTCCCCCGAGCCGTTCGCACAGCTCGAACCGCCGTCGCTCGCCCGACGGAGCGGGGAGCAGGGGGAGTTCCGCGGACCACAGCGCCGGCTGGCGGAGGCGGTCAGTACCCGATGCCCGTTGCCTGCGTCGCGTTCGCCGGCGCGGCCCCCGCCGCACTCGGCGCCCCGGTCCGCGCGAGCGACCACACGCGGCCCACCCCATCGCCGGTCGTCTGACCGGCGGCGGTGTCGCCGACGAAGAAGTACAGCGGATGCCCGTCGAGCGTGACCTGCCGCGTGCCGTCGACGCGATCGATCGCGTCGAGCGTGCCGGACACGCCTTCTGCCGCCGTCGGCGCCGTCCCTGCCGCAACGGGCAGTGGCGGCCAGTTCTGGGCGCAGCCGCCGCTGCAGTTGCTCAAGCCCGTCGCGTCGTTTGCGAAGAGGTAGAGGGCGTGCCCGTTGGGGCCCACGAGGTGCTTCCCGCCGGCGTCGTCGCCGATGCCGACCGTCACGTCCGCAGCCGTAGGTGGCGCAGCCGTGGCGCCTGCGGCCGTGGTCGTCACCGGGCCGGGCGTGGCCGTGTTCGTGCTCGAGCTCGAGCACGCCACGGCAATCACCATGAGCGCGGCGAGGCCGAGCAGCGCACCCACCCAACGAAACGTGCGGAGGGTGATGCGAGCGGTGTTCATGGCGGTGCGTCCTTCCGGGAGCGATTGCTCCCGGCAGTGTCTCGCGCGGGCGGGCCGGGCGGATCAATGGCGCGTGAGAAGCCCGGCGGGCTTGCGGTCCGCCGTCGGGCCACGGCAAGCGAAGTGGCGCGCGCTGAGTCGCTCAGATCCCGCGCTCCGCGAACACCTCCGTCGCCACGCTCGCGGCATTCACCGCGCAGGGCCAGCCCGCGTAGAACGCGAGCTGAGTAATCACCTCGCCGATCTCCTCGCGCGTGACGCCGTTGTCGAGCGCGCGCCGGATGTGCCCGCGGAGCTGATCTGTGCGGTACAGCGCCGTGAGCGTCGCCACGATGATCAGGCTGCGGTCACGCTTCGACAGCTCGGGCCGCTCCCAGATGTCGCCGAAGACGACGTCCGTGGTGAGCTCGGCGAGCTTCGGGAAGGTCGCGCGCCAGTTCGGCGCGGGCGTGGCAGAGGTCATGGCAATGCTCCGATCGTGGTCCACAGCTTGCGAGCGGCCGGAAGGTAGCACCCGACCCCGTATCATCGGCCCCCCCGCGCCGGCGGCGCGCCAAACCGAGAGGGCCGTGGATGTACGACGCGATCATCGTGGGCGGGCGCGTGTCCGGCGCGCCGCTGAGCATGCTGCTCGCGCGCAGGGGATACCGCGTGCTCTGCGTCGAAAAAGACCGCATGCCGAGCGACACGCTCTCGACCCACTACCTCCATCCCGCGGGCGTGGCACGCCTGCGCAACTGGGGGCTGCTCGAAGCCGTCGAGCAGTCCGCCTGCCCGCGCATCACGCGCTTCGAGGCGCATCGTGACGGCCAGGTCATGCTCGAGCCATTCGGCCGCGACGCAAGCGGCCGCTCGCAGTACGCGCTCTGCCCCCGCCGGGAGATCCTCGACTACGTCCTCTGGGAGGCGGCAGGCGCCGCCGGCGCCGAGATGCGCGACCGCACGCGCGTGATCGGCCTGCTCACCAACGACGAAGGCGTCGTCTCGGGCATCGAGGCGAAGGACCACAGGAAGCGCGACGTGACCGAGCAAGCGCGGGTCGTGATCGGTGCGGATGGCATTCACTCGCTCGTGGCCGGCGTCACGCAGCCCGAGACGTACATGGAGCTGCCGCCGCTGCTGTGCAGCTACTACTCGTACTGGAGCGGCGTGGTGACCGAGGGCGTCGAGACCTACTTCAAGCCCGGCGCGGCGATCCTGGTCTTCCCGACGCATCACGACCAGGTCAACATCGGCGCCGCATGGCCCGCCGCCCGCTTCCGCGAGGTCCGAAAGGATGTCGAGGCGGTCTTCCTCGAGACGCTTCGAGAGGTCGCGCCTGCGTTGAGCGAACGCGTCGCGGCGGGTGAACGGCAGGAGCCCTTCCGTGGTACGCGCGAGTTGCCGTTCTATCGCCGCCAGCCATTCGGACCGGGCTGGGCACTGATTGGCGACGCCGGCGCCGAGATCGACTCGACGCTGGGCTTGGGCATCACGAAGGCCTTCACTGAGGCCGATCAAATGGCGATCGCGCTCGATATCGCCCTCTCCGGCAAGCAGCCGTTCGCGCAAATCATGCGGCAATACCAGGAGGTCCGTGACGAGGGTCAGGACCTCTACCTCCAGGCCAACCTCGCCGCTTCGCGCTACATCGCGGGCGTGTCGGGCTAACCACCGCCGCCGCTCCACGCACGCCCGAAAGGCCTCGCCATGACCACCACCCCGCTGCGCATCGGAGTGATCGGCGTCGGGTTCGGCGCGAGCGTGCACGTGCCGGCCTTCCAGAGCGAGGGCTGGGAGGTGCGCGCGCTGTGGAGCCGCGGCGCGGAGCGCGCGCGGGCGGCCGCAGCCGGGCTCGGCGTACCCGACGTGCACGACGACTGGCGCGCG
>JAQBZW010000057.1 GCA_027622315.1 Chloroflexota bacterium | reverse complement strand
CCGTCGCGCTGATCGTCGCCGAGCGCGACGATCAGCTTGCCCGTGCGCGCGAGTCGCACCGAGTGCGACTCGCACCACGCGGTGAGCAGCGGGTTGCCCGCGAGGCAGAGGCGGTGCTTGAGCGAGCCGGTCACGTAGAACATGCCGGCGTGCACGATGCCGGTGTTGTGCGAACTCGTCTCGCGCGCGAACGACTCGTTTCGCTCGACCACGATCACGGCGCGCCCGGCCGCAAGCCGCCACGCCACGGCGAGCCCAACGACGCCCGCGCCGATCACGACGACATCTGCGTCCACCGACGAGCCCGCTGCCGTCATCGCCCCTCGCTTCGCGCGCTCCGCCTCGATCGAGGCTCGCATGGGACGAGTCGGGGCGCACGCGCACGTACGATGGACCTACCCCACCACCCACGATTGGACCGCGTGTGCACCTGCGCTTCCTGCCGACGTGCGCGGCGCTCGCCGCCGCGATCGCGCTTCTCATCACCGCGTGCTCGAGCGATGGCGACGCGACGCCGACCCCCGGCGGCGGCTCGCCGCCGCCCTCGGCTACACAGTCGCCGGCGGCGACCGCCGCGAGCCCGACCGTCGCGCCGGGTGCGCCGGCCGGTGCGCTCACGTCGGGATCGATCCGGCTCGAGCCCGCGCTTGACGGACGGGTGTTCGATCGCCCGGTGGAGTTCGGCGCCTACCCGCCTGGCTCGGACGCAGGCGCGGGAGCCGATGTGTACGTCGTCGAGCAGGACGGCGTCGTGCTCGGCTTCCACGCGGGTGAGGAGACAACGCGCCTCGATCTGCGTGCACGCGTGAGCCGCGGCGGCAACGAGCAGGGGCTGCTCTCGTTCGCGCTCGATCCGACCTTCGCGGACAGCGGACACGTCTGGCTCTACTACTCGGTCGCGGGCGGCGAGCGGCGGACGCAGCTTGCGCGCTTCACCGCGGATCGTGCGGGCACGGGCGTGATCGACCCGGCAAGCGAACTCGTGGTGCTGGAGCAAGCGCAGCCATACCCCAACCATAACGGCGGTGCGATCCGCTTCGGCCCCGACGGCATGCTCTACCTCGGGCTCGGCGACGGCGGCGCGGCCGATGACCCACAGGGCAACGGACAGAACCTCGAGACCCTGCTCGGGAGCGTGATCCGCATCGACGTGCGCAACGCCACCACCGCCGCGCCGTACATGGTCCCCGCCGACAACCCGTTCGTCGCGACCTCTGGAGCCCGCCCGGAGATCTGGGCGTACGGCGTGCGCAACCCCTGGCGCATGTCGTTCGATCCCGAGACGGGCGAGCTCTGGCTCGCGGACGTCGGCCAGAACGCCTGGGAGGAAGTCGACGTCGTGGTCCGCGGCGGCAACTACGGGTGGAACACCACCGAGGGGCGCGAGTGTTTCTCTCCGCGCTCGGGCTGCGACCGCGCCGGCCTCACCGACCCCGTCGCCGCGTATTCGCACGACGACGGCTGCTCAATCAGCGGGGGCTTCGTGTACCGCGGCGACGCCGTGCCGGCGCTGCGCGGCCACTACGTCTACGCGGACTATTGCTCGGGCACGCTGTGGGCGCTGGACGTCGCCGCGCGCGGCGAGCCGATCGTGCTGGGGCAGGTGGCCGGACGGGTGGCCGGCTTCGGCATAGACGCCGCGGGCGAGCTGTACGCGCTGGTGTTCGGCGGTCCAGTGCTGCGGCTGGTGGCCAGCTGACCGGGGACGGACGGCCGGGTCGGGGGCCGAGGCGCACAGTGCGGGGCTGCGATACCGTCGCCCGCGATGATGCGAGTGCTGATCGCCCTCTTCGCCGTCTACGTCCTGGCCACGCTCTGGCAGGGGCGGCGCACGGTCGCCGCCACGGAGCCGGCTGCACGACTGGGCGAGGCGCGGCGGCTACTGATCCTCGTCTCGCTCGGCGTCCCGCTCGCGGTGGCGTTCATCCTCGCGGCGTGAGTTCCGGGCCGAGTTTGACGCGCTCGCGGCCTCGCTCCGATACTGGTTGCCTGATGCAGGCACGCACGATCGTCCGCCCTCCGTTCCTCGGCCCCGCGCCACGCGCGGGCACGACGCTCCTCGTCCTTATCTAGGCGGTCCTTCCCCGCGAGGGAGGGATCGCCGCCGCCCGCGTCGCGGGCACCTCACATACACTCGCCCCCGCTCGTGCGTGCGCCCGTTCACGAACCGGCGTGCCGGCGCGAGCAAGCGCCGGGAAGACGAGAGCCATGACCGCCGAACCAAGAACCGAGATCGAGCGCTATCGACCGGACGAGATCGAACCTCGCTGGCGGGAGCGCTGGGATCGCGATCACCTCTACCGCACGCCCGACCGCGTCGACGGCAAGCAGAACCGCTACCACCTCACGATGTTCCCGTACACGTCCGGCGACCTCCATGCCGGGCACTGGTGGGCGATCGCGCCGTCGGACACATACGCCCGCTTCTATCGGATGCGCGGGTTCAACGTGCTCTTCCCCATGGGCTTCGACGCCTTCGGCCTGCCCGCAGAGAATGCCGCGATCAAGGGTGGCGCCCATCCGAAGGACTGGACCGACGCGAACGTTGAACGCATGCGCGGACAGCTCAAGACGATCGGCACGATGTTCGACTGGGAACGAGAGGTGAACTCCAGCTCACCGGAGTACTACCGCTGGACGCAGTGGTGGTTCGCGCAGTTCTTCAAGCACGACCTCGCCTATCGCAAACGCGCCGCCGCGAACTTTTGCCCGTCGTGCAACACCACGCTCGCGAACGAGCAGGTGGTCGACGGCCGCTGCGAGCGTTGCGAGACGCAGGTCGAACAGCGCGACATGGAGCAGTGGTTCTTCCGCATTACCCGCTACGCGGAAGAGCTGCTCGCGAACGAAGCGCTCGAGTGGCCCGATCACGTCAAGCTCATGCAGCGCAACTGGATCGGCCGCTCCGAGGGCGCGGAGGCGGCGTTCCGCCTCGACCCGCCCGCGCCCGACGGCACAGCGGAGATTCGCGTGTTCACGACGCGCCCGGACACGCTGCACGGCGTGACGTTCATGGTGCTCGCCCCAGAACACCCGCTCGTGGACGCGCTCACCACGCCCGCGCAGCGCGCGGCCGTCGATGCGTACGTGGAGCAGGCGAGGCGCGCGACCGAGATCGAGCGCCAGTCGACCGAGCGCGACAAGACCGGCGTCTTCACCGGCGCCTACTGCGTGAACTACCTGACCAACGAGCGCGTGCCGATCTGGATTGCCGACTACGTGCTCGCGACCTACGGCACCGGCGCGGTGATGGCGGTGCCCGCCCACGATCAGCGTGACTTCGAGTTCGCGCAGAAGTTCGGCCTGCCGATCAAGATCGTCGTCTCCCCGCCCGACTGGGACGGCGCCACGCTCACCGAGGCGTACCTCGGGAGCGGTCCTCTGGTGAACTCCGGCTCGTTCGACGCGGAGCCATCGGAGCAGGCAAAGGGCTTGATCACGGAACAGCTCGCAGCCTCGGATCGCGGCGGTCCACGCATCCAGTACCGGCTGCGCGACTGGCTGATCTCACGCCAGCGCTACTGGGGTGCCCCGATCCCAATCGTGTACTGCGACGAGTGCGGCCCGGTGGTCGTGCCCGACGATCAGCTCCCGGTCGAGCTGCCCTATGACGTGGAGTTCCTGCCCACCGGCCAGTCGCCACTCGCGCTCTCCGAGGCGTTCGTGAACACAACCTGCCCGGAGTGCGGGCGGCCCGCGCGTCGCGAGACCGACACGCTCGACACCTTCATGTGTTCGTCCTGGTACTTCATGCGCTACCCGGATGCGCACAACCCCGAGGCGGCGATCGGCAGCGCACCGGCGGCGAACTGGCTGCCCGTCGACCAGTACACCGGCGGCTCGGAGCACGCCGTCATGCACCTGCTGTACGCGCGCTTCTTCTACAAGGTCGCGCGCGACCTCGGCATCGTGCCCGGCGACGAGCCGTTCACGCGCTACTTCAGCCAGGGTCAGGTGCTGGGTCCCGACGGGCGCCGGATGTCGAAGTCCCGCGGCAACGTCGTGGCGCCAGACGATCAGGTCAGCCACTGGGGCGCCGACACGTTCCGCGCCTACCTCATGTTCCTGGGCCCATGGGACCAGGGCGGCCCGTACGACGTGGACGGGATCGTGGGGGTCAGCCGCTGGCTGCACCGCGTGTGGAACGTCGTGATCGACCCGCCGACGCTGGTGAGCCGACCCGACGGCGACGAGGCTCGGGAGCTGCGACGGCTCGTGCACGAGACGGGGTTGCGCGTCACACGTGACCTCGATCACTTCGCGTTCAACACCATGATCGCGGCGATGATGGAGCTCACGAACCACCTCCAGCGCGTGCGCGACTCCGGCGAAGCCGACGCTGAGACCTGGCACGACGCGATCGAGCGGCTCGTGCTCATGCTGGCACCTTCCTGCCCGCACCTCGCGGAGGAACTGTGGGCCCGCATCGGCCGGCCGTACGCGGTGCACACGCAGGCATGGCCGGAGTTCGACGAAGCGCTCGCGCGTCGCGACACGATCCGCATCGCCGTGCAGGTGAACGGCAAAGTGCGCGGACACATCGAGCTGGCCGCCGCAGCCGACGAGGCGACGGCGCGCGCGGCTGCGGAAGCGGACGATCGCATTCGCGAGCACATGGAAGGGAAGCAGGTGCGACGGGTGATCTACGTGCCCGGGCGCCTGCTGAACATCGTCGTCGGCTAGCCCGACGTCGCACGCCCTTGGATCACGCCCACTCACCCGTCGCCGCGGCGCCCGGCACGCGTGCGGCGCGCTTCCGCCGGCGCGCGCTGTTTGCGCCACTGCTGGCTGCGCTGCTGATCCTCGGCTGCGCCGACGCCGAGCCGGAGCCGCTTCCGACGGCGGCGACGCCCGTCACGATCGCGACCAACGACGGCATCCAACTCGACGCGCGCCTCTTCGAGGCGCGTTCGCCCCACCTGATCGTGTTCCTGCATGCGTACGACGGCGACCAGAGCAACTGGTACCCGCTCGCCGCCGCGCTCGCGGCGAGCGGGCGCGCAACGGGGCTGACGGTCGACTTCCGCGGCTACGGGCTGTCGGGCGGTGATCGCGTCACGGACGACCGCCTCGTGACCGACGTGGAGGCGGCGATCGCGTACGGCCGCTCCCTCGGCTACCGCTCGATCGCGCTGATCGGCGCATCGATGGGGGGCGCGGCCGCGATGATCGCGGCCGCGCGCGACCCTCAGGTCGAGGGCGTGATCGCGCTCTCGCCACCCGCGCATTTCGCATCGCTGGACGCGGTCGCCGCGATCCGCGAGCGGAAGCCGCTGTTCGCGATCATCGTCGCGCGTGAGGATGTCTCCGCGATGGACTCGATGAAGACGCTGGCGAACACCGTGCAGCTGATTCCGCGCTACCGCGTGATCGTGACCGGCGAGGCGCACGGCACCACGCTCCTCCGATCCACCGCGGCGACAGACGTGCGCCGCCGCATCGATGCCCTGCTCACGGAGCTATGGGACGCGCCCTAGGCGGCAGGAGCTTTCGCAGTTGCGAGGAGGCTAGTCGTCGTCCTCGGATCCCAGGGTGGTGGGATCGTCGTCGAGCGGGGGATTGGCGAAGTCGTCGATCAGCGGCCGCGGCGACGGCGCGGGCATGCGCCCGCCGGACTGACGGCGAAGCAAATTCTCGAACTCGTCCGGCTCCTCCGCCCGCTGCCGATAGAGCGGGACCGGCTGGCGTCGTTCGTCGAACGCCTCGGGCTGGGCCCTGGCGCCGCGATCGTCGGAGCGGATGTCGTCGTATTCCGACGCGTCCGCGAAGTTCGCGCCGTCGTCACCGTCGGCGGGGAGCGGCTCGTGCAGCCCGGACCCTGCCGTGGGCTCGCGATCGGGCTCGAGCTGGCGGATGCCGGAGTCCACGGAGCGCACGAACGCCTCGAGCTGCCGGCCGAGCCGGCTGAGCAGCTCGCGCGCGTAGTCATCGGCCGCTTCCATCTGCTGACGGGCGAGGCCGCGCGACTGGTCCATGCGCGCCTGAATGTCCGCGTTCGCCTGCTGCACGCGCTCCTCGAGCCGTTGCTCGGTGTGTGAGGCAAGCTCTTCGGCGCGGCGGCGCGCACCCTCCGTGATCTCGTGAGCCTCGATCAAGCGCGCGGCGTGCTCTTGCGCGCGCGCGACGATGATCCGGGACTCCTCCTCAGCCTCGCGCGTGATTTCGTCCCGGCGCAGCACCATCTCCTGCGCTTCGCGCACCTCTTCTGGGATGGCGATGCGCATCTGGTCGATGATGTCCAGCAGCCGGCGTCTGTCGAGGATCGCCCGGTTGCCAATCGGCATCTTCTGGGCGCCGGCGACCAGCTCCTCGAGCCGATCGACCAGGTGCATGAGATCCATGACTCTCCTCCCGCGGCGCGGCCCGCGCCCGACCTAGTGGCGGTCGGCGAACTTCTTGAGCAGCGCCTCGTTCACCGCCAGCGGCACGAGGTCCTTCACATCGCGCCCGAACCCCGCAAGTTCGCGGATGCGGGTCGCGCTGATGAAGAGGTGCTCCGCCGCGGTCATCATGAACACGGACTCGATATCGCCCGCCATCTTGCGGTTCATGAGCGCCATGTCGAACTCGACGTGAAAGTCGGTGACGGCGCGCAGTCCGCGCACGAGCGCGTTCGCGCCGTGCGCCCGCGCCGCGTCGACCGTGAGCCCCGAGAACGTGATCACCGAGACGTTGTCGAGGTGCTTCACCGCCTCGCGGAAGAGGTCCGTGCGCTCCTCGGTCGTGAATAACGACGAAGAACTGGCGGCGACGGCGACGATCACTTGATCGAAGACCGCGGCCGCCCGTGTCACGATGTCCAGGTGCCCGTTCGTCGCCGGGTCGAAACGGCCCGGGTACATAGCAACCGTCATCCAGTCTCTCCTCGTTCCGATGCTGGGCCCGACCGGTAGACAGCGACGGCGCCTTCGCCCTGCCGGCGATCGCGCCAGAGGCTTCGCCCCGCCAGGCTCGCGGGTGGGACCTCGCGGGCCGCATGCTCCACGACGATTGTCGCCGCGTCGGTGAGCGCGCCTGTGACCGCCCGCTCGATCGCCGTCCACGAGGTGGCGTCATGATAGGGGGGATCGGCCAGTACGAGCGTGTGCGTGCCGTCGCCCGTCGCCCGCCAGCGTTCAACCTGGCCGCGTACCACCAGCGCGCGATCGGCGAAGCCGGTGCGCTCGAGGTTCGCGCGCAACGTCTCGCACGCGCGTGCACTGTGCTCCACGAAGGTGCAGCGCTCGGCGCCGCGCGACAGCGCTTCGATGCCCAACGCGCCGCTCCCGGCATAGAGGTCGAGCGTGTCGGTGAAGTCCACGTCGGCGGCTTCGAGCATGGAGAAGAGCGCCTCGCGCAGCCGTCCGGCCGTCGGCCGCGTGCCGCGACCGCGCGGAGCGCGCAGTTCGATCCCGCGCGCGCTGCCGGCGATCACACGCAACGGCATCGTGGGGCTACGGGGTCGCCGTCGCGACGGGGGTCGCCGCCGGGGTCTCCGTGGGCGTCGGTTCCGGCGTGGCCGTTGCCTCGGGGGGCTCCGTCGGTGCCGGCGTCGCGGTCGGCGTCGGTCGGGCCTCTGGCGCACCCGCCTCGGCGACACGCACCGGGAGCTGCTGACCGACGAACGTGGTGCCGTCAGAGACGACGAGCGTGACGTCGAACACGCCAATGCCCGCCGGTGCCCGCCACGTCGCAGCGCCGCTTTCGGTCAGGCCGGGGGTCCAGCATCCCGCTTCGAACCCGACGATCGCGCCGTCCGAGGCGCGCCAGCACGGGACGAGGTAGGGACCGTAGGGCTGCTGCAGGTCGTACGCGCCGCTCTCCACGTACACGCGCACGGCCGTCCACACGTCCGGCAGCTGCTCGTCACGTTGCGCCTCCGCGACCACGATCCCGCCAAGCGCGTAGCGGTCGATGAGCTCGAGTCTGAAGCCGAGCGAGAAGCTGTTTTCGATCCAGACGGTGTGCGGCCCCAGGCGATCGGCGTATGAGAACGTCACGGCGCGGGCGCCGTCGTCCCAGTGCAGCCCCGAGTTCCCCGCGCCGCGATCCAGGTTCACGCCGCTCAGCGTGACCTCGCTGCCCGGGGTGATCCCGCTCTCCGGCTGCGTGCGCAGGTGGCTGGCAATCACGAGCGCCTGACGCTGCGTCATGCGCCGTATCTCCTGCCGCGTGCGCTCACGCGATGCACGTTCCACCACGAGCGCGAGCCGCGAGAGGTCCACCCCTTCGTCGCGGTGCGCCGCGAGCGCGGCCTCCACCTGCGTGTAGAACAGCGAGCCGTCGTCCGGACCGTGGATCCACAGCCGCGTCACGCGACTGAGTGCGAGCCAGTCATAGGCACCGCCACTCGTCGTCGGCAGCACGGGCACGCTCACGCTCAGCCCGAGCTGCGCGGCGGCGAGCTGATCCTCGAGCGTGACCACGAGTGCGGTGAAGGCAACGCGCCGGGAGGCGTCGACGAAGCGGTAGTCGAGCTGCACGCCGGCGGCGGCAGCAGTGCGGGCCGTGGCGACGATTTCGGCGACGTGCGTCGAGACGCCTTCGGGCGTCGCGAGGATGGCGTTCAGCGCGTCGGCGGAGGGCCCGGCGGGCGCGCTCACGCGCAGATAGAGCGCCGCGTCTCCCGCAGCCGCCGCGGCGGCTGTGAGCGCGTCTGGCGCGAGCGTGAGCGTCGCGCCGTCCTCCGTGGGCGTATCGGCGACGCGTGCCCCGTCCACCGCGATCACCTCCGCGAGCGCGCCCGCGCCCAGATCCGGCGCCGTGCCCGCGGGCACGCCGAGCGCAAGCGTGACGGGCACGGCGGTGCGTTGGAGCGCCGCGATGTTCGCGGGCAGCACTTCCAGGTCTCCCTGCGCAGACGCGCCGCCCTCCACAATCAGGGCGGCCGCGATGCGCGACCAGCGTTCGCCGTCGTGGCGGTAGAGCGCAATGTTGCGGCCGTCCGTGAGCGGCGCGTCGAGCGGCACGGTCAGCGTCCACGGCCCCTGCCCGGGCTCATCGGCGGTGATGTCGTAGAGCCGGCTGAGCGCCCGGAAGCCGTCCGGGAGCAGCGGCATCTCGTCGCGCGCGCGCGCCTCGATCCCCGGTGCCGTCGAGGTGTCCGATCCGCGGTTGAGCACGGACAGCGGCGAACCGGGCAACACAAGCGCAACGATCACGATGCCCAGCACGATCACGAGCCCGAGCACGCGTAACAGCCCGGCGTCGCTGTCCTCGCCCGGCAGTGAGCCGCGCGGCAGGCGCCGGTCGTCGTCTTCGAAGACCACGGGCGCGAAGATCGGCTCGTCGTCGCGCGACCCATCTTCGCGGCGAGCGTCGCGGCGGGACGGACGCTCCGGGCGATCAGCCATGCGTCACCCTCCGGCCCTCGGCATCACGCCGACGACGACCTGTGCGCCGTCGCGGATGATCTGAAACTCCGCGCGGCCGTCACCCGCCAGGCCCGCCAGCTGGTTCACGAGCGGATGCGTGTTGTCCACGGCAAACCCGTCCACCCCGACCACGATGTCGCCGTTGCGCACACCCGCGAGCCCCGCGGGGCTCGTAGGCGGCACATCGATGATGAGTGCCCCGCTCCGTACGGGCAGCCCTCGCTGCGCCGCGAGCTCGTCCGTGACCGGCACGTGCTGGGTGCCCACGCGCTCGATGCCGTAGCGCAGGCGGGGGTTTGCGCCCGTCGCGACCACTGCGTCGATAATCGCGCGCAGCGAGTTCACTGAGTGCGCGAGGCCGACGCCTTCGATGATCTGGCCGCCGGGGGTCGTGCGCACGACCGTCGTCAGTACCCCGACGACCTCGCCATCGCGGTTGATCAACGCGCCCCCCGAGTCGCCGTGATTGACCGCAGCATCCGTCTGAATCATGTCCTCCATGATCAGGCCGGAACGCGGGAAGGCGAGGTGCAGCGTGGAGACGACCCCGACCTTCGCCTGGTTCTCGAAGGTCACCAGTCCGCCCGAGATCGCGGCCACGGGATCACCGAGCTGAAGCGCGTCGGAATCGCCGAGCGTCGCCACCCGCAGTCCCTGCGCCCGCACCGACAGAATCGCGAGGTCATGGAAGGGCGAGTCATCGGCGATCACCGTCGCCTCACGCCGTTCACCGGTGGAGAGCACGACCTGCACGTTCGAGGCGCCATCGACGACGTGGTAGTTCGTCATCACGTAGCCCGACGCGATCACGATCCCGGAGCCGAAGTTCTCACGCTCGAGCACGCCGCCGGTGACCGCCTGCGACGGCAGCGTGGCGAGCACCGTCACGACGGTGGGAAGCACGCGAGCGATCGCAGAGCGCATGCGCTCGGCATCGGCCGGGGCGGGCGTCGCGATCACGGCTGTGGCCGTGGGCGCCGGCGCCGGGGGGTCGTCACCGGCGCGCACGATCAGCCCGCCGATCACGCCGCCGCCGGCCGCCGCGAGTAGCAGCAGACCAGCAAGCGTGACCAGTTGGCCGGGGCTAAATCTCAGAATGACGACGCATCTCCGCCGGCTGCACCCCCGGCTGCCCGCCGGAAGGACTCTATCACCCAATCACATGAGCCGAACGTTAGTGCGGATCACCTTGAAGGGCACCCTCAATTGCGCTATGATTGGCAACGAATTCGCGGGCTTGCCGTTCACGGTGAGTCCGCATTTCGTTTCTCTAGCCTGCACGATTATGAGGAAACAAAGCACGATGTCCGAAGAGGCAGTGCTCCTGACCAGCGAGGGCCTCGAGCGCCTGAAGAACGAGCTGCACCAACTGCGCACCGTTCGGCGCGCGGAGGTGGCCGCCGCGATCCGTGAAGCCCAGGAGCTGGGTCCGGATCAGCAGGACGGCCAGTACGAAGACGCAAAGAACCAGCAGGCCTTCCTCGAAGGCCGCATTGGTGAGATCGAGCGCATGCTCGAGCGTGCGGCCGTGATCGACGAGGAAGCGGCGCACAAGTCGAAGGAAGTGCGCGTCGGTTCCAACGTCACGCTCAAGACGAAGGACGGCAAGAGCCGGAAATACCAGCTCGTCGGTCCTGCCGAAGCGAACCCGAGTGAGGGACGCATCAGCCACGAGTCCCCGGTCGGACGGGCGCTGCTCGGCAAGAAGCGCGGCGACAAGGTGAGCGTGCGCGCCCCCGCGGGTGACGTGGAGATGACCGTCACCACGGTGTCCTAGGGACGCCTGCTCGCTTGCGTCTTATCCCCTTGCATCGCGTCGCGCTGAAACGTGTGTCGGCGTTCGTCCGGAACCTGCGGCGGCACGCGCCCGTTCGGACTGAGCCGGTCGACGCGGTCTCTGCCCACGCCTCGGCCCGCCGCGTGCACGCTGCGTATCATCCGGCCGCCGGCTCGCGCGCCTTCTGGCGCGCCGGGCGCGAATCGGGGGGAGTGCGGGATGAAGGTCCGCGACGCGTGGCCGGGGCGACTGCGCTTCGACAGCACGCGCATCGCCGTGGTTTCCGATACGCACCTCAAGGGTGACGGGTGGGGCTCGCCGCCGGAGCTCCTCGCCGCGCTCGTCGGGGTCGAGCTCATCCTGCACTGCGGCGATCTTGACGTGCTCGGCGCGCTCGACCACCTCGAGACGTTGGCGCCGGTACTGGCCGTGCGCGGCTATCCCGATCCACGCGAGCCCGGCGACCGCCTCGCGGACGAGACGCGTGTCGTCGAAGTCGATGGCGTGCGCATCGGGATGGTGCACGACACGCAGGCGCCGGGACCAGCGGTGCGCTTCACGCACACACTCGAGTTCCCGCCCGGGTCGGTGCACGAGCTCATGGAGCGAAAGTTCGGTCAGAGCGTGGACGTGGTCTGCTTCGGAGACACACACGAGGAGTACATCGGGTGGTACCAGGGCGTGCTCTTCGTCAATCCGGGCAGCACGATCCGCCCCGGCATGCGCCACGCCGCGGGCGAGCTCGGGACCTTCGCGCTGCTGGACGTGAAGAACGGCGTGGTGTCGGCGGAGATTCGCAAGCTCTATCGCGACGCCGTGTAAACAGGCTGCCGGGCCGCGAGCCGACCGGTGATCTCGCCCGTCGGCCCGTCATATGAGTTACTAGCGCCATGCCATCCGAAGCTGAACTGATCGCCCAGCGCCTCGAGAAGCGCGCTCGTCTGCTCGAGCACGTCGATCCGTATCCCGCGCGGGTCCAGCGCACGCACACCGCGGCTGCGGCAGCCGCCGCCTTCGCGGCCGCCGGGGAGCCGGACGGCGAAGGGGCAGACGCGATCGCCGTCTTCGTGGTCGGACGCGTGACGGCGCAGCGCATCATGGGCCGCGCGGCATTCTTCGATCTCACGGATGCCAGCGGCCGCATCCAGCTCCACTTCCGGCGCGACGTCCAGGGCGATGCCTTCGAGCTGCTCTCGCTCACCGATCTCGGCGACTTCCTCGAGGTGAGCGGCGCGCTCTTCCGCACGCGCACCGGCGAACTGACGGTCGCAGCCGGTCAGTGGCGCGTGATCGCCAAGGCGCTGCGACCGCTGCCCGAGAAGTGGCATGGCATCGTCGATGTCGAGACGCGGACGCGTCAGCGCTACCTCGATCTGATCGCCAACGAGCGCGCTCGCGAGATCGCGCGCAAGCGCGTCGCGATCGTGGGGGCCGTCCGGCGCTTCTTCACCGACCACGACTTCATGGAGGTGGAGACGCCTGTGCTGCAGGAGCACGCCGGCGGCGCGGCCGCCCGTCCCTTCGTCACACACCACAACGCGCTCGATCGCGATCTGTTTCTGCGCATCTCACTCGAGCTGCACCTCAAGCGGCTGCTCGTGGGCGGGTTCGAAAAGGTGTTCGAAATCAGCCGCGTCTTCCGCAACGAGGGCGTAGACGCACGCCACAACCCTGAGTTCACGTTGCTCGAGTCCTACGAGGCGTACGTCGACTACGAGCACGTCGCGCGCATGGTGGAGGAGCTGCTGAGCTTCGTCGCACAGGAGGTCAACGGCACGCTTCAGCTCGCGCGCGAGGATGCGGAAACGATCGAACTCTCCGCCCCGTTCGCGCGCACGACCTATCGCGGCGCGCTACGGGAACACGCGGGCTTCGACTACCGCGACTACCCCACGGTCGATGCGTTGCGCGCGCTCGCACGGGAGCGCGATCTACCCGTCGCCGAGGGGGCGTCGTGGGCGACGATCCTCGATGGCTTCATGTCCACGTTCGTCGAACCGCGGTTCGTCCAGCCCACCTTTGTCTTCGACTACCCGACCGAGCTGTCGCCGCTGGCGAAGCGCAAGGTCGACGACGACGGCGCGGTCGAGCGCTTCGAGCTCTTCATCAACGGTTACGAGATCGCGAACGCGTACTCGGAGCTCAACGACCCGGTCGATCAGCGCATGCGCATGGACGAGCAGGCGCGCAAGGCTGCGGCCGGTGACGAAGAGGTCGAGCTGATCGACGAGGACTTCCTGATCGCGCTCGAGCATGGCATGCCCCCGGCGGGCGGGCTCGGGATCGGGATCGACCGGCTCGTGCAGCTCCTCACCGGCGAGCATTCGCTGCGCGAAGTGATTCTCTTCCCCGCGCTCCGCGAGCGGGACCGCGGTACGCATGGCCAGGTTCGCTCGGACCCACGGGCGTGACGGACACCCCGACGAAGCCACGCCTGGACTGGGTTCGGCAGGACATCCATATCCACACCACCGGCGCGGAGCTCCACCGCCGCCTCTCGGACGTCCGCGCGCACGGCGAGTGGCTGGCTCAGCACTTCCGGGACTACGGCGTCACCGACGACCACGACGTCATGACCTTCGCCCTGGCGCTGCCGCTGCGCACCGAGTGCGCGCGGCTGTACCGCGACCCGAACGAAGCCGAGGCGATCGCCTTCATCGCTGCCGGCGAAAGCGATCTCGCGGCGATCACCTGGGCCTTCCACGAGGAAGGCGCCCGCGATGTACACGTCACCGTCGAGGCGCGATACCAGCGGGCGAGCGGACCGCTCGGACCGTTGCTCGAGCTGCTCCTGCACCGGCCGTACCGCACGCAGGCGCTACGGGAGTCGCTGTGGAATCTGAAGCAGCTGATCGAACGGTCGAACGGCCGATCATGACGCGTCCCGTCGCCGCGGTGATCTTCGATATGGACGGCGTGCTCGTCGATACCGAGCCGGTGCACCAGGCGGCGATGACCGCGTTCCTCCTGCCCGACGTGCTGACCGATGCGCACTATCACGGGCTCGTCGGCATGGGCACAGACGCCACGATGCAGTGGTTGCGCGACACGTTCGGCCGGCGCGAGTCGGTCGCCGAACTGCGGCGCGGCTACCACGCCGCGGTCTCCGAGACGCTCTCGCGCGCGCGGCTGCGCGCGTTGCCCGGCGTACGCGAGCTGATCGACGCCGTACACGCACGCGGGCTGCCGATCGCCGTCGCCTCGCAGTCGGCGCCGGCGTGGGTACGCGCGACATTGCGGGCGTGCGGGCTTCAGCGCGCGTTCCCGCTCGCCGTCACCGCTGACGAGGTGCCGCGGGCGAAGCCCGCGCCCGACATCTACCTCCACACGGCGGCGCGCCTCGGCGTCGATCCGCGCCGCTGTCTGGCGATCGAGGACTCGATCTTCGGCGTGCGCTCGGCGCGCGACGCGGGCATGGCAGTCGTCCAGACGCGCCAGACCGCGTTCGCCGCGCCGCCGCAACCGGGTGCCTTCGTGCTGCAGAGCCTCGCCGGCTTCGACGCCGGCTGGCTCGACACGGGATTGCCGGGCTCTTAACCGCTGCCGGCGCCGAGCGCGCCGGATCATCATCGGTCATCTCGACCGCCTACTCCGTTCGTCCTTGTACGTTCGTCCCGAGTGGAATCGAGGGACCCGCACCCTCCTCCCCGTTCCTCCCGAGTGGCACACCCGCCTGCCTGCCAGAGACAACCGGTCTGCTATCGTGCCGCCGTCGACGGAGTCCGGCCGGAACGTGCACGCGAGGGGGCAGCAATGTTCGTGAGAATGGATCACGTGGGCGTGGTCGCGCACTCGATCGACGAGGCGCAGGCGGTGCTGGGCGACGCGCTCGGGCTGGTGATCGACAAGGACCGCTCGCAATGGCCGAAGGGCTCATACTTCGCGCCCGAGCAGACCCACAACTTCTTCTTCCGCGTGGGCGAGGGCGAGACCGTCGTCGAGGTGCTCGTGCCCACCCCGGACGCGACGAGCGGCGTGGCCCGCTACCTCGCGAAGCGCGGGGCGAGCATGCACCACATCTGCTACGCCTGTCTTGACGTGCACGACGAGGCCGAGCGCCTGCGTGCCGCCGGGCTCGAGGAGATCGCGCTGCCGCGCGCCGAGGACGGTCGCCGCACCGTCGCCTTCTTCCACCCCCGCAGCACCAACGGCATCCTCACGGAGCTCGTCCCCGCGCGCGACCGCCCGCGTACGTAACGCGCGTATCTGTCGCAACGCCGGCAGCCCGCGCCGCAACGCCGGCAGCGCGCCGCCGGGCAGCCTTTCCCGTTCGCCCTGAGGCTCTCCTGAGCGCAGACGAAGGGCCTGTCGAAGGGTGGGCGGGACGGCTGCGAATGCCCCGCTGGCGCCCGAGTGCGCGGGACGAGCGCGTCGCACCCGTGTCCGCGCCGTCAGTCGATGTGCGTGTCCTCGCCGTAGCAGACGAGCTCGAGCCGGCGCGCGAGCGCCCGCGATCCGGCGTTCTCCCACGTCGTGCTGTACAGCGGCACGCGCCCGCCGGCGCGCACAGCCTCCGCCCACGCGGCCACCACCGCAGCACCGTACCCGCGCCGCCGGCTCTGCTCGGCCGTCTCGACGCCAGCCGCCGCGGCACGCGCGGATGAGCGCGCGGAGTGGCACATCGCGACCACCGTGCCGCCCTCGTCACGAGCGACCACGAGTGGCCGCTCG
>JAQBZW010000056.1 GCA_027622315.1 Chloroflexota bacterium | reverse complement strand
GCCGCGGCAAGCGTGACCACGACGAGCGCGGCCGCGGCGAGCGGAAGCGAGACCGCGGCGATCGCGGCCGCCGCGACGGCGGCCGGCAGCAGCAGCGAGGCGCGGACCGTCCTCACGCGCTGCGCCTAGGGCACGAACTTGTAGCCCACGCCGCGCACCGTCTGAATGTGCTGCGGGTGCGCCGGATCGGACTCGAGCTTCTCTCGCAGCCAGCGAATGTGCACGTCGACGGTGCGCGTCTCCCCGGCGTAGCTGAAGCCCCACACGCCGGAGAGGATCAGCTCGCGCGTGAGCGCCTGGCCCGGGTGGCGCATCAGGAACTCCAGAAGTTCGAACTCGCGCGGACGCAGGCTCACCGGCTGCCCGTCGCGCTCGACCTCGTGTCGCGTCGCGTCGAGCGTGATGTTCGCCCCGCTGAGCACCGTCGCGCCGTCGCGCTGCTCGCTTCCGGCGTCACGCGACAGCCGGTCGCGTCGCAGCAACGACGCCACGCGCGCACGCAGCTCACGCATCGAGAACGGTTTGGTCACGTAGTCGTCGGCGCCGAGGTCGAGACCCTGGATCTTGTCCGCCTCGCCGGTACGGGCGGTGAGCATCAGGATCGGCACCGTCTGCTCGTTCCGCAGGATGCGGCAGACGTCGAGCCCGGACATGCGCGGCAGCATCACGTCGAGCACGACGAGGTCCGGGTGTTCGCTGCGCGCGAGCTCGAGCGCGGAGATGCCGTCGGCCGCGCGGAGCACCTCATAGCCGTCCGCTTCGAGGTTGTATGAGACGGCATCAGCGATGGACAGATCGTCTTCGACGAGCAGTACCAGCGGCATCGCACTCCTCCATCAGCGAGCGTACCCGAGCGTCGGCGCTCGCGCGTCGCGGCGGACCGGCGCGACGCGCCGCCCTGCGCAGGGCCCGTAGACTGCGAGGCATGTGCGGCCGCTTCACGCTCAGCTCAGACGATCGCATGTGGCTCGCCGACGCGTTCGGCGTGCCCGTGGAGGATCTGGACGAGATCTCCGAGCTCGTGATCCCGCGTTTCAACATCGCGCCGACGCAGGAGCACTGGATCGTCACGGCCGCGGGCGAGGATCGCGCCGCACGCCGCGCGTCCTGGGGGCTCGTCCCCGACGCTTCGCGGGTACGCGAGGCGGCGCGGCTGATCAACGCGCGGTCCGAGGATCTCCAGCGTCGCCCGACCTACCGCGACGCGTTCCGCGAGCGTCGCTGCGTGGTGCCCGCGGACGGTTTCCTCGAGTGGATCGCGGGGGGCACGCGCGTGCCCCGCCCGTACTGGTTCCACCGCAACGATCATGGTCCGCTCCGATTCGCCGGGCTGTACGCGGAGCCGCTGGTCGTGGGCGGCGTGGCGCGACCGGCGAGCTTCACGATCCTGACGACGGCGGCCGGCGACGACGTGGCGCCGATTCACGATCGCATGCCGGTGCTGCTGGCGAACGACGTGGCCGTCGACAGCTGGTTGCACGCGCGCGAGCCCGTCGACCGCCTGCGCGCGCTGCTGCGCCCCGCGCCCGCGGGCACGCTGGCGCGGCGTGCGGTCTCGCCGCGCGTGAACAGCGTGGCGAACGATGACCCGGCGTGCCTGTCAGAGGTCGAAGCCGCGACCCAGGCGACGCTGCTCTAGATCTAGAGCGCGCCCGCGCTGGAGCGGTCACCCGACCCCGCTGTCGCGACTCCCGAGTCCCGATGGGGGGATTCCCTATTTGGATCCGGCCAGACACGACGAAAATCCACGCGAGTATGAAAACGAGCAAGATCGCCGGACTTCCTTCTGCCGAACTGGTGGACGTACCGATCGCCGTCGTGTCGCACGTGCGGCGGCTGGGCATTCCGGTGTTCAACGTGCGCGGCAAGATCATCGGCCCGGGTGAGCGCACCGCCCGCGACACCCAGATGGTCTACATCCTCGCGGACGACCTCGCCGAGCTGCTCGACGCCTTCCGCGCGAATCTCAGACAGCTCATGACGGCGGAGTCGATCCCGGAATACCACCGCGCGTGGACGCTGCACTTCGTGCTCAGGCATGAAATCGCGCTGCTGCAGGGGGATGCGGCGGGCACCGAGCTTCCGCTCGGGCTACCCGTGGCACTGGAGGCGCTCACCCAGTTCGTACTGAAAGCGGCACGCGCGCCCGGGGTGCTCCTCCAGATCTCGGAGGAGGACGACGGCGGTCTCGCAGCCCACTCCCTCCACACCGCCTTTCTCACGGTGCTGCTCTCGCAGGCAATGGGCGTCCGTCGACCGGACCAGCTCACCGCGCTGGCGTTTGGCGCGGTGTTCGCGGACGTGGGTCTGTCCGAGCGAGATTTCGATGGCTTCCTCGGAGGTGCAGAGACGCTCGAAGTCGCGGTCCCGCCCACGCACCCGCGGCGCTCGCTCGAGATCATGCGGCGCATGGGGCTGAGCCCGCAGGCGGCACAGGAAGCGGTGCTTCGCCACCACGAGCGCTGGGATGGGCTGGGCTACCCGGACGGGGTCGCCGGCGGGGATCTGCCGGCCAGCGCCCGCTATGTGGCGCTCGCCAACCACTTCTCGTCGCTCTCCGCGCGCCGCCGCCGCGGTCGCAAGGGGACAGTGGGCGCGCAAATCGCCGAACTCGCGCAAACGGAGGGGGCGTTCGAGCCTGCTCTGCAGGTGGCATTCGTGCGCCTGCTGCGCCAGCACATGCCTGGTCTGTCGATCCGTCGGCGCTGAGCAGGACGCCGCCCAACGCGCGCGTTCAGCGCGTGACGCGAGTCCGCACTTTCCGCACGCCGGGCAGCAGGGTGCGGATGTCGACGAACTCCACATGATCGAGGTCGGGGCGCGTGGTCACGTGCTGCTGGATCAGCCGCCCGAGCGGCTGCGCCACTATCACCGCCAGCATGGATGCGGTGACGGCGTTTCCGAAGCGCGAGCGCGTGGAGCCGGACGACAGCACCGCAGTCGCAGCGGTCGCGGCGAGCAGTCCGGATACCGCGATGTTCGTGCCGCAGAGTGGCGAGACCGCCAGCGAGGCCTCGCCGGACTGGAGGCGGCGTAGCCCCTCCTCAACCGAGGTGCGGAGTGCGTCATCGGGCACGTCGCCGAGGATGAAGAAGCCGTCTCCACTCGCCCGCCCCGCCATACGCGTCGGCCCGTAACGGGCGAGGAACACCGCCACGGTCGCGTGCTCGAGCGCGTGGTTCCGCCGTACGGCATCGATCCAGCCTCTGAGCATGAAACCCCCGGGGGTGTGACGTGGTCGTCCACTGCTGTAGACGCGATCCCGACGAGCGCCGGGCCACCGAGTATAGAGACGCTACCGGGCCCGGCTGGTGCCCGGCGTCCCCACCTCGAAGTCGGCGACGACCTGGACCGTGATCACCACCGGCGCCGCGGATGAGTTCGGCGACGAGATCGTGACCTGGCCGGTCGCGCGCGCGCGCGGCAGGAGCGTCGGGTTCACGCTGATCGTGAACGTGCCGTTCGGGCACCCGGTCGTGGTGCACGTCACGTCCCCGCCCGTTGCCGCTCCGGCGGGGGGCGTGAGAATGAGGAAGTTGTCGTTGGTCGTTGCGTACCACGCGAGCACGCCCGTGCCGGTGTTGCGGATCGAGATGCTCGCGGTCTGCCGCGACGGGCCCGCGTTCGTCTGCAACGTGATCGAGGTACTGCCGGTGATCGCGATCGCCGGAGTGCCCAGCGCGCGCTCCCGGTAGCCGGCCGCCAGGCTGGCGGGTGCGGCGAGGTGTGCGGGCGCGGGGGTGGGCATGTCCATCTGCGTGAACGGGTACTGGAAGAGGTTCACGTTGAGCGGCGTGTTGAACGCCGGCTTCGTGAGATCCGGAAGCGTGGCAGCCACGGGCTGCCAGAGTTGCTGCCCGTTTCGCACGGGTGGGTTCGCCATGCAACCCCACACCAGCTCCTGGTACGGGTAGCGATCTCGCGATTGCGTGCCGTCGCAGCGGAAGGCCGGCCGCGGCCACGCGAACGACGCGTCGGCGGGATGGTTGCTGCGCGTCGAGCCCGGACCCGTGAAGCCGTTGTACGACCAGATCGCGTAGTACCAGTTCTCGACGAGCAGCGGGTTCGACCCGGTGTCCGTGCCCGTGATCGGCCGGAACTCCGGGGCCTGGTTCCACTTGTCGACCAGGATGTAGGCGCCCCGCGCGATGTTGTGCACGTAGTGGGTGGCGACGAGCACCTGGCGATCGGTCGCCCGCCCGCCGTCGCCGAGCGGCAAGGTCATGCCGGTCGTGACCTGCATGATCCCGTGTCCGCAATCGAACGAGATCAGGGCGTCGCCGATCGAGTTGAACTGAACGGACCGCGACGCCATCGTCATGTCGGACTCGACCCATGCGATCGCCTTGAGCAGGACTGCGGGGATCGCGGCCGGCCCGTTCGCGCGTGAGGCGCGCGTGCCGCTCTCCACTGCCGGCATGCCGAAGTACGCGTCACCGGGGAAGAGCCCGTTCACGGACGCCGCGTCCATCGCCGTCAGGTAGGCCTGGCGCATCTGGTCCGCCTCGTATGTGTGGGGACGGCGCGGGTCGAGGGCACAGGCATCCGCGCGCGGCAGCGCCGCAAGCGCCGCTCCGACCAGCATCAGCGCGACGAGCGGGAACGCGAGCCACGCCCGTGGGCGCCTACGCACGTCCCATCCAGCCAATGAAGATCAGCTCGGAATCGGCGGGGAGGTGCAGGCGTTGCCCGTCTGCGAGGCCGATCACGACGATCTGAGCGTTCCCCGGTGCGGCCGAGTTCGGTCCGTCGAAGCTACGCACGGCGAGGTACCCGCCGTCCGCGCTCCACCCGAGCGGCACGTCGAAGCCGCTGCCCGGGGCCGGCAGCAGACGCACCGATCCGTCGGGCCCGATCACCGCGGCCGCCTGCCCGTTGTCGGGGCCGCTCTCCTGGCCGATCGTGAGCGCGTCACCGGCGGGGAGCCACACCGGCCCGTACTGCTCGGTCGCGAGCGGGGCGGTCGTTGCCAACGGCCGCGCCGTTGCGCCGTCGAGCTGCACAGCCTGCGCGCGATAGACCACGCGGTCGGCGGTGGCCGCCGGGGCGAGGAACGACAGGCTGCGACCATCCGGCGAGATCTGCCAGTCGCGCGCGATGTTGTCCGAGGCGTGGAAGAGCAGCACCGGCTCGGCATCGCGCGGGAGGCGATACACGTCGGTGCCCGTGAGCGAGAGGCTGGCGTAGATCACCGCCTGCTCGGCGTCGAAGCCAATCGGGTACAGGCCGAAGTCGGTGCGCTCGCGGATCAGCACAGTGCGCAGTTGCGTGGCGAGATCGACGACGACGAGCGCCTGTCCCTCCCCGTCGGTCACGCGATAGACGAGCTCTGCGCCATCGCGGCTGAGCACGGGCGCGATCAGCAAGTCGGCGTCGCGGGCGATGCGGGTGCGGTTGCCGTTCGCCAGATCGAACGACCAGAGCTCTGCGGGCGCGCCGCGCCGCCCCGGCGAATCGGGCGGCAGCACGGTGTACGCGAACAGGCTGCCGGCCGGTTGTGGTGACGGATTGATGCCCCACCCGTCCGCGTGCGCGACGGTGTCGATCAGCGTGCGCTCGGTGGGGTTGTTCGCGGGGCTGGTGTAGATGCGATCATTGCTCGGACCGAATTGGGCGAACGCGAGCAGGGGTGCGGTCGCGATCGCGGCCTGATCTTCGGCGCGGCCGCCTCGCTGCGTCATACGGAGCGCGATCACTCCGACGACGAGGAGGGCGACGAGCGCGAGTACCGCAGTGGAAAGGAGCCAGCGGGGCGGGCGACGTAGTCGGCGCATGGTGCGGGCACCGCGTCAGAGTTATGGCTGCCCGACACCCCGCCTAGGTCCGGCGCCGCCGTCTGTGCCCTGCTTCCTTTCGGGTCCCGAATCAGGTTCGAAGGGGGCGGTCCCGACACCCGAGGCCGCGTTACTTCACGATAGAGACGGCCCGGAAGCGGTGTCAACGAATCGGTGTCCGCGCGAATGTCGCTGGTCCGCTGCAGCGAGGGCGGTATTGTGACGAAATGATCTTTCGCTTTCTCAGCGTGCTCACGGAAGCGCCCAACGTCTTCCTCGTCCTGTTCTCGGCGTTTCTCGTCGCGATGCTCACGGGACTCGCCTTCCACGAGTTCTCTCACGCGCTCGTGGCGGACAAGCTGGGTGACCACACGGCGCGGCGCATGGGCCGGCTGTCGCTCAACCCGTTACGGCATCTCGACCCCGTCGGATCGCTCCTGATCTTCTTCGTCGGCTTCGGCTGGGCGAAGCCCGTGCCGGTGAACCCCTTCAACACGTCGAATCCGAAGCGGAGCATGACCCTGATCTCGTTCGCCGGTCCGGTCTCGAACCTGGTCATGGCCGGCCTCGCCGCGATCCCGATCAAGCTCGGGCTCGTCCCGTTTCTGCACCCCTTCGTGGATCCGCGCTTTGTGCCAGCGCTCACGAGCCAGTGGTCGCACTCGCCGGCGGACCTCGCCGGGTTGTTCCTGGGCACAATCGTGCTGCTCAACGTGCTGCTCGCGATCTTCAACCTGATCCCGATCGCCCCGCTCGACGGCTTCCGTGCGGCCGTTGGACTGCTCCCGGACGGGCTCTCGCAGTCGCTCGCGCGGCTCGAGCCATGGGGCCCCGGCATCCTCATGCTGCTGATCTTCGCGCCCTTCCTTACAGGTGGGCAGATCAATCCGCTCTTCGATCTCATGGATCCGCTGATCGGCTTCCTCCTCAATCTGTTCGTGGGTAACGGGGGCGCGATCCGCATTGCCTGAGCTGCGCTATCGGGCGTGGCAGTTGTTCGCCGGCTGGCGTGCGCGGCTGACGCCCGCGGCGATCACGGAGATCCGCGCGCTGCTCAGCGCGGACGAGCTGTTGCTGTTTGTGGCGATGGCCGGCCGGGACCAGGATCACTGCCTGCGTGTGATGCGCGTGATCCAACACCGCGGAGCAGGACGCAGGCGATCGCCATCGCATCAGTTGCTCGTCGCCGCGCTGCTGCACGACATCGGTAAGGGCCGCCTCGCCACCTGGCAGCGCGTGCTGTTCGTGCTGCTCGACGCCGCGGCGCCGCAGCTGGCGCGGCGCATCGAGTCGGACCAGGGCGCCGGCTGGCGACGGGCGCTCTGGCGCCTGCGCCACCACGCGCGCATCGGGGCGGAGCAGCTCGCCGCGGTGGGGGCGGACCCGCGAACGGTCGCGCTCGTAGCCGGCCACACGGGGCCAGTGCCCGCGGACGACGACGACCTGACGTTGCTGATCGCGGCCGACCGGGTGAGCTGAGTCTCAGCCCGCGTGCGCGCTCCGGCCTCGCTGCTGCATCGATGCTACGATTCCGCTTCAGCTTCCGGTCCCACCTCGAGCGTTCTCGGAGACATGCATGACTCAGGTCGCGATACTCGGCACGGGCCTGATCGGCTCCTCCATCGGATTGCGCCTCCACGAGAAGCGCATCTATCCGGACCTCACGGTGGTCGGTTTCGACCGCTATCGACGAAGCGGTCAGGCCGCGCAAAAGGTCGGCGCGGTCGATCGGCTCGTGAACGACCCACAGCTCGCCGTGCAGGATGCGGACCTCGTGATCCTGAGCGCGCCCGTGCTCTCCAATCACTGGCTGATGGAGCAGATCGGCAGCGCGCTCAAGCCGCATGCCGTGGTCACGGACACCGGCTCCACGAAGGCGGAGACGCTGCGCCAGGCGCGCAAGCATCTGCCGACCACGGTGTCATTCATCGGCGGGCACCCGATGGCCGGCAAGATCGAGGTCGGCGCGGAGGCGGCGGAGTCCACGCTCTTCGAGGGTGCGCGCTGGGTGGTGGTGCCCCCGTCCGACGCGCCCGAGCGCTCCGTGAACGCGATCGTCCATCTCGCCGAGCAGATGGGCGCCGAGCCGATGTTCATGGACGCCGACGAGCACGATGCCTACGTCGCCGCGATCTCGCACCTCCCAATGGTCGCCGCGATCTCGCTCTTCCGGCTGGTGCGCGGCTCAGAGGCGTGGCCGGAGCTCTCGCTGCTGGCGGCAGGCGGGCTCAAGGATTCGACGCGAGTGGCAGGCACGGATCCCGCCGTCGCCTACGACATCGTCGTCACCAACCGCGAGCAGATCGCCCACTGGATCGATCGCCTGCGCGAGTCGCTGGGCGAGCTCAAAGATCAGCTGCGCGATCCGGCGAATGACGAGAATCTCTTCAAGCTGCTCGCGCAGACCGAGCTCGAGTACGCCTCTTACCGCGCGGGCAAGGTCGGCCGCGAGAGCGCGACACAGCTGCCCGACGCCGCGCGGTTCGACTTCAGCTCGTTCATCATGGGCGAAGCGGTGAAGCAGAAGATGCATGAGATCACGAATGCCCAGGAGGAGCGGGTGCGGGAGCGCGACGCCGAGCGCCGCGTACGTCGCGAGATCTAGGTTCGGCGGACGATGACCGTCGGCACCGCCGTACAGCTCCGTCGCGTTCTGCCCGCTCGCCAGCTCCGCGGCGAGCTCACCGTCCCCGGCGACAAGTCCGTTTCGCACCGCTCATTGCTCTTCAACGCGCTGGCGCGCGGCACCGCGCGCATCGACGGCATCCTCGAGAGTGAGGACACACGCGCCACGATGCACTGTCTGCGCGCGCTCGGCGTGCGCATCGACGAGCCGGGCGAGCATGTGGTGGTGGTGCACGGCGCCGGCCGCGGCGCGCTCACCGAGCCCGACAACGTGCTGGACTGCATGAACTCCGGTACGACGATGCGACTGATGGCCGGCGCGCTGGCCGGCCTGCCGATGCTCACGGTGCTCACGGGCGATGGCTCGCTGCGCCGCCGTCCGATGGGGCGGATCGTGCGTCCGCTGACCGCGCTCGGCGCGAAGATCAGCGCGCGCGCCGCCGGCACGCTGCCACCGATCGTGATCGAGGGTGGCGCGATCCGCGGCGGCCAACGCGTCGAGACCGGCGTGGCCTCGGGTCAGGTCAAGGGCTCGATCCTGCTCGCGGCGCTCGCCGCGGACGGTCCGGTCACGGTGATCGAACCGGCGCAAACTCGCGATCACACGGAACGCATGCTCGGTGCGATGGGCGCGGAAATCACGCGCGATGGTCTCGCCGTCACGCTCACGCCCCCGGCGCGTGACCTCACCGCCGTCGACGTGCGCGTACCCGGCGACATCAGCACGGCAGCCGCGTGGATCGTGGCCGCCACCCTCCACCCCGACGCCGAAATCCTGCTCCGCAACGTCGGCGTGAACCCCACGCGTACGGGCCTGCTCGACATCCTCGCCGCCATGGGCGCGCGCATCGAGCGCCTCGAAGAGCGAACCGTCGGCGGCGAGCCCGTAGCGGATCTACTGATCCGCTCCGCACAGCTGCACGGCGTCGAGGTGGGCGGCGACGTGGTGCCGCGCGCCATCGACGAGCTGCCGCTCGTCGCGCTCGCGGGGGCGCTCGCGCAGGGACCGACCGTGATCCGCAACGCCGAGGAGCTGCGCGTCAAGGAGTCTGATCGCGTCGCCGCGACGGCGGCGGTGCTGCGCGCGTTCGGCGTGGAGATCGAGGAGCGCACGGACGGCATGGCACTGCATGGCGGCGGCCGCCTGCACGGTGGTCGTGCGAACTCCGTGGGCGACCACCGCCTGGCAATGCTCGGCGCGGTCGCAGGGCTGCTTTCAGGTGAAGAAAGCGAGATCGAGGGCGCTGACGCCGTGGCCGTGTCGTATCCTGACTTCTGGACCGATCTCACCCGTCTGAGCCTGTCGTAAGAGGGTCTCAGCCGAGTGCCAGCCTCTCTCGGAGGTGGCTCATGCACACAGAGCTCATTCACGTCGGCTTCGATAACCACCTCGCATTGAACCGCGTCGTTTCGGTCGCGGCGCCGGGGTCCGCTCCGGTGAAGCGCATGGTCCAGCGCGGCAAAGAGACGCAGCGCGTGATCGACCTCACGAGCGGCCGCCGCACCAAGGCGGTCGTCGTGCTCGACAACGACTGGGTGGCGTTGATCGCGATCACGCCCGAGACGTTCGCGAGTCGCGCCGCCGCGATGCGTGCTGAGACCGCCGCGTAGCGTTGGCGCCGCCCGACCCCTCGATCGATCGCCCGCTTGTCATCGTGCTCTCCGGCCCCTCCGGGGCCGGGAAGGACGCCGTCATGCACCGCATGCGCGAGCGCGGCCTGCCGATTGCCGTACCGGCGACGATGACCACGCGCGCGCCGCGCGACGGCGAGGTGGACGGCGTGCATCACGTCTTCGTCGACCGCGCAGAGTTCGAGCGGACGCTCGCCGAGGGCGAGCTGCTCGAGCACGCGGAGGTCTACGGCAACTACTACGGCGTGCCGCGCAGCGAGGTCCGCACGGCGCTCGCCCGCGGGCGCCACGTGATCGTGCGCGTCGACGTACAGGGCGCCGCTTCGCTGCGCGCAGTGCTCGCGGGCGCACTCTTCCTCTTCATCGTCCCGGACGACCTCGAGCACCTCGAGGCCCACCTCCGCGAGCGTGGGACCGAGGACGAGGCAGCGCTTCAACGCCGCCTCGCCGAGGCGCGTGTCGAGCTGGAGCAGGCCCGGCACTTCGATCACGTGGTGACGAACGTCGAGGGCGACCTCGACGCGACGGTCGATGCCGCGTGGGCGCTGATCGAGGGCGAGGCCGCGCGCCCGGACCGTGAGCCGATCGTGGTCTGAGTGGCGCGCCCTCTGGGCGCGCGGAGCAGCAAGTGTCTACCTGCTGGTCCAATCGCGGCAGGAGCCGAACGGGCTGCTGACAGCGCCTCGCCACAACGGACCACGGGCCGAAAGCTGCTTCGTGCCGCGCCGCGCGTGCGTGAGCCCTTCAACACCCCCGCGGCGTCGCGCGCCTCGACCGCCGCCGCCAGCCGCACGAGTGCCACATCGAGCAGGTCGACGCCGCGGGCCTGATAGGCGTCCAGGGTCGCCTGGCCGGCTGAGACGGCCCCGAGCACATTCGTGATCACGCTCGCCAGCAGCCCCCAGCGCATGTCGTCGTCGAGTTGCTTGCGGGTGTAGAGCGAAACGCCATGGTCGATCAGCAATCCGTAATACAGGTCCGTCAGCCGTTCCTCATGCGCCACTCGCAGTTCGTTCGTCAGGCCCATAGCGATCAGGCGCGACGGATCGACGGCACCGGTGTTCAGTTGCGCGGTCTGCCAGTCGAGCACAGCGAACCGGCCGGACCGCCCCGACGCAAAGAAGAGCTGCTGAGGGTGGAGATCGCCGTGGACAATGTCGTTCGCGGCGCCATAGCAGCCCGCCGGCTGAGCCAACGAGCCTGGTTCGCGACCATCGCTCTTGCGGCAGCGACCAGGCTCGTCGGGATCGGGAAACGCTCTTGCGCGATGGGGAGAGATGCCTCAAGCGCGCCCAGGACACCTGAGTAGAAGCGTGCATCGGCGTCTCAACCGGGGATGCGGAGCCCCAGATCGTTGAGCCGTGGATGCGCCCACCAGCGTGCATGGAAGGGAGCGATCTGCCGGATCGCCTCCTCGATGTCCTCGACCGGGGCCGCTCTCATCGCACCGACGCGGCAATCGCTCATGTCCTCGATGAGCAAGGCGAAGCGACCGACCGATTGTTCGAACCTCGCGAAGTAACAGCGTGGAGTAGAAACCCCGAGATCATCTCCAAGCGTCTGGTAGAAGTGAACCTCGTGCTTGTAGATCCCGATTTATTGGCGAATGCGCGGAGCGGCTCATGGGGCGTCGCGAATTTGCCCACCAGCGATGTCGGGGCACCGCCAGCTTCGCCGTCGTAGTGCAACTCCACACGGACGACCACCGACCCCACGCCCTGCTGAGACACCGGTTCCGCGACGTGCGCGTTCACGCTCGCGTCCGTCAGGACCCCCGACTCGCGGAGGGTGGATGTGAGCCACTCGTTCGAGAGCTCGTCGGGCGTGGTGGGGAATGAGACGTCCGACATGGTGATCCCCCTGCATGCGGGCGGGAACTACACCTGTAATCAGCGAAAAGGTGCGGCTTGGGTTTGCTCACTGCGCTGCGGCGTCGGCAGTCCGCTGGGAATCGTGCGGCTGTGCTTCGACTGGCTCAGGACGAACGGAACCGACCGGCGCGCGGGCCGAGCCCTAGATCTGGATCTCGCGCAGCGTCTGGCTGACCTCGAGCGGGGCGCCGGTCATCGACTGGATCTCCTCGGCCGTGAAGCCGGGAGCGTGCTCTTCGAGCACGAAGCGGCCGTCGCGCACGGCGATGACGGCGACGTCCGTGACGACGAGCGTCACGCCTTTCGGCGCGGTGACCGGCAGCGTGCAGCGCTCGAGCAGGCGCGGCGAGCCTTCGCGCGTGGTGTGGTCCATCGCGATCCAGACCTGCTTGCAGCGCGCGGCGAGGTCCATCGCGCCGCCGATGCCGCCGAGCTGGTCGAACGGCTCGCGGCTCGTGCGCCAGTTCGCGAACGAACCGTCGGTCGCCACCTCGTACGCGCCGAGCACCGTGACGTCGTTCATCCCGCGCCGTACGAGCGCGAACGAGTCGGCGTGGTGCACGATCGCGGCGCCCGGGTGCAGCGTCACCGGCTGGACACCCGCGTTCACGATGTCCTGGTCCATCTCGCCGTCATGCGCAAGACCCGCGTAGCCGATCACGCCGTTCTCGGACGTGAATGTGAGGTCCTGTTCCGGATGGACATAACTCGAGACGAGCGTCGGCATGCCGACCCCGAGGTTGACGAGCCACCCGTGTTCGAGCCGGCGGGCGATCGTCGCCGCGATCAGCTCGCGTGTGAGCCGGCGCTGTGCGGCCGTCATCGCGAGCCCCGTTCCGGCGCCGCGGAGGTCGCCGGCATGCGACCCGACGTGAAGTAGCCATCCGGCGGGATCTGCACAAGGCGCTCGATGTAGATGCCCGGCGTATGCACCTGGTCGGGCGGGATCTCGCCGGCCGGCACGATTGGCTGTTCCACTTCGACGATCACGTGCTCGGCACCCATGGCGAAGACCGGATTGAAGTTGCGTGCCGCCATTCGAAACACGAGGTTGCCGGCGGTGTCCGCTTTCCAGGCGCGGACGAAGGCGTACTCGGCGAAGATCGCGCGCTCCATGACGTACGTCTCGCCGTCGAACTCGCGATGCTCCTTGCCCTCCGCCAGCAACGTGCCCACGCTCGCCGGCGTGTAGAAGGCGGGGATGCCGGCGCCGCCGGCACGCACACGCTCGGCGAGCGTGCCCTGCGGCACGAGCTCGGCCTCGAGCGTTCCGGCGCGGACCATGTCGACCACCACCGATCCCTGGGACGGGTGCGTGGGCGCGGTGAACGCGGCGATCACCTTCTTCACGCGCCCCGCGGCGACGAAGTCGCCCACGCCTTTCCGGCCGTCGGTCGCGGGAGCGCCGCCGACGCCATTAGAGACCGTCGTCAGCCCCTTCGCGCCCTGCTCGAACAGCGCGGTCAGCAGGTTGAACGGCATCCCGGGTCCGAAGCCCGGAACGAGCAGGGTGATGTCGTCGGGGACGTCGGCGACCGCTTCTGCCATGGTCGCGCACACGATCGGTTGTCTCACTGTCGGTGCTCCTCGACGTCGACGTCGGGCGAGGGGCGGGTCGCGTGTGCGCGACGCCGTCGGCGCCGGACTCTATCCGTGGCGCTCCGCGCGTGACAAGCACGCGCGTCGTGACGGCCCGCCACCCCGCCGCCCCGCTCCGTCAGGGAACCGCGCGTGGGCCTGCGTCGTCATGGTGTTGCGGGAATTGATGCATCGAGCGGAGCGTCGGGCCTCGTCCGATACTGTGGATGCACACCCGAGCCATGGGCGGGGAGACGGATCACGGCGATCGGAGCCACGGTGAGCACCATGAGTACTTCGACACGCTGGCTCGTCGGCGTCGGTGTCTCGATCGCGGTGGCGAGCGCGCTCGCCGTCGTCGTCGCGCTGACGGTCGGCGGCGAAGAGGCGTTCCCCGAGGGCACGCCCGAGCGTGCCGTCCAGCGTTACCTGCAGGCCGTCGCCGACCGCGACGCCGCCACCGCGCTCGACTTCATCTCGCCGGCGCTCCTCGAGGAGTGCGGGACGATTCCGCGCGACGCGATCACGAGCCGACGCGACGCCCGTTTCCGCGCCTCGCTCGATGAGACGGTGCCGCATGACGCGCGCGTGGAGGTCTACGTCACGATCTCCGAGTCCTACGGCGACCCTCCGTTCGGCCGCGGCGAGTCGACCTGGCCGCTGGTCATGGAGCTGACGAAGGAAGGTGGCGCGTGGCGATTCACGCAGGTGCCGTGGCCGCTCTTTTGCACGCCCAAGGCTGAGCGCGCGCCCGTCGCACCGGCTCGTTGAGGGGACGCTGACACCGCCATGAGCATCGTGCTTTCACTGTTCGCCGGTTTCGTCCCGCTCGTGATCCTCATTGCCGTGATCGCGGCGATCGCCACGAGTCGCCGATCGCGCGACGAGGAAGCGGACGACGCGGACGACGAGCCCGGCATCGGCACGGTGCGGCGGCTCTTCCTCTACGGGCTCGCGCTCGTCGCGTTGAGCTTCACCGCGAGCGGTCTGGCGATGCTGATCGGCGGTGCGCTCGACTCCGCCTTCGGCACGCTCGTCGTTGCCGATCGCAATCGCGGGCTCGCGATCGCGCTCTCGTTCACGGTCGTCGGCGGACCGGCGTGGCTGTTGCTCGCGTTCGCGGCGCAACGATCGGTCGCCGCGCACGCCGTGGAGCTTCGCTCACGCGCCCGCCGGCTCTACTTCACGATCGCGCGCGGAATCGCGCTGTCGATCGTGGTGGTGAACGCAATCAACGTCGGCCGCTTCCTCGTCGGTGTGCGTGAGTTCGACGACGCCGCGTGGGGCTGGCTGATCGCCTGGGGCGGAGCCTGGTTCGTTCACCAGCGGCTGGCGGACATGGAATCACCGCAGACCGCGATGACGCGGCTCATGGATCGGCTCTACGGCTACTTCGGAGCCGCGTTCGGATTCTTCGTGATCGCCGTGGGCGCAGTGATGTTGCTCGAAGCGCCTGCGCGGTCGGCTTACGACAGCGCGTCCCGCTCGAACCTGGTCACCCGGCCGTGGACGGAAGACATCCGCGCGGCCGCCGTCGTACTCGCGGTGGGTGTCGTGGTGTGGTGGTGGCACTGGCTGCGTGCGCTCGCGGTGCGCGACCGCCTGACCACGCTCTGGCAGAGCTACGTCTTTCTGATCGGCGTGCTCACCGGCCTGGGGATGGTGGTCGTGCCCGCCGCGCGGCTCCTGCACGCCGCGCTCCAGTGGCTGTGGGGTGACCCGAGCTCAGCGAGGGCTGCGGAGCACTTCGCGCTGGTCCCGGTGTCGGTCGCCACGCTGATTGTCGGCGCGGCGATCTGGGGCTACCACCGTGCCGTGATCGCGGAGGCGGCGAACGCCGCGCCGGCGTCCGCGCTGCCGCGCGGAGCGGAACGCGTCTACCGATACGTCGTGGTGGCGGTTGGGCTGCTCACGGCGAGCTTCGGACTGGTGATCCTGTTCACGACGGCCGTGGACGCGCTCGCCGAACCGGCTGTCAATCTCGTCTACAGCGCCGGCTGGTGGCGCAATCGCATCGTCGCCGGCGTCACGTTGCTCGCGGTTGGATTGCCGCTGTGGGGCCGCTACTGGCTGGTCTCGCAGCGGGCGGTGGCGGAGCCGACCACAGGCGATGACGAACGCGCATCGCAGTCGCGACGAGTGTTCACCTTCGCGGTCATCGGGATCGCCCTGGTCGCGCTGTTGATCAGCCTGACGATCGTGCTCTTCCGCGTGTTCGAAGCGGTGCTCGATGCCTCCCTCTCGCGCCTGCTGCTGCGCGAAGCGCGAGAGGCGATCGCGACGGTGGTGACCGCGGGCGCGGTCGCCGTCTACTACTGGCTCGTGCTGCGCGAGGACCAGGCGGCCCGCGACGCGCTCGCGCCCGCCGCGGC
>JAQBZW010000055.1 GCA_027622315.1 Chloroflexota bacterium | reverse complement strand
CATGAAGCCGAACTCGACGCACTGCTGGCCGCGTGGTGCGCCACGCAGGACGCCGCCGCCGTGGAGGCGGCGCTCGGCGCCCGCGGCGTCGCCGCCGCGCGCGTCGTCTCGCTGTACGACGCCTACAACGAGCCGAACCCGAACTTCACGGCACGAGGATTCGTGGTGCCCGTGACGCATCCGGAGTCCGGCGTGAACATGCTGCCGGGTGCGCCGTGGAAGATCGACGGCGTGCGTCCCGGGCCGCTGCGCCCGTCCCCGGGCGTGGGCGAGCACAGTCGCCAGGTGCTGCGCGAGGAGCTCGCCATCACCGACGAGGAGTACGACGCGCTCGTCGCGTCCGGAACCACAGGGACGCTGTACGAGAGCGCATGACCGGCGGCGCAGGCCGCGGGCGAGCGGGGAGTCAGATATGAGCATCACGAGCCTGTTGATCGCCAACCGTGGCGAGATCGCGATCCGCGTGATCCGCGCCGCCGCGGATCTGGGATTGCGCACCGTCGCGGTGTATTCGGAGGACGACGCCGCCGCGTTGCACACGCGTATGGCGGACGAGGCGGTCGCGCTCTCGGGGAGCGGTGTGCGCGCGTACCTCGACGGCGAGGGACTGATCGCCGCGGCGAAGGCCGCCGGCTGCGATGCCGTGCACCCGGGGTACGGCTTCCTCGCCGAAAGCGGCGCCTTCGCGCGCCGTTGTGGCGAGGAGGGCATCACCTTCGTCGGCCCGAGCGTGGGGCTGCTCGAGCTGTTCGGCGACAAGGCGCGGGCGCGCGCGGCGGCCGCCGCCGCCGGGGTGCCGGTGCTCCGCGGCCTCGACCGCTCCGTCTCGCTCGACGAGGCGCGCGCGTTCTTCGACTCGCTCGGGGCGGGTGGCGCGGTCATGGTCAAGGCGATCGCGGGCGGAGGCGGCCGCGGCACGCGCGCCGTGACCAGCGGCGATGAGCTGGCGGCCAGCTACGAGCGGTGCCGTTCGGAGGCACAGGGCGCCTTCGGCAACGGCGATCTCTACGTGGAGGAGTTCATCCCGCGCGCGCGGCACATCGAGGTCCAGATCGTCGGCGACCTCCACGGCGGTATCGCGCACCTGGGCGAGCGTGAGTGCAGCGTGCAGCGCCGCTACCAGAAGGTGATCGAGGTGGCGCCGGCGCCCGGGCTCCCGGACGCACTGCGCACGCGCATCATCGACGCCGCGCTGACGCTGGCGCGCAGCGAGCGCTACTCGAGCCTCGGCACATTCGAGTTCCTCGTCGACGTCTCCGACCGCGAGGCTGGGCAGCCGTTCGCGTTTATCGAGGCGAACGCGCGGCTGCAGGTGGAGCACACGGTGACCGAGGCGGTCACCGGCGTGGACATCGTGCAGGCGCAGCTCCGGATCGCCGATGGCGCGACGTTGGCCGATCTCGGGCTGGATCGCCCGGGCGTGGCGGAGCCGCGCGGCTATTCGATCCAGGCGCGCGTGAACATGGAGACGTTCGCGCCGGATGGCTCGGTGCTCCCTGCGGGCGGCACGCTCACGGCCTACGAGGCGCCGAGCGGCCCGGGCGTGCGCACGGACGGCTTCGGCTACGCCGGCTACGAGACCAGCCCATCGTTCGACTCGTTGCTGGCGAAGGTGATCGGGCACTCGCCGTCGCCAGACTTCGACGCCGCGATCGCGCGCACCACGCGTGCGCTCAGCGAGTTCCGCATCGAGGGCGTGGCGACCAACATCCCGTTCCTCCAGGCCGTGCTTCGCCACCCGGACTTCGCCGGCGGCGGCATTCACACGCGCTGGGTGGACGAGCACATGGCGGAGCTGGCCGCCGCCGCCGCCGTCGACGACGCGCCGCGCAGGCGTTTCGTCGAAACGGCAAACGGGGCGAGCGCGAACGGCGCCGCGCCGGAGAGTGGCTACGCCGGCGCGCGCGTGGACAGCCGGGACCCGCTGGCGCTCTTCGACCACGACGCGCGCGTGAAAGCACAGCAGGCGCAGCAGTCGCAGCGCGCGGCGGCCACGGCTACCGCGCCGGCGCCGGCGCTTGTCGGTCCGAGTGGCTCCGTGGGGCTCGCAGCGAAGATCCAGGGCACGATCGTCGCGATCGACGTCGCGGTCGGCGACGAGGTGCGCACGGGACAGCAGGTCGCCGTGGTCGAGGCGATGAAGCTCGAACACGTGATCGCGTCGGACCGGGACGGCATCGTGCGCGCCGTTTCGATGGCGGTTGGCGACGTGGTGCGCACCGGCTACCCGATCGTCTTCATCGAGGAAGCCGAGATCGTCGGCGGGGAGCTGCAGCAGGCGGCAGCGGTCGAACTCGATCACATCCGAGGCGACCTCCAGGAGTTGAACGACCGCCGCGCCTACATCTGGGACGAGAACCGGCCGGACGCCGTGGCGCGCCGTCGCAAGACCGGTCAGCGCACGCCCCGCGAGAACATCGCCCAACTCGTGGACGAGGGCACCTTCAAGGAATTCGGTTCGCTGGTCGTGGCCGCCCAGCGCTCACGCCGCACGGTCGAGTGGCTGCGCGAGCGCACTCCGGCGGATGGGCTCGTCGCCGGCCTCGGCAGCATCAACGGGGACCTCTTCGACGACGAGCACTCGCGCGCGATCGTCGTGCACTACGACTACACGGTCTTCGCCGGCACGCAGGGCAACCGCAACCACTACAAGCAGGACCGCATGTACGAGATGGCCAATCGCTTCGGCATCCCGCTCGTGCTCTTCTCCGAGGGCGGCGGCGGGCGGCCCGGCGACACCGGCAAGGAGGGCGGCGTCGGGCTCGACACGTACACGTTCACGCAGTTCTCGAAGCTGAGCGGCCGCGTGCCGATGGTCGGCGTGAACTCCGGGCGCTGCTTCGCGGGCAACACCGCGTTGCTGGCCTGTTGCGACGTGATCATCGCCACCGAGAACTCCACGATCGCCATGGGCGGGCCCGCGATGATCGAAGGCGGCGGCCTCGGCATCTACACGCCGGAGGAGGTCGGTCCGATGTCGTTCCAGGTGCCGAACGGCGTCGTGGACATCCTGGTCAAGGACGAGGAGGCAGCGGTCGCGACCGCGCGGCAGTACCTCTCGTACTTCCAGGGGCCGATCGACCACTGGGAGGCGCCGGACCAGCGCGCGCTGCGGCACGTCGTCCCGGAGAACCGCGTGCGCATGTACGACATGCGCGACGTGATCCACACGCTCGCCGACAAAGGCTCGGTGCTCGAGATTCGCAAAGACTTCGGCGTGGGCATCATCACCGCCTTCGTGCGCATCGAAGGCAAGCCGATGGGGCTGATCGCGAACAACCCGCACCACCTCGCGGGGGCGATCGACAGCGACGGCGCCGACAAGGGCGCGCGCTTCCTCCAGCTCTGCGACGCCTTCGACCTGCCCGTGATCAGCCTGATGGACTGTCCCGGCATGATGGTCGGCCCGGACGTCGAGGCGACGGCGCTCGTGCGCCACTGCGCGCGCATGTTCAACACCGGCGCGAACCTCTCGGTGCCGATGTTCGGCGTGATCGTGCGCAAGGCCTACGGCCTCGGCGTGCAGGCGATGTGTGGCGCCAGCTCGATGGTGCCGCTCTTCACAGTCGCCTGGCCGACCGCCGAGTTCGCAGGCATGAACATCGAGGGCTCCGTCAAGCTGGGCTATCGCGACGATCTCGCCGCGATCGAGGACCCGGCGGCTCGACTCGAGAAGTACGAATCGATGGTGGCCGCGGCTTACGAGCGGGCGCGCGCCGTGAACGCCGCCGTCTACTTCGGCATCGACGACGTGATCGACCCGGCGGACTCACGCGCGTGGATCGCGCGCGGCCTGAAGAGCCTGCCGCCGACGCCGGTGCGGACGGGCAAGAAGCGGCCGTACATCGACACCTGGTAGCGGGCGGGTGCGAGGGCTGATGCCCCGCGCTCGGTTGGCGGCGAATCTCGTGTCGAGCGTCAGACCTCGGTACGCGGTGGGCCGGCTCAATCCGCGGTGAGCGTGCTCCGCTGGCGGTGACCTGTGCCGTTCGCGGTGGCCCTGTTCCGTTCGCAGCGGGCCGTTCCGCTCGTGGTGAACCTGCTGTTCCGTTCGTGAGGTGAGCGAAGACGAACCACGATTCCCGGACGCGTCAGCCCCCGGCTCTTCCTACGCCGCACGGGCGACCGTAAGCGTCCCGAGTGCGCCCGCGCACATCCCCACTTCACGAGAGAGCCCGGTGACCCCGGCCTCTCCCCTCGACGGGCGTAGTGAGGCTGCTCCGTTGGGGTCAGCCGCCCAGCCCGTGCGTGGTGAGCCCCTCGACTGAGCTCGGGACGGGCTCCGGCGCACCACGACTGCGCGCCGCGTCAGCCGCGCGGCGCTCTGGCGCTCACCGCCGCTGGCCCCGTCGCAACGGGAACGGGAGCTGGCGCACCCGGGAATCGTGGTTCGACCGGGCTCACCACGAACGGAGCAAGGCGGCTGATTACGCACGGAACGCTGGCGACAAGACGAAGCCCCGGTGCGATGCACCGGGGCTGATCGGGCTCAACCTTCAGGCCGTGGGCGTTAGTACCCGGCGGTCACGGGCTGGGCGACGTTCTCGTACTCGCGGTACTTGTGGATGAAGTCGCTGACGGTCTGGAGGCGCGCCTCGGTGCGCTCGATCTCCTCACGCAGCTCCTCGATACGGCGCTGGGTGGTCTCCTCGTCGGCCTGGGCCGCCTGCAGCACTCGGTCGTCTGACATCGTTCTCTGACCCTCCCTGTCGGGTTCCGGCCCTTCACTGGAGCGGTCCACCACCGGGGAGGAGCGGCGAAGGCCGTGAGCGTATTGCATGAACGCCGTCAGGAAGCCCGACACTTCACCGAGATATCCCTCGTCTGTCATCAATCGCGATCGCGCTGCGGATAACGCCTCGATCATGGCGCGTTGTGTCATGGTGGCATGCGCCACGAACCGTACGACCAGCTCGCGCCTGACCTCGCGCGTGAGCACCTCTTCCTCGTTGCACGGCTGCTCGAGCCGGCCAGCGCGCCAGACCGCGATGCCGTCGCACTGCATACAGCGCGACCACCACAGCTCGTGACGCCGGAGCGAGGGGAGCCACGCGGCGGGCCCGCGGTGCTGGCAGCGCGGGCAACGCACCACAGGCGAACCCGCTGTGGGCTCGAGCCACTGGCTCCAGTGCGACGAATCCCGATCCGCCATGACGTACGAGGCCACTCACCCAGGGACATGCGGGCGCTCATCCTAGCGGCGTCGGCAGCGGCCCTCATGGAATCGGCTCAATCAGGTGCGACTCCTCCCCCCTTCCGTTCGTCCTGAGCCTGTCGAAGGATGATCGAACCGACCGCGCGCGCCGGCTCGCCCTGCCAGGCTCGCTCAGCGCCGACCGGCACTCCGGGAGCCCAGCGTGGGTTCCCATTCGCTTCGCTCGGGGCAGGCTTCGACAGGCTCAGGAACGGGAGGGCGTGCGCCGGGAGGCCGCGCCGGTTCCTTCGACAGGCCTCAGGCCGAACGTCAGCTACCGCCGGCGCCGACCGGCGTACCGCCGAGCACTCGCTCGGCGCGGAGCGCCGCGATGGCGTCGGGCGACCAGCCGAGCTCCGTGAGCACCTCGTCACCGTGCTCGCCGAGCAACGGTGGGCGCCGGAACTCGACCGGCGAGTCCGACATGCGGATCGGTGAGCCGAGCAGCGTGACGTCCCCCTCCACGGGGTGGTCGATGTGCTGGATGAAGCCGCGATCAGTCATGTGCGGGTCGGTGAAGAGGTCGACGGTGTCGAAGACGGCGCTCGCGGGCACGCCGGCCTCGCCGAGCAGGCGCATCGCCTCGTGCTTCGTGTGGCGGCGTGTCCACTCCGTCACGATCGCCACGATTTCGTCCGCGTGCTCGGCGCGCGCGGAGCCGGTGACGAAGCGCGGGTCGTCCGCCAGCTCCGGGCGGCCGATCGCCACGCAGAGGGTGTCCCACTGCCGGCTGGTAGCCGGCAGCATGTGCACGTAGTCGTTCGGGCCGCCGGGCGCGCACGGGTAGGTGCCGGCGGGCGGGCCCTGGCGGTTGCCCCGCCGCTGCACTGCGGCGCCGCCCCACGTGGGCACGGCCGCGGTGCGCATGAACATCGTCATCACCTCCTGCATGGAGATCTCGATGTGCTGCCCGCGGCCGGTCGTCTGACGTTGGACGTAGGCGGCCACGATCGCGAGTGCGGTCTGCATGCCGGTGCCGGTGTCGGCGAAGGTGCCGCCGGGGCGGACCGGCGGCCCGTCCGGCTCGCCGGTCACGGAGAACACGCCGCTCGCAGCCTGCGCGAGTGGGTCGAAGCTCTTGTAGCCGGAGTACGGACCGGAGAGCCCGAAGCCCTTGATGCGCGCGTAGATCAGCCCCGGATGTACGGCGCTCACCGTCTCGTAATCGAGCCCGAGCCGCTCCATCACCCCCGGACCGTAGTTCTCCACGAAGGCGTCGAAGTGGGGGGCGAGCTCGAGGAAGAGCTCGCGGCCGCGCGGCTTCTGGAGGTCGATCACGACGCTGCGCTTGTTCGTGTTGTAGTTCAGGAAGTACTGCGAGTCCGGCGTGCCATGGCCGAACGTGTGACGCCCCGGATCACCCTGGGGCGACTCGATCTTCACCACGTCCGCGCCGAGCCAGCCGAGCATCATCGTGCACGACGTGCCGGCCTCGTACTGCGTCATGTCCAGGATGCGCATGCCGTCGAGCGCCTGCATCGGCCTGCTCCCTCCCGCGCGCCGCTGCGCCTCCCCGACTAGCTCACGGGGTAGCGCGCCAGCCGGTTCTCTTCCTTCGTCATGAACTCGAGCAGCGCCGGCCGGCCCTTCGCCATCTCCGCCTGTGCGCGCTTGATCGCGGGGATGATCTCGTTCGGCTCGCTCACGCGCTCGCCGTGGGCACCGAGCGCGGTGGCGACCGCCGCGTAGTCGCCGTAGAGCTCTGTGAACTTGTAGAGCTCGACGGCGGTCTGGTAGCGCGCCGGGTAGCCGGAGAGCACCTGGTTGTTGAGCACGATCGTGAGCACGGGGATGCCGAGCCGCACGCCGGTCTCGATGTCCATGCCGGCCATACCGATCGCCGCGTCGCCCATGAAGTTGATGAGCGTGCGCTCCGGTGTCGCGAGCTTCGCGCCGAGCACGAGGCCGAGCGAGTAGCCGAGTTGCGTCGAGTTGCCCCAGCCGAGGTAGCCGCGCGGCACGGTCGGCGCCCAGAAGGGGACGAGCTGATCGCGCGGGTGACCGGAGTCGTGCGTGACCGTGGTGGTGTCGAGGTCGACCGTGTGCATCAGATCCCAGATCACGCGGTATGGGTTGAGCGGCGTCTCGTCGGACGTGAGGAGCGGCATCCACTCCTCCATGAACTCGTCCTTCACCGTCTTCACCTCGGCGGCTGCGCCCCCGTCGCGGCGGGCCTTGTCCCCGGCCTGTCGCTTCACCTCCTCGATCATCTGCGCGAGCACGAGCTGTGCGTCGCCGATGATCGCGTGGTCGAGGTGGTGCTCCTTGTTCAGGTCGAGCGCATCCACCGTGGACTGGATCAGCACCTTGCCGCGCGGGATCGCGGTCGAGGCGAGGTTGGTGGTGAAGCTCGCGCCGATGCCGAAGACGAGATCGGACGCGTTTAGGAAGTGGCGCGCCATCTTCGTCACGGTGTTCCCGGCGGCACCAAGCGCGAGCGGGTGGCTCTCGGGGAACGCGCTCTTGCCGGAGTTGGTGGTGGCGACAGGCGCGTCGATCAGCTCGGCGAGCTCCAGCAGCTGCGGGCTCGCCTCGGCCCAGAGCACGCCCTGGCCGGCGAAGATCACGGGTCGCTTGGCAGCGAGCAGCGCGGTCACCGCGCTGCGCACATCGGCCGGGTCGCCGGCGCTGCGGTGCGCGGCGACGGGGCTGTAGTCGATCGCCGCGTCGCCCATCTCCTCCGCGGCGACATCGCCGGGCACCTCCAGCAGCACGGGCGCGCCGCGCCCGGTGCGCAGGAAGGTGTGTGCGCGGCGCATGAACTCGGGGATGCGCTGCGTCTGGTTGATCTGGCCGGCCCACTTCGTGATGCCGCCGTAGTTGGCGACGGCGCTGAAGTCGGGCTCGGAGCCGGCGCGGCCCCGCGCGGTGCCGCCGGGGATGACGAGGATCGGCACCGAGTCGGCGTACGCGTGGGCGATGCCGCCGTATGCGTTCTCGATACCGGGACCAGACTGCGTGACGACGACGCCGTTGCGGCGGCCGTTGAGCATGCGCGTGTAGCCGTCGGCCATGTTCACGGTCGCACGCTCGGTGCGCGACATCATGGGCCTGATCCCGGCAGCGGCGCAGGCGTTAATCAGCTGGTTGTCCGGGAAGCAGAAGAGATACTCGGTCCCCTCCGCCTTCAGGATCTGTGCGATCGCGTCGTTCCCTCGCATGGGCCTGTCTCCTCGCAGCGCGCCCGGGCGACCACGCCGCGGGGGCCGCGGGGCGTCCGCGGCGCGCTAACACTACCCGAACCGCGGCGAGGCTCCAGCGTGGGCGCCGACCGGTGATACCGTCCGCTCGCGACGCGTCCGCAGCGGCGCGCTCCAGACGAAGCGCCGGCCGACGTGGCCCGGAGGACACCATGACGTGGGAGCCCGAGGTCGAAGAGATCGCGCGACGCCGTGAGCTCGCCTACCGCATGGGTGGCGAGGAACGGGTCGCCGAGCAGCACGCGCGCGGCAAGCTCACGATTCGCGAGCGGATCGACACGCTCGTTGACGAGGGCAGCTTCCGCGAGCGAGGCGTGTTGGGCGGCCATGGCGACTATGAGGGCATGGAGCTCGTCGCCTTCATGCCGAAGCGCACCGTGTTCGGGCTCGCGAAGATCGACGGTCGTCCCGTCGCGCTCAGTGGCGAGGACTTCACGGCGCGTCCGGCCAGCGGCGGCAGCGGCGTGGAGGGCGGCCCGAACGGCGGCGGCGGCACGCGCTCGATCAGCGCAGAGCACATGGCCGTCGAGCTCCAGATTCCGATGATCCGCCTGATCGACGGCTTCGGCGCTGACATCCGCGCCGTGCGCCGCATGAACCGCACCTACGTACCGGTGATGAGCTGGGCGCTCACTGCGCAGATGCTTTCGGAGGTGCCGCTCGTCTCGGTGGCTCTGGGGTCGGTGGCCGGGGGTCCAGCCGCGCTCGCGGCCGCCGCGCACTGGTCGGTGATGGTGAGGGACCTCTCGCAGGTCTTCGCCGCGGGGCCGCCGGTCGTCGCGCGCGCGCTCGGCCAGAACATCACGAAGGAAGAGCTCGGCGGCTACCAGGTCCACGCGCGTGGGAGCGGGGTGATCGACAACGAGGCAGAGGACGAGGCGGACGCGCTGCGGCAGGTGCGCACCTTCCTGTCGTACCTGCCGAGCAACGTCTATCAGCTGCCGCCGGTCTGTCCCACCGACGACCCGCCGGATCGGCGCGAAGAGGCGTTGCTGTCGCTGATCCCGCGCGATCGCAACCGCCCGTACAACCCGCGGCGCATGGTCGAGCTGATCGTCGACCGCGGGTCGGCGTTCGAGATCGGTCGCTACTACGGGCGCTCGCTGATCACGATCTTCGCGCGCATCAACGGGCACCCGGTTGCGGTGCTGGCGAACGACCCGATCGTGCACGGCGGGGCGATGGACGCCGACGCGGCGCAGAAGCTCGAGAAGTTCGTCGACCTGTGCGACACCTTCCACCTGCCGGTCGTGAACTTCGCCGATCAGCCGGGTTTCATGATCGGCCTCGCCGCCGAAGCCGCCGGCACGCTCAAGCAGGGCGTGCGCGCCGCGATCGCGATGGAAGCGGCGAGCGTGCCCTGGGCGACCGTGGTCGTGCGCCGGCTGTACGGCGTCGCGGGCGGCGCGCACCAGGCCCACGATCACTGGAACTACCGCTTCGCCTGGCCATCCGGCGAGTGGGGCTCGTTGCCGATCGAGGGCGGGGTCGCCGCGGCCTATCGCCGCGAGATCGAAGCCGCCGACGATCCGGACGCGCACCGCGCGCGCCTCGAGGAGGAGATGGTGGCGGTGCGCTCGCCGTTCCACACGGCCGAGGCGGTCGACATCGAGGACATCGTCGACCCGCGGGAGACGCGGCCGATGCTCTGCGAGTGGGTCGAGCTCGCGTACCACAAGCTCCCGGTCACGCTCGGCCGGCGACTGCGCCCGATGCGGCCGTAGCCGTGGGTGTGCTCGACGGCATCCGCGTGCTCGACTTCGGCGACGAGCGAGCCGCGTTCGCGACCCGCATCCTCGCGGACCTCGGCGCCGACGTGGTGATGGTCGAACCACCGGGCGGGGGGCGGATCCGCTCGCTCGCCCCGTTCGTCGACGATCAGCCCGGACCCGAGCGTTCGTATCAGCACCTCTACCTCGACGCGAACAAGCGCTCCGTGGTGATCGACCTCGCGGAGGCGGAGGGGCGGGCACAGGCGATCGCGCTCGCTCGCGGTGCGGGCGTGCTCGTCGAGACCGGCGCGCCCGGCGATCTCGCTGGGCTCGGTCTCGGTTACGACGCCCTGCGCGAAGAGAACCCCGGGCTGATCTATGTGTCGATCACGCCGTTCGGGCAGGACGGCCCATGGCGCGAGCGCGTCGCCGACGACCTCGTGGCGACGGCGGCAGGCGGCCTGCTCGGGATCAGCGGTGAGCGCGAAGATCCGCCGACGCAGGGGCCGTGCGCGCCCGCGTACAAGCTCGCGGGGCTCGCTGCGGCAGCGGGCATCATGCTCGCGCTGACGCGCCGCGCGCACGCCGAGGAGGGTGCTGAGGCGGTGGGCGCGCACGTCGACATCTCGCTACAGGAGGCGGTCGCGCTGTCGGTGGCGCAGAGCGCGAACGCCAACTTCTGGACCTGGCAGCGGCTCTACCCCGAGCGACCGGGCCTCAGCAACGCCCTGCGCTGCGCCGACGGGAAGTACCTCGGGCTCAACATCCGCCTCGACCAGTTCGCCGCCTTCCTCGCGCTGCTCGACGCCGCCGGTATCGAGCACGGCCTGACCGTCGACGATTGGCAGACGCCATCGCGCAACCTCAACCCCCTCGACAACGTGCACTACGACTACGCCCGCCAGCTCGCGGCGCGCTATCCGCGTGACGAACTCGTGGCGATGTTGCTCGCCGCGGGTCAGGTGACGATGCCGGCCCTCGACCTGCCGGACATGGAGCGCGCGCCGCACTACGTCGAGACCGAGCAGTTCATCGAGCTCGAGCACGACGAACTCGGGATGGTCTTCAGCGTGCCGCGCAGCCCGGTCGACGCGATCGCGCCGGGCATCGCGATTCGGCGTGCGCCGCTCCTCGGCGAACACACAGACGCCGTGGTGGCCGAGGTCGCATCGCGGGGCACGGCGACGCCGCTGCCACGACCGCCCGCAGAGGTGCCGCCGCGTCCGCTCGAGGGCCTTCGTATCGTCGACTTCACGTGGGTGCTGGCCGGGCCGCTCGGCACACGCCTGCTGGCCAGCTTCGGCGCCGAGGTGATCAAGGTGGAGTCCCGCGCGCGGCTCGATCCGCTGCGCAACGCCCCGCTGCCTGACGGCTCGCGCGACGTGAACCTGCCCGGGCTGTTCAACGCCGCGAACACCGGGAAGCGATCGCTCACGCTCGACCTGAAGACAGAGCGCGGCCGCGAGCTCGTGCGCGAGCTGATCGCGCGCTCGGACGTTGTGATCGACAACTACACGAACGGCGCGCTGGCGCGCATGGGCTTCGACTACGAGCAGCTGCGCGCGGCCAACCCGCGGCTCGTCGTGGTGCACATGCCGGGGTGCGGCAACGACGGCGAATGGTCGGACCGCCGTACGCTCGGCAACCTGCTGATGGCGGCCTCCGGACTGAACTCGCTGATGGGCTTCGAGGGGCGTCCACTGCGAGGTGTCGGCATCGCCTATCCCGATTTCGTCGCACCCTACCTGCAGGTGATCCTGGCGCTCGCGGGACTGCGCGAACGCGACCGGACGGGTGTCGGCCGGGAGATCCACCTCTCACAGCTGGCGGGCACGGTGTCGCTGATCGGCGCTGAGTGGATGCGCTATCGCCACCGCGGCGAGCCGCCGGCGCGCCCGGGCAATCGCGAGCCGAACCACACCCCCCACGGCGTCTTCCGAGCGCTGGCCGATGATCAGTGGTGCGCGATCAGCGTGCGCCCCGAGCAGTGGTCGACGTTCTGTGCGGCGATCGAGGACTCCGTGCTCGCGGAGGACGCGCGCTTCGTCACGCATGACGCGCGGCGGCAGCACGAGGACGCGCTGGATGCGCTCGTCGAGCGCTGGACCGCCGGCCGCGATCCGTGGGAGATCGCGGAGCGGCTGCAGGCCGCTGGCATCGCCGCCGCCGCGGTTGAGCGTCTTCCGGACATGCTCGAGCGCGATCCGCAGCTCGCGCGTCACTTCCAGCGGCTGCACCAGCCGGGCGCGCCGGATCACGAAATCACGGTCGATGCGGAGGTGATTCGCTTTGCGGGCGAGTCGGACCTGCTCGAGCGCGCCCCGCTCTTCGGCGAGCACAACGAGTACGTGCTCCGTGAGTTGCTCGGGCTCTCGCGCGACGAGTTCGGTGCGCTCGTGCTGGAAGGCGTGATCGGCTGAGCACGTCCGCTCGTCCCGAGGGGAACGAGGGACGGCAAGATGGACGCAGGGGTTCGGTGCCTGGTCCCTCGCTTTCACTCGGGACGAACGGAAAGTTGAGGTCGCTCCGCCCGCCCGTTCGTTCGGCCTCCACCTCGTTCATCCGGCCTCCACCTCGTTCGCCCGGCCTCCCCGTTCGTTCGGCCTCCACCTCGTTCGCCCGGCCTCCCCGTTCGTCCGGCCTCCACCCCGTTCGTCCCGAGTGAAAGCGAGGGACCAGGCACCAAGCTCGCTCCAAAGCGGAGCCGGGCGGACGGGCGGGCTCGGCGCACCGCTTCGGACCGTGCAGCGATTGAGCGAGTGACCGCGCGCGGCTAGATTCCGCTCGCCTACTTCTTCTCCCCAGAGCCCAGCAGCGCGCGAACGGCGACCGTGGGCGCGCTGTGCCGCACACACGAGTCCGCGCCCACCACCAGGGGGAATCCATGCCCAGCTTTCGCGCTCCCATGATCCTGTTACTCGCGGCGCTCGCCGTCGTGGCGGTCGCGTGCTCGAGTGACGAAGGCGGCGGCACCACCGCCACCCCGACCGCCGTGAGCGGGACGCCTGCCGCCTCGCCGACCAGTGCCGCCGCCACCCCCGTCGCGCAGCTCACGATCGGCATGATCCTCGTGGGGCCACGGGACGATCGCGGCTGGTCGCAGGCGCACTACGAAGCCGGGCTATACGTGGCCGACCAGCTCGGCGCCACGCTAATCGTGATCGACAAGGTCAACCCGGCCGACTCGCCGAACGTCACGATCCCGCAGGTGGTAGACGACATGCTGGCGCAGGGCGCCGGCCTGATCCTCGCGACCTCCGACGATATGAAGGACGGCATTCTCGAAGCCGCAGCTCAGCATCCCGACGTGCCCATGATCTGGGCGTCGGGCGACAGTGCGTGGAAAGACGGCAAGAGCTACCGGGACGATCTCACCCACCTCGGAAACGTGATGGGCGAGATGGAGTTCGGAAAGATGATCGCGGGCTGCGCGGCCGCACTGCAGAGCGCCAGCGGGCAGATCAGCTACCTCGGACCGTTGATCAACGACGAGACGCGGCGGCTCGCCGCCTCCGCGTACCTCGGCGCGCGCCACTGCTGGACCGAGCTTCGCGGCGAGTCCGCGGACGCCCTCTCGTTCAACGTCACGTGGATCGGCTTCTGGTTCGCGATCCCCGGGGTCACGCTCGACCCGACCCAGGTCGTCAACGACTTCTTCGCGTCGGGCTCCGACGTCGTGATCTCCGGCATCGACACGACGGAGGCGTTGGTGCGCGCGGGGCAGGTCGCGCAATCGGGCAGCACCGTCTGGGCGATCCCGTACGACCACCGGGACGCGTGTGACCTCGCGCCCCAGGTCTGCCTCGGCGTGCCGTACTTCAACTGGGGGCCCGCGTACCTTTCCGCCGCGCGGTCGGTGCAGGACGGCTCGTTCACGGCGGCCTTCACGCTGGTTGGCCCGGACTGGAGCGACATCAACAACCCCGACACGAGCGCGATCGGCTTCACGAAGGGCGAGGGACTGACCGCGGAGCATGCGACGCAGCTCGACAGCTTCATCGCCGGGCTGGCCGACGGTTCAATCAAGCTGTGGACGGGACCGTTGAATTACCAGGACGCCTCGGCGTTCCTCGCGGACGGCATCCCCGCCACGGCACAAGAGGTGTGGTACCTGCCGCAGTTGCTCGAGGGCATGCAGGGCGCCTCTCGGGCGAACTAGCCGGCACGTCGCCGCCATGGCGCTGGAGCTGCGGGGGATCTGCAAGCGCTTCGGCGCCGTGATGGCGAACGACGACGTTTCGCTCCGGGTCGAGCCCGGCGAACTGCATGGGCTGCTCGGCGAGAACGGCGCGGGCAAATCGACGCTTGTGCGCGTGCTCTCTGGCTACCTCGAGGCGGACGCCGGCACGATCGTGCTCGACGGGCAGCCGCTGACGCTCCGCTCGCCGCGCGACGCGCTCGCCGCAGGCATCGGCATCCTGCACCAGGATCCACTGGTCGTGCCCTCGCTCACCGTGATCGAGAACTTTCTGCTCGGCGCACCGGGCGGCGTGCGGCTCGATCGCCGGGCCGGTGCGCGCGAGCTGGCGCGCGTCTGCGCGGAGTTCGGTTTCGATCTGCCGCCCGACGTCGACGTCTCTACGCTCACGGTCGGGGAGCGCCAGCAGCTCGAGATCGCACGCCTGCTCTGGCTTGGTGCGCGCGTTCTGATCCTCGATGAGCCGACGACTGCGATCTCCGACGCACAGCGCGATCGCCTGTTCGAGACGGTCCGCCGGCTCGCGGCGCGCGGGATGAGCCTGATCTTCGTCTCGCACAAGCTCGAGGAGGTGGAGACGATCTGCGAGCGCGTGACCGTACTGCGACGCGGTCGCGTGGTCGGCGAGCGCGAGCTGCCCTGTCCCTTCGAGGAGCTGGTCGCGCTGATGTTCGGGCGGGCCGTCGAGCCGGCGTCGCGCGCGGCGGGGGGCCCGGGCGGACCGCGGCTGCGGCTCGACGGGCTGAGCGCCCGGGACGGTACGTCGGCGATCACGGACGTCTCGTGCGAGCTGCGGCGGGGCGAGATCGTGGGGCTGGCGGGGCTCGAAGGTTCCGGACAGCGCGTGCTGCTGCGCACGCTTGCGGGACTGGTGCGCGCCGAAGCTGGGCGCATTGTGCTCGACGGCGAGGACGTCACGCGCGCGGGCTACCGCGAGCGCATGGCGACCGGCATCCACTACCTGCCGGCGGACCGGCTCGGTGAGGGACTCGTGGCGGGGCTCTCGATCGCCGAGCTGGTCGCGCTCGGGGACGAGCGGGGCGGCGTGCTGATCGACTGGCCGGCCGTCGAGCAGCGTGCCCGCGGGCTGATCGACCGCTTTTCGATTCGCGGCAGCACCGCATCCACGCCCGAGTCGCTCTCGGGCGGTAACCAGCAGCGGCTGCTGCTCGCGCTGATGCCGGAACAGCCGCGGCTCGTGCTGCTCGACCAGCCGACGCGTGGCCTCGACGTGGGGTCGGGCGCCTGGGTGTGGGGCGAGCTCGGCGCGCGCGCTGCGACGGGTACAACCGTGCTCTTCGCGTCGTCGGACGTGGACGAGCTGCTCGGCCAGAGCGACCGCATCATGGTGTGCTTCGCCGGCCGGGTGATCGAGACGCTCGACGCGCGCTCGACCGGCGGCGAACAGCTGGGTGCGCTGATCGCCGGTCTCGCGGGAGCGATGCCCGCGTGATCGCACGCGCTCGGCGGGCGTCGTGGGGCGCGTTCCCCGCGGCCGTGGCCGCGCTGGTGGGGCTCGTCCTGCTCGCGCTGGCCGGCGCGCCGCCGCTGGAGGCCACGCGGCTACT
>JAQBZW010000054.1 GCA_027622315.1 Chloroflexota bacterium | reverse complement strand
GGCCGCGCTCCGCATCGCGCGCACGCTGCGCGCGTCCGGCCTGACGGTGCGCGGCGGCATCCCCGGCCGCTCGATGCGCGCACAGCTGCGCAGCGCCGCCAACTCCGGCGCCCGCTTCGCCGCGATCGTCGGCGACAACGAGGCGCGGGATGGCGTCGTGCAGCTGAAGCCGCTCGCGACCGACGAGGAGCAGCGGTCGCTATCGGTCGAGGGCGTGCTGGAAGTCGTGCGCTGGGGGCGGGCGGTCGTCGACTAGCCGGACGCGATTACCACACGCACCACGCCGGACGCGTTCCCGCCGCCGATCGCGCCGTCGGCCGTATAGCCGTCTACCGGACGCACGTCTTCGAACCCCGCACCGCGGAGCAGCGCGATCGCCTGCTCCTCCGAGTACACCGTGTGCCGGAGCGTGTACTCCTCCTCGCCGGAGAGCACGCCGTCGCGACGGATGCCGACCCGAATCTGCATCGTGAGCACGCGAGCCAGCGGGTCCACGTCCGCGATGCGCGAGCGCATCTCGAGCACGGCGCCGTCAGCGGCGACACGGCGCTCGCCCTCCGCGGGCCACGGGTTCGGCATCCGTGCCTGCGCCCGTTCTGCCCACGTTCGCCACCGCTCCCCGTCGACTGCATCCGGCAGGTCGATCGCCAGCACGCCGCCAGGCTCCAACGCGTCGCGCAGCCGCACGGCGGCGAGCGCATCGAGCGTGGGTTCGCCTCCGATACCGAACGTTCCGCACACGAAGACCGTGCGATAGCGGCGCGGCAGTTGAAGCGCGTGCAGGGGCTGGGCGAATAGCCGCGGCGTCAGCCCGTCGCGCTCGGCCCGCCTTCGGCAGTACGCCAGCATGTCGTCGGAGAGGTCGACGCCGTCCACGTCGATGCCCTCGCGGAGCAACGGGATGAGTAGGCGGCTGGTTCCGCACCCCGCATCGAGGGCCGGGGCGCCGTGTTCGGCGATCAGGCCGCGGAAGTATTCGATCTCGGGCCCGTCGACATTGAACTCGGCCCACCAGCGCGCGACGAGTCCGTGGTGCCAGGTGCCGGCGTGCTCCATCGCGCACCCCATCTTCGGCTCGAGCGCATCGGATACGGTTCCCGCAGCCTAGCGGGCCGGGAAGCGCCAGGACGGGGGACCGATCGATGCCTTCGATGACCGAGAGCGCAGACATCATCTCAATCGTGTCCGGGGTCGCCGTCGTGGTCGGCTCGATCTACGCCTTCTGGCAATACTGGGGCGTCCGCTATCTGCGCCGTCGACGGCTCACCGAGCATCTCCGGCACGAACTGCTGGCCGGCAGCGACCGCGGACAGCGCACCGTCATTCAGCTGATGCGCGACCTGAGCATGACCGAGCAACAGGTGCTCGATCCCGGATTCGGCTCGCAACAGATTGACCGCTCGTGACGATCGATCCGGCAACCGGCCACGCCGGCGCGATCCTCTCTCAATACGCCGGCAAGGACGCACCACAGGAGTCGTAGGTCCAGCTCCGGCCCCCTACCGCGCCACGCTGGTAATCTGACCTCATGCTCGAACGCCTCGCCGAGATCGAAGCCCGTTACGAGGAGTTGACCGCGCTGCTCTCCCGGCCGGAGGTCGTCGCCGACCACCGGCGCGTCGAGGAGATCGCGCGCGAACGCGCCACGCTTGAGCAGGTCGTCACGCTCTTTCGCGAGTTCCGTGACGCGCAGCGGGCGCTCGACGATGCGCGCGCGCTGCAACGCGACTCCGACACCGAGATGCGCGAGCTCGGACAGGAAGAGGTCGAGCGCCTCGAGCCCGAGGTCGAGCGTGTCGAGCAGGCGTTGCGACTCGCGCTGATCCCGAAGGACCCCGCGGACGAGCGCGACGTGATCGTCGAAATCCGCTCGGGGACGGGCGGCGACGAGGCCGGGCTGTTCGCGGCCGACCTCTTCCGCATGTACCAGCGCTACGCCGAGCGTCAGAACTGGAAGACCGAGATCCTCTACACATCCGCCGCCTCGAGCGGCGGCTTCAAGGAGATCACGTTCGAGGTGAACGGCCGCGGCGCCTACTCGCGCCTGAAGTACGAATCCGGCGTGCATCGCGTGCAGCGCGTGCCGGAGACCGAGTCCCAGGGCCGCATCCACACCTCGACCGCAACCGTCGCGGTGCTCCCCGAGGTCGACGACGTCGACATCGACATCAACTGGAGCGAGGTCCGCATCGACATCTACCACTCGGGCGGCGCCGGCGGTCAAAACGTGAACAAGGTCGCCACAGCGGTGCGCATGACACACGAGCCGACGGGCATCGTGGTCCAGTGCCAGGACGAACGTTCGCAGGCGAAGAACCGCGCGAAGGCCGAGTCCGTGCTGCGCGCGCGCCTGTATGAGATGGAGCGCCAGAAGGCTGCCGACGCAGAGGCCAGCACCCGCCGATCGCAGGTCGGCTCCGGTGAACGCGCGGAGAAGATCCGGACGTACAACTACCCGCAGGACCGCATCACGGACCATCGCGTGAACCTCACGATCCACAGCATCCCGCGGGTCATGGACGGCGAGATCGACGGGTTGATCGACGCCGTCAGCCAGGACGAACAGGCCCGCGCGCTCGCCACGGTCGCGGTCTGAACGCCCGCACCGGCACGAGACTCCGACGCATGGCCAATCCCAGCTCTGAGTTCGACCGGTACCGCGAGGAGATCCTCGCGGCGCTCGGCGGCCGCGACCCGCTCTCCGTCCTCACCGCCACGCTCGACGAGGTGCGCATGCTGACCACCGGCGTGTCGGCCGCCGTGCTCGGACGCGCGCCGGCCGCCGGCGAATGGGCGCCGGCACAGGTGCTCTCGCACCTCTCCGACAACGACATGGTCTGGGGCACGCGCGTACGCATGATCGTGACCGACGATCGACCGCTGCTCGTGCCGTACGACCAGGAGGTCTGGACGGCGCGCTTCGCACACCTCGACGCCGGCCCCACCTCCGCGCTCACGCGCTGGGTCGCGCTGCGCGAGGCGAACCTCGCGGTCTGGCGCTCGCTCGACGAGACGGAGTGGACCCGCACAGGCATGCACCCCGAGCGTGGCGAGCAGACGGTGCGCGAAATCACCGCGCTACTCGCGGGACACGACATCGTGCACAGCGAGCAGATCCGGCGCGGGATCGCCGCCGCAGGCTGACCCCCGGGACGTGCCCGGCGGCCGAGTTCGGCCGCGCGGCACATCGAGAGTTCGCCCGCCGCAAGGACTTTCCGGAGAGCTTCATCCGCGCGTCCCGTTCGTGGTCAGCATCGTCGAACCACGAACCCGACGCTCCGTCCGTGCGCGACCGGCCGTAACGCGCACGGCGCATGAAGCGTGGTCGGCGGCTGGGGCTCGCCGGGTGCTCGATCGCCTCCGTCAGGGCGGAGCCGGTTCATGGTTCGACTGGGCTGACCACGAACGGGCGAACGCACGCAGGCGCGCCGAAGAGCGCGACCCAGCCGCCGCGCGCCCGTACGATCCGGCCATGCCGTCATCAATCTCCAGTGCCTCCAATCCCCGCATCCGCGAAATCAAAGCACTCCGCATGCGCAAGACGCGCGAGCAGAGCGGCCTCTGTTATGTCGAAGGCATCCGTGTCGTCGGCGAGGCGATCCAGGCTGGCGCCGTGGTCGAGACGCTGGTCGTCGCGCCACGCCGGCTCACGAGCGAGTTCGCGCTCGGCCTCGTCGCCGACGCCGTGGAGCGCAAGGTGCCGATGCTCGAGGTGACCACCGACGTCTTCCGCTCGCTCTCGGACCGCGACGGCCCGCAGGGTCTTGCCGCCGTCGTCCGCCAGCGGTGGTCCGAGATCGACGAGATCACGCCCGCGCCCGGAGAGCGCTGGCTGGCGCTCGACGCGATTGGCGACCCGGGCAACCTCGGCACGATTCTGCGCACCTGCGACGCCAGCGGCGCCGCCGGCGTGATCCTGCTTGGCCCCTCCACCGATCCGTACGACCCGGCCGCCGTTCGCGCCGGCATGGGCGCCGTCTTCTCGACCGTGATCGCGCGCACCACCTTCAGTCACCTGCGCGCGTGGGCGAGCCGGCGCGGGGCCGCGCTCGTCGGCTCATCCGCCAGCGGCGCCGTGGACTACCGGGAGGCGCAGTACGGCGATCCGTGCGTGCTGCTCCTCGGCAACGAACGCGAAGGGCTGTCGTCCGAGGAACGCGACGCCTGCGACGTGCTCGTGCGCATTCCCATGCTCGGCCGCTCGAGCTCGCTGAACGTGGGGGTCGCGGCGGGACTGCTGCTGTACGAGGTCCTGCGACATCGCGAGGATCCCGCGCAGGCATGACCGCGCCCCCCGAACCCCGGCTCCGCGCCGTGATTCAGTCCGCCGCCGAGAAGCTGCTGACGGCACGCTGCGCCGATGATCTGGACGAGGCGCGGCTCGAAGCCGACCTGCTCTACGGCGAGGCCGCCGGCCTCGACCGCTCGCACGTGATCGCTGCCGGAGGCGATCCCCCGGCGCCCGACACACTCGAGCGCTTTCAGGCGCTGCTCGCCCGCCGGCTCGGCCACGAGCCGCTCGCATACATCCTCGGCTTCCGCGAGTTCTATGGACTGCGCTTCGCCGTCGGGCCCGGCTGCCTCGTCCCCCGGCCGGAGACGGAGACGCTGGTCGAAGCCGCGCTCGCGGCGATCCGCGAGCACCCGCGCGCGCGCCGTATCGTGCGCGTCGCTGATGTGGGCACGGGCTCCGGCGCCGTCGCCATCGCGGTCGCGCGTCACGCCCCGAGTGCGAAGTTCTTCGCGACCGACCTGTCGACCGAGGCGCTGGCCTGGGCGGGCAAGAACCGCCGCACGCTCGGGGTCACGGAGCGCGTCGTGCTGCTCGCGGGCAACCTGCTCGAGCCGATCGGCGAGCCGCTCGACATCGTGCTCGCGAACCTCCCCTATGTCCCGACCGATGAGTTCGAGGCGCTCCCTGAGGAGATCCGCGACTCCGAGCCCCGGCTCGCCGTCGACGGCGGCGATGATGGTCTCGCCCCTTTCCGCAGCTTCGCCGACCAGCTCGCAGCGCACATCGCCGATGGGCCGGTCGCGGTGCTCATGGAGATCGGCGCCGGCCAGGCGCTGTTCGTGGAGGACCTGATCCGCGCCGGTCTCGGCCGCGACGACTGTGTGACCACGATCCACCGCGATCTCCGCGACTCGCGTCGCGTGGTGGAAGTGCGTTGTGGCTACCCACCGGCGGAGTTGGCCGCAGGCGGCTGACGCCGGCCGACCGGATGATGCACGCACCCCCTCCGTCCCTCGCTTTCACTCGGGACGAACGGGCCGGGGCGGCGTCCGCTTACGGGGTCGCGCCCTTCGCTGCGCTCAGGATGAGCGGAGGCGCCCGGGGCTGCCGTCGGCCGCCCCCGACGGCAGGACCGAGTCACGTACTGGCGCCGGGCTCACGCCCGGCGCAGAGTCATGGCCGGCTCCCGCTCATCCGTGCTGAGTGAAACGAAGGATGCGCCTGCCGGCCTTGTCGGCGGCTTATCAGCCGCCGCTTGCCTCGGTCGCGGCGAACCGCTCCGCCACGTCGATCGCACGGGCGAACTCGACACCGGGACGCTCGCGAATGTGCGCGATCAGGCGCTCGATCATCGCGAGCCGGCCCGCTCGGCCGCTGATCCACGGGTGGAGCGTGAGCGTGTACGCGCGACCGCGTGCGTACAGCTCGTCGAAGGCGGACGCCCAGGTGTCGTAGACCTGGCCGGGGCTCGCCATCACCTCCGTGCGACCGGTCGCCGGGTTGAACGGATAGAAGGGCGCATCGTCGAGCGACCAGTGCACCGGGATCTCCACCAGCCGCCGCCCGCCGCCGGCGTCGACGAGATACGGCGCGTCGTCGCCCATGAGGCTCGAGTCGTACACGAAGCCGCGATCGGCGAGCAGCTCAAGCGAGCGTGAGCTCAGCTCCCACGACGGCGAGCGGTAACCGCGTGGCCGTTCGCCGGTGAGCCGCTCGAGCACCTCGCTGCCGCGATCGAGTACCGCTCCCTCTTCGTCGCCGGCGAGCGAGGCCGGGGGCTCATGGAGGTAGCCGTGATGCCCGATCTCGTGACCCGCGCTCGCGATCTGCTCAACCGCGCCCGGCCAGCGCTCGGCCACCCACCCCGGGATGTAGAACGAGGCGGGGATGCGCTGTTCGTTCAGGAGTTCGAGGATGCGCGGCACGGCGACGGCGGGTCCGAACTCGCCCATCGAGCGCGCCGAGGGCATGTGCTCGACCTCGGGATTGCGCCGAATCATCGCGGACGGCCCGTCCACGTCGAAGCCGAGCATGACCACGCATCGGGTGTCGCCAGACCAGATCCCCGTCACAGCAGCCCTCCCATCCCGTGCTTGCCGCCGTGATTCTGCCACGCCGACCGGCGGCGAGCGGCCTCCCGAGTCGCATGCCCGCTCTACCCTCGGCTCATGACGATCGACCCCGTGCTCAGTGGCCAGCTCACACACCGCGCGGTGACCGTTGACGGCGTGCGCCTCCACTACGTGGAGGCGGGCCCCGCGGCCGGTCACGTCGTCGTCATGCTGCACGGCTTTCCCGAGAGCTGGTACTCGTGGCGCAAGCAGATTCCGCCGCTGGCGGCGGCGGGCTACCGCGTGCTCGCGCCGGACATGCGCGGGGTGGGCGACTCGGACCGTCCACGCGCGACGAGCGCATACACGCTCGACCGGCTCGCGGACGATGTCGCCGGCGTGATGCGGGCGGCGGGCGTCGCGCACGCCACGATCGTCGGGCACGACTGGGGAGCCGCGGTCTCATGGCGGCTCGCCCAGCGCGATCGGGCGCTCGTGAGGCGGTTGGTCGCGCTCAACGGACCGCACCCGGGGCGCTTCGCCCACGCGCTGCGGGACCCGCGCCAGCTCGCGCGCAGCGCGTACATGCTGGCGTTCCTGGCGCCCGGCCTCCCGGAGCGCCTGCTCGCGGCCGGCGACTTCGCCTTGCTCCGCCGGGCGCTGACCTACGGGGGCGTCCCCGGCGCGTTCAGCGATGCGGACATCGAACAGTATCGCCGCGGGTGGCGGCGTCCAGGTGCGCTCACGGGCGCGCTCGCGCCGTACCGGGCGCTGCCGTCACAGCTCCGCGCGATACGCAGCGCGCGTGCGGCGGTCCCGATCGCCGCGCCTGCGCTCGTGATCTGGGGCGAACGCGACAGCTACCTGCGGCCGTCGCTCGCCGATCCCGGACCGGCGGCCGCAGGCTCCGTCCAGATCGAGCGTGTCGTCGACGCCGCGCACTTCGTGCATGCGGACGCGCCCGCGCGCGTGAACGCGCTGCTGCTCGCGTTCATGCGGGCCGGTGGCGACGTGTACGATCCGGGCTGACGCACGGAGGGCACGCGCCTCGCGTGCGCGGCAGGGAAGGCGTCGATCATGTGTGCCAACGATGGCGGACGAGGGTCGTTCCGCGCGATCTTCTCGAACTGGAACGAGTACGAGGCTCCGTTCGCGACGAAGCTCCGGCTTGCCCTGCGCAACTATTGGCTCCGCGTGCGGCTGAGACAGAACTGCTGCGGAAACCACGGCCAGCCTGGCTGCTGACAGGTATGAAATGGGCGCCCGGTCGGGCGCCCTTCGTCTTCGCTGCTCCACCGGTCCGACCTAGATGCCGGCCGGTCGCGTCTGCGCGAGCTGGTAGATCTTGCCTTCGGTTTTGATCGACGGCGCGATGATCATGCGGGTGTTGTGGAAGTCACGGATCGTCTGCGCACCGCAGGTCGACATCGACGTGCGCAGCGCACCCACAAGGTTCTCCGTGCCGTCGGTCTTGGAGGTCGGACCGAACAGCAGCGACTCGACGGTGTGTGTCTGCCCGACCTTTACGCGCACGCCGCGCGGCAGCTCCGCGTGCGGCGTCGCCATGCCCCAGTGGTAGCCGCGTCCCGGCGCGCCCTCGCACCCGGCGAACGGCGAACCGATCATGACTGCGTCCGCGCCCGCACAGATCGACTTCGCCACGTCACCGCCGGTGCGGATGCCGCCGTCAGTGATGATCGGAACGTAGCGGCCGGTCTGCGCGAAGTAGACATCGCGTGCGTGCGCCGTTTCGAGCGTCGCGCTCACCTGCGGCATGCCGATGCCGAGCACTTCGCGGGACGTGCACGCCGCGCCCGGCCCAACGCCGATCAGTACGCCATCGATACCCATCGCCATCAGCTCGAGCGTGGCCTGGAAGTCGACGGTGTTGCCCACGAGAATCGGCACCCCCGCCATGTGCTCCACGAGCTCGTCGAGGCGGAGGCCCTTGAGCGAGCGCGAAACGTGGCGCGCGGTCGTGACGGTCGAGGCGACGACGAACGCGTCGACGCCGGCTTCACGGGACATCGGGGCAAAGCGCTTGGTGTTCTGGGGTGTGGAGGCAACTACCGCCGTTCCGCCGCCGGCCTTGATCTGTTCGATGCGCCGGCCGATCAGGTCCTCGCGGATCGGCGCCTGGTAGACGCGCTGGATGATGCGCGTGGACTCCTCGAGCGACGCGCCTGCGATCTCCTCGAGCACGGCGTCGGCATCTTCGTAGCGCGTCCACACGCCGTCGAGGTTGAGCACGGCGAGACCGCCGAGCTTCGACATCTTGATCGCGAACGCCGGATCGACCACGCCGTCCATGGACGACGCGATGATCGGCACCGGGAACGTGTGCTCGCCGAGCGTGAACTCCGTGCTGACCATCTCCGGGTTGGTCGTGATGGCCCCGGGCACGATCGCCACGTCATCGAAGCCGTATGCATGCTCGAGCGTCTTGCGGGCGATCCCGGCGACGTCGGTCGACACTTGACTTTGCGTGCTCACGACCACATCACACCCCCATAACGCAGAGACCCCTCAAAGCGAGGGGTCTCGAACGCGTGCGTACTCGCCCGATACGGGCGAAAGAAAAGCGATACCGACTGACCTCGCATTGGCTCCCCGCCTGGCAGCACTCGGAGGAATTCCGTTCATCGTAGAGGCCACGCGCGCGCAGGGTCAACGGGAACCGATCACATCCTTGAGCACATCATCGAGCGCGCGTTTCGGACCCGGCCGTCCAGCCCGGCGCCTCCCCGTCCGCATGAAATGATCGGCCCGGATCCGGCGTGCCTGCAGGTCCGTGCTCGCGCCGAATCGACCCCGTGGGCCCTGCGAGTGGCCCATGCTAGGATGCGTCCCCATGTCGCCAGCGGAGCCGTCGTCGAACACCTCGGGGGAGGCGCCGCGAGCGATCCTCGTCGCCGTCGCGTGGCCGTACGCGAACAGCCCGCTCCACGCCGGCCAGATCGCCGGCGCATACCTCCCGGCCGATATTTTCGCGCGGTATCAGCGCATGCGGGGCCAGCGCGTGCTGATGGTCTCCGGGTCGGACGCGCACGGCACCCCGGTCACCATCCGCGCCGAACAGGAAGGCATCACGCCGACCGAGGTGCTCGCGCGCTTCCACGCCAGCTTCCTCGATACGTTCGCGCGCTTCGGCATCTCGTTCGACCTCTTCACGTCGACGGAAACCCCGAACCACTCCGCGGTCGCGCAGGACATGTTCCTGAAGCTTCACGAACGCGGGTACCTCTACGAGGCGGAGCAGGAGCTGCTGTTCGACCCCGTCGTCGGGCGCTTCTTGCCAGACCGTTATGTCGAGGGCACGTGTCCGCGTTGCGGCGACGAACGTGCGCGTGGTGACCAGTGCGACAACTGCCAGTCCACGCTCGACGCGCTCGAGCTGATCAATCCTCGTTCTCGGCTCTCCGATGCCACGCCCGAACGGCGCAAATCGACACACTTCTTCTTCAAGCTCTCCGCCTTCACGGATCCGCTCCGTGAATGGGTCGATCGGCAGGAGCACTGGCGCCTGAACGTTCGCAATTTCACGCTCGGCTGGCTGCGCGAAGGCCTGATCGACCGCGCCTTCACGCGCGACATCGCGTGGGGCGTCCCGGTCCCGCTCGAGGGCTACGAGAACAAGCGCATCTACGTCTGGTTCGAAGCCGTGATGGGCTACCTCTCGGCTACGAAGGAGTGGGCCGCGAGCGACGCCAACCCGGACGGGGATCCCGAGTCCTGGCGCCAGTGGTGGCAGGATCCGAACGCGCGCACCGTGTACTTCATCGGCAAGGACAACATCCCGTTCCACACGGTGATCTGGCCCGCGCTGCTCATGGGCTACGGCGATCTCGATCTCCCATACGACGTACCGGCGAACCAGTACCTCACGATGTCCGGGATGAAGGCGTCGTCGAGCCGCAACTGGGCGCTGTGGATGCCGGACTACCTCGACCGCTACGACCCCGACCCGCTCCGGTACACGCTCACGGCAACGATGCCGGAGACGTCGGACTCGGACTTCACCTGGGTCGAGTACGTGCGCCGGAACAACGACGAGTTACTCGCGCGCTGGGGCAACCTCGTGAACCGCGTGGTCACGTTCGCGCGTCGCAACTTCGAGCAGCGTGTGCCGGAGTCGCCGAGCACGATTGCCCTCGAATCACAGGCGCTGCTCGACCGCGTGGACTCAGCGTTCGCGACCGTGGGCGAGAGCCTCGAACAGGTGAACCTCCGGCGCGCACTCGGCGACGCGATGAGCGTTGCCCAGGACGCGAACCGCTACCTGGACGACCGTGCGCCATGGACTGCGATCAAGACGGACCGTGCGCATGCGGCGGAGACGCTGTTCGTCGCGATCAATGCGATCAGCGGCATCGCTTCGATGCTGCAGCCGTTCCTCCCATTCACCTCCGCCGAGGCCTGGCGCTTCGTGGGCAACGACGGCGAGATCCAGGCGGCCGGCTGGCGCCGCTCTGCGGTCGCTGCGGGCACCCCCCTGCCCGAGCCGCGTCCGCTCTTCCGCAAGCTCGATGAGTCGATCGTGGCCGAAGAGGAAGCCCGGATCGGGCAGTAGCGCGCGATGCCGCCGCCCGCTCCCCGTCCGGTCGAACCGCTCCCCGGCGTGATCGATGCGCATGCACACACGTGGTCGCGCGAGTTCGACGACGACTACGACGCCACGATCGCCCGCGCCTGGGACGCCGGCCTCGCCGGCGTCGTCGAGGTTGGCGTCGACACTGACACGAGCCTGCGCTGCCTTGATCTCGCGCGCCGCGATGAGCGCGTGCACGCGGTCGCGGGGCTGCACCCGCACGAGGCGTCGCGTCTCGACGGCGAGCGAGAGGGCCTGCGTGCGCTGGTCGGTGGCGGCGGCTTCGTGGCCGTCGGGGAGATCGGGCTCGACTTCTACCGCAACCTCAGTCCGCCGGACGCCCAGTACGCCGCCTTCGACTGGCAGCTCGACCTCGCCCGTGAGACGGCGCTCCCGGTGGTGATTCACTCCCGCAACGCCGACGAAGAGAGCTTCGCCGTGCTCGCCGGTTGGGCGGAGCGCGTCGGGCGCTACCTCGGCCCAGACCGGGAGATCGGCATGATGCATTGCTACGCGGGTAGCGCCGAGCTTGCCGCCCGCTACGTCGCGCTCGGCTTCGCGATCTCGATCCCGGGCACGGTCACCTACGCGAACAACGCGCGCGGCCGCGAGGTCGCGTGTACGATCCCCCTTGCTGCCATGGTGCTCGAGACCGACTGTCCCTCCCTCACGCCGGTACCGCGTCGCGGTCAACGCAACGAACCGGCATACGTGGTGGAGACGGCGCGCTTCGTGGCCGAGCAGCGTGGCTGCTCGCCCGCGGAACTGGTACGGGCGACCTCGGCGAACGCGGCGCGACTGTTCGCATTCGCGCTGCCCGACGCGCACGGGAGTGAACGATGACGCTGGCGACCACCCGCGATATGCAGCACGGCGTGATCGGCGGCGTTTGCGCCGGCATTGCGGCGCGCTACCGCTTCCCGGTACCGGTCGTGCGCGCCGCCACCGTCGCGATTTCGGTCGGGACGGCCGGCATCGGCGGGCTCGCGTACGTCGCGCTCTGGCGCTTCCTCCCGGCCACTGCCGGCGACGAGACCACCGACGCCCCGATCGCGCAGATCCCGCGCCCGCGAGCGTTCGAGGACGCGGAGGCGCTCGGCGTCGCGGAAGCGACGGCGCGCACGGCGCACCTCGCGCCGTCCGTGGTGACCGCCACGCGCCCGCGCACGGACGCGCCACCGATCGCGCCGGAGCTGTACGGCCCCGTCGCCGCGGATCTCCCGCTTGTGCGCGAGCAGATGCTCGCGGTCGCAGCGAACGTCGAGTTCGAGTTCCTGCGCAAGATGATCGAGCAGGCGCTCTCCGGGACCGGGAAGATGATGCGGCCCGCGATCGCACTGCTCGCCGGCCGCGTCGGAGATGCCGGCTACCCGATCGAGCGGCTGGTGCCGCTCGCCGCGAGCGTCGAACTGCTCCATACCGCCACGCTCGTGCACGACGACGTGATCGACGAGGCAGCGGAGCGCCGCGGCAAGCCCACCTCCGCAGCGCTGTTCGGCAACGCCGCGTCCGTCATGCTCGGCGACTACATGTTCGCCCACGCCGCCGACTTCATCGCGCGCACAGACAGCACGGTCGTCGTCCGCAAGTTCGCGCAGACGCTCATGCTCATGGCCAACGGCGAGCTCACCCAGGACATGACGGTCTTCCAGTACTCCGAGGACGTGCAGCGCTATCTCGACCGCATCATCGGCAAGACCGCGTCGCTCTTCGGCACGGCCGCCGAGGGCGGTGCAATCGTCGGCGGGGCGACGCCCGAGCAGTGCGAGGCGATGCGGCTTTTTGGCCTGCGCCTCGGTATCGCCTTCCAGATCGTGGATGACATTCTCGACTTCACCGGCGACGCGGAGGTGATGGGGAAGCCCGTCGGGTCAGACCTCCAGAGCGGCACGCTCACGCTGCCGGCGATCCTGTACATGCGCCGCAACCCTGACGACAACCCCGTGAAGAAGGCCTTCGAGGGCATCCGCCCGCGCGCGAATTTCGAGCGCGCGATCCGGGAGATCCAGGAATCGGACGTGCTCGCCCAGAGCATGGAGACAGCCCGCAATTTCGCCGGCGAGGCGAAGCAGGCGCTCGCCGTGCTTCCGCCCGGCGAGGAGCGCACGACACTCGAGGGCCTGGTCGAATACGTGCTCGCGCGGGAGTCGTAGGCCTCGTCGACTACGGGCTCGCGCGAGCTCCCCGGCCGGCATCCGCTTCAGCTCAGGCGAATCGCATTGATGGCGGGTGCTCCACCCGCCGACGGTGACGGGGCGAAGGCGCGTGCCCCACGAGATCGACCGCGGCGCGCGTCAGGCTGGGCGGGCGCGTTCGTAGCGGAGGGCGACGACGCCTGAGCCGAACGTCCGCGTGTCGATCAGCCGCAGGTCGGCGGCGGCTCTCGGGGCCCGAAGAAACGGCTGGCCCTCGCCCAGGATCACCGGGTGGACGCACGGGATGTACTCGTCGATGAGGTCCAGGCGCCCGAGCGACGCCGCGAGCGTCGGGCCGCCGACGTCGAGGTCGCCCGCGAATTCCGCCTTCAGTCCTGCGATTTCCTCGGCAAGCCCATCCCGGGCGAGGCGGCTGTTCCACTCCACACGCTCGAGCGTGGTCGAGAAGACGACCTTCGGCTTCGCCCGCCAGACGCTCGCGAAGTCCGCCTCGACGGGCGTGACGTCCGGGTGTTCGTCCGCCGTGGGCCAGTACGCGGTCATCAGCTCGTAGAGGCGGCGCCCGTAGAGAAAGGCGCCGTGCGCACGCGCCTGGTCGTTGAAGTAGGCGTGCAGCTCGTCGTCCATCATGACCCAGTCGAGCGAGCCGTCGGGAGCCGCCGCGAAGCCGTCGAGCGACACGCTCATCGAGTACACCACCTTGCCCATCGGGGCTCCTCATTCACCTGCGACGCGGGCCGAGTGCACTGGCATCACCAGCGCGTGGCGGCAGCATCGTCATCGTCGTCGGGCAACTCGGCCACGCGCGTCGCAGCCCGGCGCGCGGTCGCCACGAAGTGCGCGCTCTTCATCTCGCGCTCGCTCAGCGCCTGCATGAGCTCATGCATCACATGCTCGACGTGGCCGCTCAGCTCCGGCTCGAGCCGGATGCGCGCCGCCTCTTCGTAGGGGAGCGCCTGAAAGGCGCGCAGCACGCGGAGCACTTTGGAGTCGATCGGCACAGCTCCGCCGCGCGACGAGCGGCAGGTTGCGCACAGAACGCCGCCGCTGGTCGGGGACCAGGCAGCGTCATCGGCAGCGACCGCTGCGTTGCACGACAGGCACTGCGACCACTCGGGGCGGAACCCGGTGGCGTCGAGCAGCCGCAACTCGAACGTGCGCGCGACGAGCTGCAGTCCGTCACCGCGTGCGAGGCGCACCAGTGCCGCATGCAGCAGGTCGTAGACCGTGTGCAGATCAGCCTCCTCGAAGGTGAGGCGGTCCGTCGCTTCGAGCAGGTACATGCCGGTGCTCAGGCGGTCGAGGTCGCGATGCAGCGCCGTGAACGCGTCCACGGTCTGCGCCTGCGTGACGATGTCCATCGAGCGGCCGTGTGCGAGCACAACCTCGGTGCGCGTCAGCGGCTCGAGGTGGCCCGCCATGCGACTGCGCGAGCGCAGCGCGCCTTTCGCGACGACGTCGATCTTGCCGCGCGCGGGCGTGAGCAGCGTGACGATGCGATCCGCATCGCCGAGCCGGCGATGGCGAAGCACGATCGCCTCGGTCTTGGTGACGCGTGGGATGCGGGTGGGCATGGGGCGATCGTAGTCGGCGTCGCCGGGAGGCGCGCAGCCGCCGGCGCACACGCGACGAACGTCAGCGCGGGGGCCGACGCTCCCGCAGGCGGTCGCGCAGCCTGATCGTCGAGCCGGCGGCGGCCGCCCAGAGCAAGGCGCTGAACATTGAGATCAGCGGCTCTTCGAAGAAGAGCCCGGAGAGCGCCGTCCAGAGCAGGCCGATCAGGAAGCCGAAGACGGCCGCTTTCCACGGCCGAGGCAGGCGACTCCACCAGTATTCCGGGTTGAGCCGCCTCACCCCACTTCCTGACGGAATTCCAGGGCCCGCCCAAGCGTGACGTCATCCGCGTATTCGAGATCGGCGCCGGCGGGCAGTCCTCGTGCCAGCCGCGTGACGCGGATGCCCAGCGGCTGCAGCAGCCGCCCCAGGTACATCGCCGTCGCCTCGCCCTCGAGATTCGGGTTCGTCGCGACGATCACCTCGGTGACGCCGGTGTCGATATCGCGAATGCGTGCGAGCAGCTCCTGGATCTTCAGATCCTCGGGGCCGATGCCGTCCGCCGGAGAGATCACCCCGTGGAGCACGTGGTAGAGGCCGTGGAACCCGCCCGTGCGCTCGATCGCGCGCACGTCGAGCGGCTCCTCGACCACGCAGATCGTGACTCGATCACGAGCGCCGTCCGAGCAGATGCGACAGGGCGACTGCGTCGTCAGGTCCTGGCAGCGCGCGCAGAGCACGACGGAACGCTTGACCTCGATCAGCGCTTCCGCGAGCGCGATCGCTTCGGCATCGGGCGCGCGGAGGATGTAGTAGGCGAGCCGCTGCGCTGACTTCGGGCCAATGCCCGGGAGGCGATGAAACGCCTCCACGAGCCGGGTGATCGGTGACTCCGCGCCCGGACCGTCGAATGCATTCACGCGGGGAGTCTACTCGTCGACCGGAACGGCGCCGAGCTTGCGTGCCTCGTCCACGAGGTGCCCGCCGCTCGTCTGCCGCGCGGGCGCGGGCGCGCCGTTCTGGAGTTCCTCCCAGAGCACGGGCTCCACCGTGACGGTCCGCCCGACGGCGGTGGAGACGGCCTCGCCGATGACGGCCATCACGCGGCCGCCTTCCGCCTCGCGCACCATGTCGACATGGTTCGGAAAGCGGAACCCGAGCACGACCTGATCACCCTCGATCGACTTCGGATAGGCCGTGTTCAGGAGCGCCGCGGCGCGGAAGTGGAGCTTGCGCGCCTGATCGCGGATCTCGTCCCAGCGTGCTCGGAGCGCCTGGAGCTCCTCGGTGGCCTCGCCGGCGTCGGGCGGCACGAAGGCCGCGCGTGCCGTCGCCGGCTGGCGGCGAGGCGCCGGCGGCGA
>JAQBZW010000309.1 GCA_027622315.1 Chloroflexota bacterium | reverse complement strand
GCACCGGCCGCCGCCGCGACCGCCGGTGTCGCGGGGGTCGCGGGCGCCGCCACGGGCGCCTCGGGCGGCGGCAGCTCGAAGAAGAGCTTGCGCCGTTCTCCGGCGGCCGCCCCCGCCAGCTCGGCGATGTGGTCGTCGACGAAGCGCGTGTACAGCTGGCCGGCGGCGAAGTCCGGATGCGCGAGCAGCGCGCGCAGGAATGGGATGTTCGTCCCCGCGCCCTCGATCCGAAATTCTGCGAGCGCGCGATCCGCCTTGCGGGTCGCGTCCGCGAAGTCCGGCGAGGTGGAGTGCGTGATCACTTTTGCAAGCAGCGAGTCGTAACGGGGGCTCGTGCGGTAGCCCGTGTAGCCGAAGGTGTCCGTGCGTACCCCCGGCCCCGAGGGTGCTTCGAAGGCGGTGAGCGTGCCTCCGGAAGGCCGCGTCGTGCCGTCGGCGGACATGGTTTCCATGTTGACACGCGCCTGGATCGCGAAACCGCGCGGCGCCGGCACGCGGTCCTGCGTGAGGTTGAGCTCGGCGAGCGTCGCGCCTTCGGCCAGCCGGATCTGCAGGCGCACGAGGTCGATGCCGGTGACCGCTTCGGTCACCGTGTGCTCCACCTGCAGGCGGGCGTTGGCCTCGATGAAGAAGAAGGACTCGTCGCGGGGAGCGAGCGCACCCGTGCTGGCGTCGACCAGGAACTCGATCGTGCCGAGGTTCTCATAGCGGGTGGCGCCGGCCAGCCGCACGGCCGCCTCGAGCATGCGTTCGCGCAATTCTGGCGAGAGGTTGGGCGACGGCGCGTATTCGAGCACCTTCTGGTGGCGGCGCTGCAGGGAGCAGTCGCGTTCCCAGAGGTGTGAGACGGCGCCCAGCCGGTCGCCGGCCACCTGCACCTCGATGTGGCGAGCGCGGGGCAGGAAGCGCTCGACGTACAGCGCAGGGTTGCCGAACGCCGCCTGCGCCTCGCGCGCGGCGGCCGCGTACGCGGCATCGAGTTCGTCGGCCTGCGCGACCATGCGCACGCCACGTCCGCCGCCGCCCGCGACCGCTTTCACGATCATCGCGGAACCGTCCGGGAGCGCGTCGAAGAACGCGCGGGCGTCCTCCAGGCTCGTCTCGCCGTCCGCGCCCTCGAGTACGGGCACCGCGTGCTCCTGCGCGACGCCGCGCGCACGCACCTTGTCGCCGAAGAGGTCAAGCGCCTCGGGGCGGGGGCCGACGTAGGTGATGCCGGCGTCGGCGCATAGGCGCGCGAAGGCCGCGCTCTCGCTCAGGAAGCCGTACCCGGGGTGGATGGCATCACAGCCGGTGGCCACCGCCGCTGCGACGATCTGCGCGCCGTCCAGGTAGGCGGCCGCACCGCTGCCGGTCAGCGCGTGCGCCTGATCGGCGACACGGGTGTGCAGGGAGGTGGCGTCGTCAGCCGGAAAGACCGCCACCGTGTGAATGCCCATCTCGGCGGCGGCACGCGTGATGCGGACGGCGATCTCGCCGCGATTGGCGATCAGCAGGCGCTCGATGCTCATGGTGTTCTCCCCCGGGCACCCTCCGATCAGGACGGGCGCATCGTTGTGCGCAGACCTCGCCGCCGGTCCAGGGAAGGGCGATATCCACGGTGCGGTCGGCGGGTCCGTTGCGCCCCGACGGCGTGCGCGCGGCACGCGCGGGGATGCGGCGGGTACTGTACGGGACGTGCGGCGCCTCTGGCGTGCGCCGCCGGGGCGCGCTCAGCCGCCCGTGGGGGCCGCCACCCGCCTCGCTACACTCGCGGCGGCGCGGAGCGCTTCAGCACCGGATCCACTCAGGCATCGGTCGTGGGGGTTCGACATGAGCAGGATCTTCGTCAGCTACAGCCGGGCGGACGCGGTCCGCATCGACGAGTTGCACCGCGATCTCGAGAGCCTGGGGCACGATGCCTGGCTCGACCGCGACCTCACCGGCGGTCAGCGCTGGTGGGACCACATCCTCCAGAGCATCCGCGATTGCGACACGTTCGTCGTCGCGCTGAGCAGCGCCTCGCTCGAGTCGCGCGCCTGCCAGAGCGAGCTGCAGTACGCGACGGCGCTGGGCAAGCCGGTGCTCCCCGTGCTCGTGAAGCGTGACGTCTCCGACGGTTTGATGCCGCCCGCACTCGCCCAGCTCCAGCGCGTCGATTACACGCAGGCGGACAAGGCGGCGTTCGCGGTGCTCAACCGCGGGCTGACCACCATGCCGGCAGCGCCGCCGCTGCCGGCCGAGCTCCCGCCGGAGCCGGAGGTGCCCGCCTCGTACCTCTTCGATCTGCGCACGGAGATCGAGTCGACCGGCGCGCTCACCCCGGAACGCCAGGACGAGCTGCTGACGCAGCTCCGCGCCCGACTCGATCAGGGGCATGCGCCTGCGGACCTGCGCGCCCTCGCCGAGCGCTTCCGCAGTCGCGGCGACGTGCTGGCGCGCGTGGATCGTGAGCTCACGGAGTTTGAGCAGCGGCTGGCCCCAGCGGCGTCCGCGACCACGCAGTCGCCGCCGGCGGCACAGAACGCGTCGCCCGCCCTCGGCGCCCC
>JAQBZW010000053.1 GCA_027622315.1 Chloroflexota bacterium | reverse complement strand
GGGAGGAGGAGGCGGACCACGAACGGGAGGAGGAGGCGGACCACGAGCGGGAGGGGGGAGGGCGGACCACGAGCGGGAGGGGGGAGGGCGGACGACGAACGGGAGGGGGGAGGGCGCACTACGAGCGGAACGGAGCGAAACAACCGAAACGGGCCGGCCTCGCTTCCGAGGACGGCCCGTGTTCGATCCGCCGGAGGCGCGTCGAGCGCTAGCTTCCGAACGCCGCCCTGAGGTGCTTCACAGTCTCGGTTTGCGCTTCGGTTGCGGCGTCGACCATGCCGGCCATGCCGTAGAAGCCGTGGATCATGCCGTCGTAGCGCGTGGTCGTGGCCTTCACACCCGCAGCGGTCAGCGCCTGCGCGAAGGCTTCGCCTTCGTCGCGGAGCGGATCGAACTCGGCGGTGATCACGAGCGCCGGCGGCAGCTTCGCGAGGCTGCTCGCGCGCGCAGGCGAGGCGAGCGGGTTGGCGCCGTCGCCGTCCGGCCCGAGGTAGTGATCCCAGAACCACACCATCATGTCCTTCGTCAGCAGATAGCCGTCGGCGTTCTGCGTGTACGAGGGCGTATTCGAGGCCTGATCCGTCACCGGGTAGATCAACGATTGCTGGACGATGTTCGGCCCGCCCCGATCGCGCGCCATGAGCGCAACCACCGCCGCGAGGTTGCCGCCGGCCGAATCGCCGCCGACTGCGATGCGGCGTCCGTCGGCGCCGATCTCGGCGCCGTGATCCGCGACCCACTGCGCCGCCGCGTACGCGTCGTCGACGGCCGCCGGGAAGCGGTGCTCCGGCGCCAGCCGGTAGTCGACGGAGATGACCACGCAGCCGGCCTGGTTCGCCAGCGAGCGGCAGGTGGCGTCGGAGCCATCCAGATTGCCGATCACCCACCCGCCGCCGTGGTACCAGACGAGCGCGGGTAGGCCGTTGCTCGCGGACGGGCGGTAGACGCGCACCGGGATGTCGCCGCCTGGGCCGGGGATCGTGCGGTTCGTGACTTCGTGTACGGACTCGGGATTCTCAGGGGGCGGCAGCGCCATCGCCCGCGCTTGTTCCGGCGAGAGCGTGTGCATCGGCGCCGGCAGCGCGGTCGCCATCATGTCGAGAATCGCCTGGGCCTGCGGGTGGACGGGCATGGTGAGCTCCTTCGCGCGGGTCGGTCACTGGGCGGCGCGAACGTAGAAGCGCGCTCTTCACGGTGTCAACGAGGAACGTGCATACTTCCGCGCATGAGCATGCTTCCGTTCCGCATCGACTTCTCCGAGCGCGCAATCGCGGATCTCCACCGGAGAATCGACGCCACGCGCTGGCCCGAGCTTGGCTACGACCTCGGTTGGACCACGGGCACGAACGACGCCGTGTTGCGCGACCTCGTGCGCTACTGGCGCCGCGATTACGACTGGTTCGCTGTGCAAGAGCAGCTGAATCGCCTCGCCCATCTGCGCGGACCGATCGAGGGTGAGGAACTGCACTGCGTCGTCTACGCGGGGCCGGGGAGCGCGCGGCGGCTGCCCGTGCTGCTGCTGCACGGCTGGCCGGGCTCCTTCGTGGAGTTTCTCGATGCCGCCGAGTTGCTCGCGGCCGGTGTTGACGGCGGTCCGGGGTTCGACCTCGTCGTGCCGTCGCTGCCGGGGTTCGCCTTCTCCGAGGCGCCGCGGGCGCCCGGATTGCATCCCGGCCGGATCGCCGAGCGCATGCACGCACTGATGCGCACGCTCGGCTTCGAGCGCTATGGCGTGCAGGGCGGCGACTGGGGCGGGATCATCGGCCCGGCGCTCGCGCAGCGGCACCCGGAGGCGGTGATCGGGCTGCACGTGAACTTCGGGACGGCGCGCATGCCGGCCGCGGAGGAATCGGAACTCACGGCCGCCGAGCTCGAGCACCGCGAGCGCAGACGACGCTTCGAGGCGGAGGAGACAGGCTACAGCCGCATCCAGGGCACACGACCACAGACGCTGGCGTACGGACTCCAGGATTCGCCCGTCGGTCTGCTCGCGTGGATTCTCGAGAAGTTCTGGGTGTGGAGCGACCACGGCGACGACCTGTGGGACACGTTTGACCGCGACCGGTTGCTGACAAACGTGATGCTGTACTGGCTCACCGGCAGCGTGCTGTCTGCCGCTCGGATCTACTACGAGACGTCACACATGACCGAGCGACTGCTCGATGGGCCGGTGACGGTGCCCACGGCCTATGCGCGATTCCCGGGCGAACCGTTCAACCCGCCGCGCGAAGCGATGGGGCGGGCGTTCAATCTCGTGCGCTACAGCGAGCCGGCACACGGCGGGCACTTCGCGGCGATGGAGCAGCCGGCGCTCTTCGCGGCGGACGTCACCGAGTTCTTTGGGGCACTCCCCGGCTGACGCAGCCTCCCCGGCGCGCCGCTATGGCGCGTCTGGCGGCGCGGCTGCGGGGGCAGGCTCGATCGCTTCCTCGGGAAGTGATCGCTTACCTGCCTTGACCTCACGCTTGAGCGCCCGCCGCTGCTGCCGTCCACGCATGCGACCGGGGATCGACACGACCCAACTGAGCAGCACCCCCAAGAGCACAGCCAGCGCGAGCGCTAGCACCACGGGCACCGCCGACGTGTCCCAGAACAAGAAGTGAAAGCTGACGGACTGCGTGTTCTGTGCGCCGAACACCACGAGCACGCTCGCGACGAACAGGCCGAGCACCAGCTTGAGCACGTTCACGAGCATTCCTTCCGCACGGGACGAATGCGAACAGCGATCTGTGCAGGCGATCGACGCTTCGACTCCGCGATCCGCACCCACGGCAGGCTGCGGCCGGGCGCGCTGCCCGTCGCGTTGCGCCCGAATCTGAGCCGTCTACACTCAGGCGTGCGCCCCCGTAGCTCAGGGGATAGAGCACCGGCCTCCGGAGCCGGTGGCGCAGGTTCGAATCCTGCCGGGGGTACCATCGGCCATCGCCGCATCTGTGACCAAGCGCGCCCCGTCCGGACCGCCGTGAGGCGTTTCGCCGACAGCATGTGGGGCCCTGAAGCGCGGATGCCGACACATCGCGCGGCGCGGCATTCTGGATTGCATTGATAAGCGCCGCCGAGTGGGAGCAAGACATTGAGCAATGACCGCAGACAGCGCCGCCGGCAGCAACGCCAGCGACGGGCACAGCACGTCGGCTATGAGCCGGCCGGACCCGTGCAGTTCACCGGGGTGATGGGCTTCTTCCAGCGCAACACGCGCGCGTTCTTCCTCGTCGGCATCCTGGTCATGGTGCTGAGCCTCGGAGGCTTCGTGTTCGCATCGCAGTTCACCCCTTCGGGCACGCGCGACGCCGCCCCGACACCGACGGTCGCACCCGCGAGCGAGACGCCAGGCGCCACCGCGACCGGCACGCCGGATCCATACGCGGGAATCGTGCGCCGCTACGACGCCGTGCCGGCGATGGCGATCGATCCGAGCAAGAGCTACGAGGCCGTGATCCGCCTCGCGTCCGGCGACGTGCGCATCCAGCTATTGGCGAAGGAAGCGCCCGAGTACGTGAACAACTTCGTCTTTCTCGCCGAAAACAGGTTCTACGACGGGCTGACTTTCCACCGCGTGGTGGAGGGGTTCGTCGCGCAGGGCGGCGATCCGACAGGCACCGGCTTCGGGGACGCGGGCTATGCGTTGCCCCCCGAATCGAACCCGCTGGTCTTCGAGGCGGGCGTACTGAGCATGGCCAAAGCCGGGACGCGCGTGAACGGGTCGCAGTTCTTTGTCACGCTGGGGCCCGCGCCGCATCTCAATGGCGAGTTCACCGTGTTCGGACGCGTGGTCGAGGGCCTCGACGTGCTGCAGTCCCTGCCGGCTCGCGATCCGGCCGATGCCGGCGCACAGCCGGGAGCGCAGATCCTGAGTATCGAGATCGTCGAGGGCTCCGGCTCGTGAGCCGTCAGTACAACGCGCCGCCGATGATGTCGATCGACCCGGAGCAGCCCGTGAAGGCGGTCATGCACACGGAACGCGGCGACATCACGATCCGGCTGAAGCCGGAGATCGCGCCCGTTACCGTGAACAACTTCGTCTTCCTCGCGCGCGAGGGCTTCTATGACGGGTGCACCTTCCACCGCGTCATTCCCGGCTTCGTCGCGCAGGGCGGAGACCCCACCGGCACAGGGCGCGGCGGACCGGGCTACCGCTTCCCGGACGAGCTGACGGACACGCCCTTCGCGCAGGGGATCATCGGCATGGCGAACGCCGGCCCGAACACGAACGGATCGCAGTTCTACCTGATGCTCGAGGACGCCCCGCACCTGAACGGCCGCTACACCGCCTTCGGGCAGATCGAGGAAGGCCTGGACGTCGCGTTGGCACTGCGCCACCGTGACCCGGCCACCGATCAGGAGCCGGGCGACCGCATCGACTCGATCGAGATCGTCGAAGGCTGATCCACCCCGCTGGAGCGTGATCTCGACCGGATCAGGGTGATCCGGAGTGTCCGCGCGTACAGAAACGACCCCTCACCGCCGATATTCATGGTGGGAGGCTCGCATGCCAGCGGCCGTATCTGCGCGTGTCTTGATCGTGGGCGACGAAGAGGCCGAGTTCGACGGCCTGACCACCGCTTTGGCGGCGGCTGGGTGTTGCACTGAGGTCGTCCGTGGCGTGGGCGCTGCGTGCGCCGCGTTGCGCAGCGAGAACTTCCTCGCCGTCGTCGCGGATCTGCCTGCGCCGAACGTAGACGCCTTCGCCATCCTCCGCGCCGCACGCCGGCGCTCGCCGGTCGCGCGAGTGGTTGTGGTGCTGCCGTCGATCCCGCTCGGCATGGAGCCGTTGCTCGACGCGCTGCGACGCGAGGCCTTTGAGGTGATCCGCCACCCGCTGGACACGGAGCTGATCGGCCGGTGCGTGCTCGATGCGATCGAGGAGACGCGCGCCGATCTCGCGGACTGGTCCGGGAGCGATCTCGGCGGCGCGCGCGCCGAGGCCGCACCGCTCGCGGTGACCGAGGCCACGCGCGCCGAAGCGTGGGGTCGGCTGTTCACGCTGCTCGCCGAGCCCGGCTTGCTCCGTGAGGAAGCCCTCTACGCCATGATCGACGCCGCCCGCCAGGCGGCCGGCGCGATCGGCGCCTGGCTGCAGTCGCCCCCGATCGATCGCACAGGGACTAACACGCCGACCGCGTGCGGCGTCGACGCAGCCTCGGCTGCGGTCGCCGCCACGCTGGCGCGCGAGACGAGCGACACGGGGCGCGCGCTGTCACTCGTCGTCGGCACGGACAAGGCATCCGGCGTTTACGAGGCCGTGCCGCTCGGCGCCGAAGGCACGCGTGCGGGAGCGCTCGTCATGCTGTTCGCCCCCGGCCGGAGCCTGGCGAGCGACGACCGGCCACTGCTGGCGGCGCTCGCTGCGCAGCTCGCGGCACGCCGCTTTGAGCCCGTGCGTGAAGGCGCGCGCGAGCACGCCTCGGAGATGGTCGTGCGCGCCCTGACACGCTCCTTGTCCCTGTTCGACCCCGCCGTCGAGCGGCACTCGCGCCGGGTCGGCGCGCTCGCCATCGACCTCGCGCTCGCCGCAGGCGTGACGCCCGCCACGCTCGAGCTCAGGGAGATCGAGCGGGCGGCCGTGCTCCACGATCTCGGCGTGATCGGTATGTCGAGCGCGCGCACACGCACGACCGCACTGCGCGATGTGAACGAAGAGCGGGACCGCTCCGAGTGGGGCTACCGCATCGTCAGCGACATTCCGTACCTGCAACGCGTGGCCGGTCTCATCCGTAGCAGCGGCGAGCACTGGGATGGAAGCGGCTATCCGCGGCGTCTCGTCGCCGAGAGCATCCCGTTCGGTGCGCGGCTGATCCTGCTCGCGGACACGTGGGACCAGCTGACGTTCGGGCGAGAGCCCGGGCGCGCCCTGCCGGCGACGGTGGCAGCCGGCGAAATCCGTGCGGACCGCGGCATGCGCTTCGACCCGCGCGTCGTCGATGCGTTCGATCGCGTCGTCGTGCGCTGGTCGCACGCGTACCCGCTCGACATGACTCAGCGCGACGCGGCGGCCTAGTTGGGTTGCTCGGCGGCGTGCCGCTCGACGACCACCATGAGCGCGAGCGATGGGATGAATAACAGGAAGGCCACGAGCGCAGGCAACATCAGTCCACCGATCAGCAGAAGCAGGCCGATCGCCAGCGCGAACGACATGCCCAGCACTGATCCAATACGTGCGACGAGCAGGTAGGGGGGGATTCCGTCAGGCATGAGATTGCCGCGAATCCTAGCAGAGGCCCTGGACCCGAACAACGACGCCCTCCGGGACGTCGTGGGGGACCGTGCGCGCCGGGCGTACCCGGTGTGGCGGCTGCGCCGTTCGCTGAGCCTGGTCGCGGTGGTGATCGGCCTGATGGCACTGCTGAAGCTCGGTCCCGTCCCGCCGCTCGGCGGCGTCCTGCTGCTGACCGCAGTGCTCCTCTCCGAGGCTGAGATCCGGATCGCGGCGCGCGCGCGCTCGTTGACCTCGTTCGGCATCGTGGTCACGGCGTTCCGGATGGCGACGGCGATGCTCGTCGCGACGGGCGCGCTCGCCTTCGACTGGCCGCTGCTGGTGACCGCGGGGCCGCTGCTGCTCGTTGTGCTGTCCAGCGCGGCCACGCTCGAGGGGCGTGCGCTGGTGACCACGACCGTTGCGACCACCGGGCTCGCGCTGGTCACGCTCGTGCTCCTCCCATCGGCCGGCATCGTGGCCTCCGCGGCTGCCGGCATCGAGCAGACGGGGATGGCGCTGTTCTTCGCGCTCGTCGTGGTACCGGGGACCACCTGGTGGATGCGACGCGGCATAGCGATCGCGCACCGAGCGCGCGAGTCGGATGCGACCATGGACGGCCGCGTGCGGCAGGTCGAGGGCGCGCTCAACGGGGCACTGTCGGAAGTGCAGCGCCTCACGGCGGCGATCGAGGACGAGGTCGCGACACAAACGCGCGAACTCAGTGAGCGCAACCGCTACCTCTCGATCACGAGCAGCGTCTCGCTCGCGCTCACGGACTCGATCGACGACGAAGGTGCGCTCGAACGTGCGATCCGCCTGATCGCGCGTCTGCTCGACGCTCGCGCCGCGCAGACGTTCCGTCTCGGCGAGCCCGCGGCAGGCGCCTTCATCACGGTGCCGGCGGACGACATGGATGTCCCGCGCTTGCCCGAGTCGCTGCTGCGCGAAGTCGCCGGCAGCGGGCAGTTCCTGTCCTCGGTCGACAGCGACCGCGAGGTGCCGCTCCCTGATATCGGCGCGCCATGGATGATCGCGCCGCTCGTGGCCAAGGGCGCATCCGTCGGCGCGCTTGCGCTCATCGGTTCCGCGTCGACGCTGCTGGGCGAACAGGAGCGGAACCTGCTGCTGTTGCTCGGGCGTGAGATCGGCGTGGTGCTCGCGCATTGTCGCCGCTACGAGAACGCGCTCGATCGTGCGGAACGCGAGCAGCTGCTCGCCGAGGCGATGCGGCTGATGAACGGACGCGGCGCACGCGACGAAGCGATGCGCGAAGCCCTGCGGCTGATCTCGCGTCACCTGGGCGCGGAGACGGCCGCGTTGATCGCCCTGCCGGACGGGCCGCGCAAACCACAACTGGTGTCGGTCACGTCTACGCGGCTCGGCGGCACGGACGAAACGATCGATCGCATGCTGCGCGGGACGCCACAGCTGATCAGCGACCGCTGGTCGCCAATGGTGCTGGGCGAGGGCGGCGAGGCGCCGCTCTCCTCGGAGCTCGCGCAGCGCGGCATTGGCACGCTGGTAATGGCGCCGGTGATCGCGGAGCGCAACCTGCAGGGGCTGCTGCCGCTGCGCAGCGGCGATCCGGACGCCGGGCGCCGCCAGCCGCCGACGCGCGCCATGGTCGGCGTGCTCGTGCTCGCCATGAGCACAGAGAGCGAGTGGAACGCCGAGCGCACGGCTGTCGTCGAGCGCGTCGCAGCGATCCTCTCGCGCCGGATGGAAACGGACGAGCTGCTGCAGCTGCAGCAGCGCCGGATCACCGAGCTCTCCGGCCTCGCCGAGATCGCCCGCATGATGCAGACGGGCGCCGATACCGAGCGCCTGTACAGCGGGTTCGCGCAGGCGCTGTTCTCGTTGCTGACGTACCAGAATCTCCACATCGTGCGTCTGGACGATGCCGACGCGCTGCTGGAGATCCCGAGCTTCTCTGCCGGCGGGCGCTCCCAGCCGCAGCCGGTCTTCACGGAAGCCGACAGGCGGCACGACTGGTTCGCGCTGCGCGCCGCCGCGCCGTGGGTCGCGCTCGAGCAGTCGCTACCGTCGTTCGCCGACAGTGAGGATCGTGTGGGGCTCGTCGTGCCCATGCGACCGAAGGGGCAGCTGCTGGGGCTGGTCGTGCTTGGTCTCAGCGCTCCGGCACAGGTCGACCAGATGCGCATCGTCGAACAGGCCGTCGAGCAGCTGGCGCTCGCGCTCGACAACGCCTCGCTCTACCGGCAGGCGACTGAACGCGCATCGCATATCCAGGCGCTGAGCAACCTCGCCCGCATCGTGGCGTCGGTCGTGGACCTGCGCGAGGCGTTCGACGCCTTTGCCGAAGAGGTGCGCTGGCTGATCCCGTTCGAGCGCGCGGTGATGCTGCTCATGGATCCGCAGTCAGAGATGGTCGAGCCCTACGCCACCTACCCCGACGAGATAGGCGGCAGGCGCCAGTTGTGGCCGCTGACCGGATCGCTCGCTGAGCTTGCGGTCGACGCCGGCGGTCCGGTGTCGATCAGCCGCTCGGATCCCCGCTACGGCGGCTACGACTGGGACATGTTCGGCGCCGGCGCGCAGCACATCGCGGCCGTGCCCGTACGGCACGGGATGCGCACGGTCGCGGTCTTCGCGCTCGTGCAGGGCGGCGATGCCGCGTACTCCGTCAGCGACCTCGACGCGCTGGGCGAGGTGGCCGGACTGCTCGGCGTCACGATCGAGCGTCTCCGCCTGTACGAACAGGCGGAGCACAGCGCGCGCCACGATGCGCTGACCGGGCTGCCGAACTACCGCTTCCTCCAGGAGCGACTCGCGCGGGTGCGCACGGGTATCTCCGAGCCCGGCGAGAGCGCGGTGATCCAGATCGACATGGACAGCCTGAAGCTCTTCAACGACACGCTCGGGCACGAGGCGGGCGACCGCGTCATTCAGATCGTTGCTCGTACGCTGCGCGACGCCGTGCGCGAGCACGACTTCGTGGCTCGCACCGGCGGCGACGAGTTCGTGGTGGTGATGGAAGGCGTGAACGCTGGCGACGCGCGCACCACGGCCGCCCGCATGCACGAGGCGCTGAAGGATGCGCACCAGGAGTTCGCCAACGCCCCTTGCCCGATCGGGATCTCCGTGGGCGTCGCGATGGCGCCGACGGACGCCGACAACACTGCGGACCTGATGCAGGTCGCGGACCACGCGATGTACACGGCCAAGTTCAGCGGGGGCGACCGCACCGAATTCGCCGCCGGTGTTGCGCGCGGGAACATGCCGCCGTCCCACCGTCGTCAGACTCGCCTGCTCGAACTGACCATGCAGGCCTGCGCGGACGGCGCGAGCGGCGAGGAACGGGTCGCGCGCGCGCGCGCCGAGGGCTACCTCGTTGCGGTGGGCGCGCGGCTCGACTTCAGCGAGCTGCGCCTGATGTCGCTGCGCCTGCTCGTGGCTGCCGAGGTGGGGCAGCGCGTCGCCGGTCGCGCCGCGACCTCGCTCAACACACGGATCGCGGATGCCTCCGTGCGCGGTGCGCGGGCCGAAATTCGCGACGCGCATCCGGAGATCGCCGAGGCGCTGCTGGCGCTGCCCACGGCGCTGGTCGACGTCGCCTGGATGCAGCGCGCGGACGCGGTGGATGGCCCCGCCACGTTCGCGGACCAGATGGGCGCCCTGCACTCGCGGTTCGGCGACGCCATCGACGCCGACACACTGCGCGTGATCGAAAGTGTGATCCTCGAGCAGTGGCAGGCACAGGCCGAGCGCCGGGCGGCCTGAGCCAGAGCCCCGAAGTGCCCGCCTCCCGGGCGGGCCGTCATCCTTCGGCGAACCTCCGTCACCGTCTTCTGCCCGTGATCCGTGCTTCGCAGAGCGCGGACTGCGCGCGACCGCCATGATCTCGCGATAGTGATCGCGCCCGGGAGCTCTGCCGGACGGCATGCGCTCACCCGTGCCTGGGGAATGAAGGGAGACGGCGTGGTCGAGACGGGTCTGGAAGGACTGTCGGCGGAGGTTGAACGCGACCTCAAGGGCTACAACGAGGCATTCGTGCAGGCGAACCGGGATGACGATCCGTCGCTCATGCGCCTGTGGATGCGGCTCCCACTCATGCGTTTCGGGAACGGGTCGGTCGCGGAGGTCGCTACGCCGCAGGCGGTGGATGCGATGTACGGGCGCATGGTCGATGGGCTCAAGGGCACCGGGTATGTGCGGTCGGTGCTGAGCGACTTCCACGTCGACGTGCTGAACCCGACGACGGCGCTGGTCCGCTGCCACGCCGTTCGAGAGAGGGCAGACGGGAGCGTGATCGAGGCCTTCGAGGCCGCCTACCTCATGGCGCGCGCCGAAGATCGCTGGCAGGTGGCGTGCCTGATCAGCCGGCGCTGAGCGCGGGAGCGTCGACTGGTTCGCGCATCGGCAGGCGGGGGCGCAGGGCACGCCAGCGCGGGTGGCCGCTTCGCGGGCAGGCGCACGGAAAGGCGTATCCTCGCGACAGTGGAGGGAGTCAGCATGAACGAAGATCGTCATCAGAAGCGGCGAGCGTACGTCGCGGCACAGACGTACCAGCGCGCGTACTACGAGCGGTATTACCCGGTGCCCGTGTCCGGAGGGCGCCCCGCGGAAGTCGTGACTCCCGAAGTGTTGCTCGAGATCGCGCGCCTGAAGGCCGTGACCGAAGCGGCGAGAGTGGCGTGGGAAAGCCCCGACCCGTCCTGAGCGACTGAGCAGGCCTGCTCTGGTCCGCACTGCGTGAGCTCGCAGCGGCACGCGCGGTCATCAGAAGCAGCACGCCTGGCAGAGAGCCCCGGTCGCCGGGGCCGCCCTTCCCCGCCCCGCCTCATACGCGTATTCCGTACGTGCCCAGCCGGTCGCCGGGCGAGCCCAGATCGCGCTCGGGAGCACGAAGACGCCGGCTCGAGCGACGGCCTGAGTGCGGCTCAGCGTGCGATGTAGCCGCCGTCGATCACCAGCTCGGTGCCGGTGACGAAGGACGCCTCGTCGGACGCGAGGAAGAGCACGCCGTACGCGACCTCGATCGGTTCGCCCGTCCGCCGCAACGGTGTCGCCGCGATCGCACGCTCCCGCGACTGCTCGGAGCCGGAGGCCGCCGATCGCATCGGTGGCATGAAGCCGGGGTGCACTGAGTTCGCGCGGATGTGCTCCGGGCCGTAGCGCACGGCCGTCGCCTTGGTGAGCAGTCGCACGGCACCTTTGGAAGCCGAATAGGCCGGGTGGCCGCCGTCGCTGCCGACGAAGCCGAGGATCGAGGAGAAGTTCACGATCGAGCCGCCGCCCGCGCGACGCATGGCCGGCACCGCGGCCCTCGTGCCGAGGTACACGCCAGTCGCGTTGATGCCCATGATCGTGTTCCAGCCATTGATGTCGAATGGATCGGAGAACGCGCTGCTGCTGATGCCGGCGTTGTTGACCAGGATGTCCAGTCGCCCGAAGCGCTCTTCGGTGGTGGCGATCAGGCGGTCCCAGTCGGACTCCGAAGTGACGTCGGCGGACACGAACTCCGCGCGACCGCCGAGTGCGGCGATCTCGGTAGCCACCCCGCGGCCGCCGTCCTCGTAGAGGTCGGCGATCACCACCGTGGCGCCCTCCGCGGCGAAGAGCTTCGCGGTGGCGGCGCCCATGCCACCACCGGCGCCCGTGATGATCGCGATCTTGCCCTCGAGACGCATGTCAGCCTCCTTCGATGCTCGGCACGAGCAGTGCGCGCTGGCACGGATGCTATGGCGTGCGTCGCGACCATGCGTCGCAGGCGAAAGCGGCCGGGGACACCGGGAATGCGCCATGCGTGGAGCACCCGTGGTCACGAAGCGCGCTGGTGTCGCCGAAGGTTCGTTTCGGCGCGCGATAAGATCCTTCGAAACGCAGCGTCAGCCAGAGGAGTCGGCATGGCCGAATACGTCCCAAGCACATCGGACTGGGTACGCGAGCAGGTGGAGCTGTACGAGCGCACGAACGGCGCCGAAGGCAACACCCTCCGCGACACTGGTCTGCCGGTCATCATCGTCACGAACATGGGCAACAAGTCGGGCGCTGTGAGGAAGACCCCGCTCATGCGGGTGAAGGACGGCGACAACTTCGTCCTGATCGGCTCGAAGGGTGGGGCGCCACAGCATCCGGTCTGGGTCCACAACCTGCGCGCGGACCCGGACGTGGAGATCCGCGATCTGGCTGAGGTCCAGAAGATGCGCGTCCGTGAAGTCGCCGATCCGGCTGAACGCGCCCGCCTGTGGGCGATCGGCGTCGAGGCCTATCCGCCATACGCGGACTACCAGCAGCGGACCGATCGCAAGATTCCGGTGTTTGTCGCCGAGCCGGTCTAGTTCGCGGGCGGCGGAGACGGCCGAGTCGGCGTACCGGAGCACGACGCCGGGTTCGGCCGCCAGACTCGCGGGAAAATTGGTCGGGGCGCGCAGATTTGAACTGCGGGCCTCTGCGTCCCAAACGCAGCGCTCTGCCAGGCTGAGCTACGCCCCGACGACCATCACTCCCGGCGCCAACGTGTCGACGCTATGTGGCACATCGATCGCACGTCAACGGCTCGATGCGTTCGAACGCGCAGTCCGGGCAGCGCAGCTCGAGCATCCCCTCGCGGCGCATGCCCGGCAGCGCGTGCTCGTGGCGACGGGCGAGCCCCGCACCGCATCGCGGGCACGCCCCACGCTCGAGCGCAATGGCGTCGTGGTCGGCACGGCCCCACCGCCAGATCGTGACCGCGACGGCAACCGCGACGATCACGCCGACCCCCGGCGCGGCCGCGTCGAATCCGAGCCGGGCCGAGATGCGCGTGCCCGTGACGAACCAAGCGGCTGCCGCCAGCACGATCAGCGCGCCCCACGCGAGCATGGCGGCATAGCGGGAGGTAGGCATTGTCAGTCGCGACGTCGTGCGACGCCGCGGATCTCGTCCAGTGACTGCACGCCTTCGTTCTCGCACCACGCGCGGAGTTCGCGCAGGCAACGCCACGGCGCCTCCGGGTCGAGGAAGCTCGCCGTCCCGATCTGGACGGCGCTTGCGCCGGCCATGATGAACTCGACCACGTCGAGGCCGTTCATGGCGCCGCCGGAGGCGACGACCGGGATGTCCGTCGCCGCCGACGCAAAGAAGACGTTCCGCATCGCGATCGGCTTCACGGCCGGGCCGGAGAGGCCCCCGAAGCCGCCCGGCAGGTAGGGTCGCCGACGCTTCACATCGATGGCGAGCGCGGGGATGGTGTTCGAGACGGTGAGCGCGTGTGCTCCCGCCGCCGCCACCGCCTCGGCAATCGGGCGGATGTCGGACACGCTGGGCGTGAGCTTCACGAGGAAGGGCAGGGAGGTGCTGCGGGCGACTTCGCGCACGACCTCCGCCGCGGCGCGCGGGTCCTGGCCGAACTCGAGCCCGCCGACCTCGACGTTCGGGCAGGAGATGTTCACCTCAAGCCCGGCGACGCCGGGGATGCCGTCCAGCCGTGAGGCGAGCAGCCCGTACTCGGCGACCGTCTCGCCCATGATGTTGACGATGCACGGCACCTGCCACCGCTCCCACGTCGGAGCGATCGACTGGATCAACGCGCCGACACCGATGTTCTGGAAGCCGATGGCGTTAATCATGCCGGCCGGCGTCTCGACGGTGCGCGGCGTCGCGTTGCCGCGGCGGGGACGCAGAGTGGTGCCCTTCGAGACGATTGCGCCGAGCTGATCGACGTCGAAGTGGCGGGCGATCTCGATGCCGTTCGAGAACGTCCCGGACGCGGTCATGATCGGATTTGCGAGCCGGAGTTCGAGCTTGTGACGGGGCGCGAGGTTGACCGCCAGATCCATGTCGCCTCCGTCCGGAATCATACGCCGGGCGATCGGGGAGCCGCCGTGAGAGCGGCCGTGACGCATAACAAGGGGGCGCCCATGGGGCGCCCCCTCGATAGTGGGACGGTGCGAACGGCTACTCCTCGTCGGCGAGCTTGATCTCCGCTGTCTTCGAGGAGCGGGCGCCACCGCGCAGGTCGTTGCGGATCGTGTTCGTCTGCTCCCACATCACGCTCGCCGTGGAATTCACGAAGTCCTTCGTCTTGCCACAGTGCTTGCAGTGCCCCTGGCTCTCACGCCCGTTGGGCGACGCGATGATCCAGTGGTGAACGCAGTGCGCCTGTGCTCGGCGCGAGGGGCGGGTGGTCGTCGTGGTCTGTTCCATGTTGGCTTTCCTTCTCCGTAGGACGCACCGCCTGCGCAGGCGTCCCAATCATTCGATGATGTCTGCGCCCGCTCGCTTAAGCGGCACTAGATAGCCATCGACACCGGCAGTATCCAGAGCAGTGTGGCTCGAGTCAAGCTTAATTTGATTAAAAGGTGTTAAAGTTCGTTTAACAGGTGCGGACGGTGGGATTGGCCAATATGCGGCCTCCTCGAGCGCCAATGGATCGTGCATCTCATCATTTCCACGGACCCGTATTCGCATCTGCGCACGGGCCGGTCCCCACACATCAGAACGATCACAACGTCGATCTTGTTCGCGGGACTGTCCGCATGTATTCGAGCATCGCGAGCGTTGCAGACGCAGGACGAGCGGATGCGGCCGGATTGCAATGTCATAACGAAACGGAGGCTGGAGTCGGGCGATTTCCCGGGCGCGCGACGCTCCGTATACTCGACAGCGTGCGGCCCGCTCGCTCGCGACGGGACCGTCCCAATCGACGCGGCGCGTTTCGCGCATCGCGCGTCGTCTACAGCACAGCAGCGGCCGCATGCCGAACCCGCCCTGGCGCGACGGCGAGAACCGGCGCCGGCCGCCGTATTGCATGGTTCGTGCTCGAGAAGGTGGTGCCATGGTTGATCAGCAAGCAGTGCTCACAGCGCTGCGAGCCGTCAACGACCCCGAACTCCATAGGGACATTGTCTCGCTGAACATGGTCCGTGACCTCGCGATCGACGGCGATGCGGTGTCGTTTCGGCTGATCCTCACCACGCCGGCCTGTCCGCTTCGCGAGACCATCGACCGCGACGTGCATGCAGCGCTCGATGGCCTTGTCGGGGTTGGAAGCGTCAACATCGACTGGGGCGCTGAGGTGCGAGGCACCGCGCAGCGCGAAGGCGGACCGAAGCCGATCGCGGGCGTGCGCAACGTGATCGCCGTCGCCTCCAACAAGGGCGGCGTCGGCAAGTCGACCGTGTCAGTGAATCTCGCCGTCTCGCTCGCGCGCCTAGGCGCACGCGTTGGACTGCTGGACGCGGACATCACCGGTCCGAACATTCCCACGATGCTGGGGTTGACGGGCGGCCTCCAGGCTGAGGGCGGGGGCGGGCTGCGACCGGTTGAGGCGCACGGCGTTCAGGCCGTCTCGATCGGGTTCGTCCTGCCGCCGGGCACGCCGGTTGTCTGGCGTGGACCGATGATCGGCTCCGGCGTGCGGCAGCTCATGCACGACGTCGAGTGGAACGACCTCGACTACCTGATCATCGACCTGCCGCCGGGCACATCGGACGCGTCCATGAGCATGTGCCAGGATGCATTGATCGCCGGCACGGTGATCGTCTCGACGCCGCAGAAGGTGGCCCTCGAGGACGCGCGCAAGGCGATCGGGATGTTTGACCGCCTCGGCGTGCCGATCTTCGGGATCGTCGAGAACATGAGCGGCGATATCTTTGGTCGTGGCGGCGCGCGCGATGCGGCCGAAGAGCTCGGTGTGGAATTCCTGGGGGAGTTGCCGCTCGATGTCACGATCCGCGAGGGCGGGGACAGCGGCGAACCGGTCGTCGTGGGACATCCCGAGTCGGCGATCGCCGCGTCATTCATCGAGCTTGCGGAGCAGGTCGCGGCGCGCTGCTCGGTGCTCCAGTTCGCGGGAGAAGCCGGCGCCGTTGCCTGAGCAACGTCCGCACGAAAACGACAGCACATCTCGGTCGCTCGGCGACGAGAAGGGACCAGCGCAGTGACGACCGACAGCGGAGGCACCGGCTCGGGCCGAGGCGGCAGCGGGGGGCGATCGCGCGGGAAGAGCTCCTCCTTCATCGCGGGACGCCGGCCGTCGACGCGCCAGGCCGCACCCGAAGAGCCCGAGAAGCCCGCAGCGCGATCGAGCGCACCGGCGGATGCCGGGCAGCCGGCGGACGCGCGTGATGATGCGCGCCCGAAGCGCCGGCGCCGCC
>JAQBZW010000052.1 GCA_027622315.1 Chloroflexota bacterium | reverse complement strand
CGCGAGCGGGCCGCGACGCCGTCGCGGCCCGCTCGTGGGCGCGGCTGCTGCCTACAGGCGCGCGAGGAACTCCTCGATCATGGGGTTGGTCTGCTCGGGCGCCTCGAGCTGGAGGAAGTGCCCGGCGCCCACCACGCGCGCGAACTGGATCTGCGGCATCAGCTCCTTCAGCGTGTCCCAGCGCGCGTTCCCCTGCGACGCGGCGATGTAGAGCACGGGCTGCTTCACCGCCTTCGCGGCCGCCGGCATCTTGAATGTGAGACCCGCCGTGAGCATGCCTACGGCGCCCTGCTGTGGGGTCTTGCCCGCGTCCTTGCACACGCTGGCGGCGAGCTTCTTGTCGCGTGTCTCGGTGAAGAAGCGCCCGTAGAACGCCTCTGCCGCCGCGGGCCAGCCGGGGCCGGCGAGCATCCCGACCATCGGCGCCTGCTTGGCATCGGCAACGGACATGCCGCCCATCGCTGCGGGCGAGTCGAGCAAGATCAGCGCCTTCGCGATGTCCTTGTACTGGCGCGTGAACTCGAGGGCGACCGCGCCGCCCATCGAGTGGCCGAGTACGACCGCGCTGCGGATACGGCGCGACTTCGCCAGAGCTGCGACGTCGTCTGCCATCTTGCGGATGGTGTACCCGGCCGTCGGCGCATCCGACTTCCCGTGACCGCGCAGGTCCATGCGCAGGATCTTGTGCGTGCGGCCGAACTTGCGGACCTGCGGATCCCAGTGCTTCAGGTTCGAACAGAGCCCGTGGATCATGATCAGCGTCGGTGAGCCTGTGCCCGATTCCTCGTAGTTGATCTTGAGGCCATCTGGCGTCGTGTATGTGGGCATCTTCACGTCTACCTTCCTCGAGTCCCGGGCCGCTCATGTCGGCCCGGCTGGCGGATTCGATCTGTGGAGTTGTCGAATGCGCGTCCTACGTGTGGACGGGCGCGGCGACCTGCTCCATGAAGCGGTCGTAGGCTTCTTTGCGCTCGCCGACTTCCCGGCCGAGGTTGAAGTCAGGCATGACCAGTTCGTCCACGCCGGCCGCCATGTACTGACCCATCGTGTCCAGTAGTTCGGCCTTGCTCCCGATGATCGACTGCCGCCCGCCGCGCGCGCGTGCCGCGTCCAGCACCTTCTGGTCCTCCGACAGCACCACGAGCGCGTTCGCCGAGCGGTGGATCGACTTTGGGTCGCGCCCGATCTTCTCGCAGTGCTGGTCGAGCACCTCGCCCTTCTGCTTGAGCACGTCGGGGCCGCCCCATACGTTCCACTCGTCCGCATAGGTCGCCGCGAGCCGGAGCGTGACCTGCTCGCCGCCGCCGCCGATCAGGATCGGCGGGCCGGGCCGCTGCACCGGCTTGGGCGCGAGCGGCGCGTCCTTCACCTGGTAGTACTTGCCCTCGAACGTCGTCTGTTCGTTCGCGAACAGGCTCTTGATGATCTGCACTGACTCTTCGAGCCGGCGCAGGCGATTGCCCACGGTGTGGAAGGGGATGCCGTACGCGGCGTGCTCGTTCTCCTGCCACGCCGAGCCGATTCCGAGCACGAGCCGGCCGCCGCTGATGATGTCGACCTGCGCCGCCTGCTTGGCGAGCACCGTCGGGTGGCGGTAGGTGTTGCCCGTGACGAGCGTCCCGATGCGCACGCGCGGCACGCGCGCCGCGATCGCCGCGAGCGCCGTCCACGCCTCCTGTGTCGGCCCGCTGGTGTCGGCCTGGTTCGGCATGAAGTGATCGGCGATCCAGAGGCCGTCCCACCCCGTCCGCTCGATGTGCGTGCACAGGTCGAGCAGCTTCTCCCATTCGGTGGCCGAGCCCGGCCACGCGCTGAAGCGCATGCTGTGATCTCCCCTCGCGCTGGTGTGTCGGTTGGTTCGCGTCACGCTACAGGATCGTCCCCGGAGGCGGGTATGCTCCCGCGCATGCCTCACGCTCCGGTCCGCCCGCGCATCGTGATCCCGGGCGACGCGCCCACCCAGATCGGCGACTCACCCCACCTCGCCCGGCTCGAGGCGATCGGCGACGTCACGCTGCATCGCGATCGGCCGGCGTCGCCAGCGGAGCAGCTGGCGCGCGTCCGCGACGCTGACGTGATCGTGAACTCGCGGAGCGCGATCGCGTGGCCTGCCGAACTGCTGCGACAGCTCCCGCGGCTGCGCCTGATCTCGCTCTGCGCGATCGGGGCCGATCGCATCGACCTCGCGGTCGCGCGCTCGCTGGGCGTCACGGTCAGCAACCAGGGTGCCGGTACCGCGCCGATCGTCGCGGAGCACGAGCTCGCGCTCATGCTCGCCGCAGCGAAGCGCCTGGCCTTCCAGACCGCGGAGCTGCGCGCCGGGCGCTGGCACGCCGGCGAGCACATGACGCTGCGGGGCAAGACGCTCGGCGTCGTCGGCACGGGCAACACCGGCGCGGAGATGGCGCGCCTCGCGCGCGCGATCGGCATGGACGTGATCGCGTGGACCTTCCACCCCAGCGCCGAGCGCGCGGAAGCGCTCGGGGTGCGCTTCGTTCCGCTCGATGCACTGCTCGCGAGCGCCGACGTCGTGAGCCTGCACGTCGCACTCTCGCCCGACACGCGCCACCTGATCGGCGCGCGCGAGCTGGCGCTCATGCGGCGCGGTGCGCTGCTCGTCAACGGCGCGCGTGGCGCGATCGTGGACACGGATGCGCTCGTGGACGCACTGCGGTCCGGCCAGCTCGGGGGTGCGGGGCTGGACGTGTTCGAGGAGGAGCCGCTGCCGGCCGGCCATCCACTGCTCACGATCGACAACGTGGTGCTCACGCCCCACAACGCTGACGCGACGCCGGAGGGCAACGACTCGCTCAACCGCGTCGCCGTCGACAACGTGATCGCCTTCTTCGAGGGCCGGCCCCAGAACGTGATCAACTGAGCAATGCGCGCGGCCCCGGCCCTGCATTGACAGTGCGTCCTACATTGTTAGCCAGGCTAACGAATGTGGACGGAGGCCGCTAGTGACCACCGAGCCTGCAGTGCGTCTGTCGAGCCTGCTCCAGATCGCCATCCGCGTGCGCGATGTCGACCGCGCGATCACGTTCTATCGCGACACGCTGGGCGTCCCGTTCCTCTTTCAGGCCGGCAACCTCGCGTTCTTCGACCTTGACGGGGTACGCCTGTTGCTCGACATCCCTGAAGATGCCGGCGGCGAGTTCGACCACCCGGGATCGATCCTCTATTTCCGAGTGCCGTCCGTACCGGACGCGTATGAGTCGCTCAAGGCGCGCGGCGTCGACTTTGTGACTGACCCTCACATTGTGCACCGCACGGATCAGTACGAGCTGTGGATGGCGTTCTTCCGCGACGGCGAGGACAACGTGCACGCGCTGTCGGAGGAACGCCCGCTCGCGGGCTGATCCCCGGCCGCCCCGCATGTCGCCGGACGCCACGAGAGCCGGTCCTCAGGACCGGCTCTCGTGCGTATGTGCTCGGCGCGCCGGGGCCGGCGTACTACGGCATCTGCATCTTCACGGCCTCGTGCGGCACCTTTGCGAAGTGCTGGGCCTCATTGTCCAGGAGGAACCCCTCGTAGTCGTTCGCGGCGACCTCGTCGCACTTCTCGCGGTAGGGGCCGACGCCACCCGGATACGGCATGAACACCCGCGGCTTGCCCGGGATGTTCGCCCCGAGGTACCAGGAGTTTGCCAGCGGGTAGAGCGTCATGTTCGCGATCTCGTTGACGTGGTTGACCCACACCTCTTCGGCATCCGCGTCGGCTTCGGCTACGTCGAGTTCGTGCGCGCGCATGTACTCGATGAAGTCCGAGATGAACTCCACGTGCTGCTCGATCGACACCGGCATGTTGCTGAGCACCGAGGGGCTGCCCGGGCCAGTGATCATGAACAGGTTGGGGAAGCCGTGCGTTGAGAGCCCGAGGTAGGTCTTCGGCCCCTCCGCCCACTTCTCCTTGAGCGGAAGGCCGCCCTTGCCGCGGATGTCCATCTTGAAGAACGTGCCCGTCATCGCGTCGAAGCCGGTCGCGAAGACGATCACGTCGAGGTCGTAGTCGCCGTCCTCCGTGCGGATGCCCGTCGGCGTGATCTCCTGGATCGGGGCGTGGCGAATGTCGACCAGTTCGACGTTGTCGCGGTTGTACGTGTCGAAGTAATTCGTGTCGATCAGCGCACGCTTCGAGGAGAACGGGTGATCCGTCGGCACGAGCTTGTCGGCGGTCGCCGGGTCCTTCACGATCTCGCGGATCTTCCCGCGGATGAACTCGGCCGCGGTGTCATTGGCCCGCCGGTCGGTCGCGATGTCGCTGAACGAGGCGAAGAGGAAGTGGAAGCCGCCCTGCTCCCACGCCGCCTCGTAGATCGCCAGTCGCTCCTCGTCGCTCACGCTCAACGCCGAGCGGTCGATCATGTCGATCGGGAATCCACCGGCAGACTTGCGTGCCTTGTCCCACACCTCGCCGTAGCGCGACTTGATGTCGTCCAGGAACTCCTTGTCCACGTTGCCGTGGCGTGCGGGAATCGTGAACTGCGGGGTGCGCTGGAACACGGTCAGGTGTTCGGCCTGCTGCGCGATCACGGGGATCGACTGGACACCGCTGGAGCCGGTGCCGATCACGCCGACGCGCTTGCCGGTGAAATCAACGCCCTCATGCGGCCACGATCCGGTGTGGTACCAGTCGCCCTTGAACGTGTCGAGGCCCTTGATGTCGGGCACCTGGCCGGCCGAGAGGCAGCCGATGCCGGTGATCAGGTACTGCGCGGTGACCTTGTCGCCCTGATCGGTCTCGATCTCCCAGCGGTTGTCTGACTCGCGGAAGTGGGCGGAGGTGACGCGGGTGTTGAACTGGATGTCGCGGCGCAGGTCGAAGCGGTCCGCCACGTGACTCAGGTAGCGCAGGATCTCCGGCTGCTCCGGGTACTTGCCGCTCCAGTTCCACTCCTGAAGAAGGTCCTTGTCGAAGGAGAAGCAGTACATGTAGGACTCGGAGTCGCAGCGCGCACCCGGGTAGCGATTCCAGTACCAGGTGCCGCCGACGTCGTCGCCGGCCTCGAACACTTTCGCAGACACGCCGAGCTCGTCGCGCAGGCGGCGGAGCATGTACATGCCCGCGAACCCGGCGCCGACGACGACGGCGTCGAAGTCAGTCTTGGTCGCAGTTTCAGCCATCTGTACCTCCTCGCGCCGGCACTCGCACCGGCTCATGTCTCATTCGTCGATGTGCCTGCGCGGCTAGCGCGTTGACAGGGCGGGCTGGCCCTTCGACTTCCGCACAATACACGCCCGGACGGCCTTCACGACTTGCTGGAAGCCGAGCTCACTGCCCGGGAGCATCAAGAGCGTGAAGAACGCATGCGTCTGGCCGGCGTAGCGCTTGAGGTCGACCGCCACGCCCGCCTCGGCGAGGCGGGCGGCGTAGGCCTCGCCTTCGTCGCGGAGCGGGTCGTGTTCGGCGGTGAGTACCACCGCCGGGGGCAGCCCGGAGAGGTCCTTCGCGCGGATCGGCGAAGCGTCCGGCTCCGTGCGGCGCTTGGCCTCCGGCGCGTAGTGGTCCCAGAACCAGATCATCGCGTCTCGCGTGAGCAGCAGCTGGTTCTCCGGGTCGACATAAGACGGCCGTTCGAAGTCGGCGTCGGTGACCGGGTAGATCAGCACCTGCAGGTCGATTGCCGGGCCCTTGCGGTCGCGTGCCCGCAGCGCCATCACGGCTGCCAGGTTCCCGCCGGCGCTGTCGCCGGCGACGACCAGCGGGACGTCCGTGCTTCCCGCGATCTCCTTCATGTGCGCGCCGACCCACTCGAGCGCGGCGTAGGAGTCATCGACGGCGACTGGATAGCGATGCTCGGGAGCGAGGCGGTAGTCAACGAGCACCACCGCGCTCGAGGTGCGCTCGGCGAGCTTGCGCGCCATCGTGTCGAACTCGTCGATCGCGCCGATTACCCAGCCGCCGCCGTGGTAGTAGACGATCACGCCGCGCGGCGGCTCGAGCGGTACGAGCACGCGCACGGGCACTGCGCCGCCTGCGACGCTGACCGTGTGCTCCTCAACGCGCGCCATCCTCGGCGCCGGTCCGGCCATGGATGCCATCTGCGCCCCGAGGGCGCGCGCCTCCTCCGGCGTCATCTCGTGCAGCGCTTTGCCGCCGCCTGCCGCCATTTGCTCGAGTAGTCCAGCCGTAGCGAAATCAAGTGCCATGCACGAGCCCCCGGGGTCAAACCTGTTGGATACGGTCGTGAGGCGGCCACGATACGCGCCGAGCCCGTCGGGGTTCAACGACGGTGATGTTCGCCCGGCCGGGGGCGTGGTCCACCGCCGATCGGCGGCGTCTCGCGGTCCTCGATTGAGCGTCCCGTGGCGACGACTGCGCGCCTGACCGCGGCGTCCGCGGTGAGGTCACGAACGAGTGGCGCTGCCGACGCCCGGCTCACGACCGAAAGCGACGGATCGATGCCGGGCCGGCGGTAACGAGTGCCGCACGGAGCGGGTTCAGCCCTCGGTGGCGACCGACGAAGAGGGTCCGCACTCAGCGCGCTGCGGATGCATACGCCATCGGCTCGGAGCGCCTGCACGCGCGTGCTGAGTGGGCGCTCGTGCATCCGGCCTCCGCGAACGCCCGCGGCCGAGGCATACGCACCGAGACACACGCGAGACGCGCCGGATCGCGCGCGGTCCGCGTCGCCGTTGGTCGCGTTTTCGTACCTGCTACAGCATCTCGCGCTCGGTCAGAAGCGCGCCCACGATCGTGCGGTGAATCTCCGCCCGTCGCTCTTCCGGCTGATCGCGCTGACCCATCTCCACGAGGATCGGGAGCAGCCCCGGCACGAACGTGCCGAGCGAGAGCGACGACGCGCCGATGCCGTCGAAGTTGGGATCGATGGCGAAGGCTCGGCCCCTGCCCCGGGTGCGATTGCGGAAGGTCAGCTGCTCCCGTTCGCTGAGCAGCTCGTTCACGCGGTCGATGGTGTCGCGGATTGCGTTGCGTTGCGTGAGGGAACCGACCGCCGTGACCGTCTGTCCGATGAAGGCTGTCCCGTTCTGGTCCGGCGTACGTTCGCGGTAGAAGCCCCAGGACTCGTGCATGTCCACCGCGAGGTCGGCGTTCACCTCGCGTGCGAGGTCCACGATCGCGCGCGCCATGCGCGCCATCGGCGGGCCGTCTTCGGCACCCGGGTACTGGCGGTTGAGATCACCGAAGCCATCCAACGTGCGCGCGAACGCGTAGGTCGCGAGCACGTTCGCGCGCGGCACGACCACGAGGCTGCCTCGCGTAACGGTCCAGTCCGCGATCGCCTCGGCCGCGAGCCAGCCACCGGGCTCGTTGCCGTGAACGCCGCCGAGCACCAGCACCCGCGGCCCCTCGATCCCGCTGTGCGAGAGCATGGCGGTCGTGGCGTATTCGCTGCCGGCGAGCAGCGTGCGCAGCTCGCGGCCCGCGGGCGGGACCGGCCGCGGCGTGGCCGTCGGTCTCACCGTGGGCGCGAGCGGAGCGAGCGGCAGGGCCGTCGCCACCACCTCGCGGGCGCGTGACGACTGCGGCGCAACGCCAGTGTTGCCGCAGGCCGCCGCCAGGAGCGCACCCCCGGCGAGGCCGAGCAGGCGACGGCGCGTGTATCGCGCCGAAGGGCGGTTGGGACCGGGACGGCGGTGTATCAAGACGATCCTCACGAGCACGGATAGGCACGCTCTGCGATCAGGTTACGAAGAGCAGCGCGATCGGGATGCCCGCGAGCGCCGCCAGGAAGGCGCCGAGCGCACGACGGTCCGACATCACGAGATGCCCGACCGCGAGCAGCCCGCGCACGTACGGCCGCCACGCGAAGATCAGCACGAGCGCGGACACCGCCGCGACCGCGAGCATCTCCGACAGCACCACGGGTGTGGCGCTCGCGGCGTCGAGGATCAGCGACGCGAACAGCGTGTCGAGGAAGGTCGTGATGTTCGCGCCCATGATGTACGGCACGACGTCCGTCCTGCGTACGTACCCCTTCAACGTCAGTGGCACGAGCATGGTCACCGACAGCGAGACGGACATCGTCACGGAGGTGACGAGCGCACCGAAGAGGAACATCGTGCGCGCCGAGCGGAAGTGGCGGGCAAAGCGCTCGAAGCGCGCGGGTGGAGGGTCGAGGTTCGGGAGCAGTCGGTCGACGACGGCGAAGGCGCCGAGCAAGGCGCTCACGCCCGCCGCGAAGAGCAGTACGCCGGGCAACCGCCCGTCGAGCGCGCGCACGACCGGGCGTGCGAGCGTCGCCGGGGCATCGGCCCAGCCCGACGGGATCGCCGTGGCCGGGCCGTCCAGCCAGCCCGTGCCCAGCAGCCACAGCGCCAGCAGGGTCGCCGGGACGTAAATCGTGATCGTCGTCAGCAGCGCGAGCACGCCGACGTACACGCCGTCCGGGCGGCGGCGGCCGCGGAGGTAGGCGATGAAGCCGACCAGCAGCACTACGAATGACGCGCCCATGCGCGATCCCGCGAGCATCCCGAGCGCGCCGCGCCCATCGATCGCACCGCCGTCGAGCAGCGACATCGAGAGCGCCGCGACCGGCGAGCCCGAGAGCGAGCCGTAGGCCGCGAGCCAGCCGAAGCCGACCAGGTTCACGACGCTGTCCACCCCGAGCCGCGCGAAGAGCGTGGAGACGTGCGGCGCGGACGCGGAGAGCAGCTTGAGCGCGAGCACGAAGAGGTAGAGCGCTGCGGGCACTCCCACGGCGTATCGAGCGGCACCGGCGGCGCGCCGGACGGCGCGGTGTCCACCGCGCTTCCCGAGCGCGCGAGCTGCGTACTCCGCGTTCGCGGCGCGCGCGCCGAGCTCCTCCTCGCTCTCGACGCGATGCCCGCGCGGGCGCGCCGGCACCGTCGCGCCGGCGGGCGGCACTAGGGGAGGGGTCGGCGGATCATGCCGGCCGCGACTGTGTTGTTCGTGGCCTCGTCGATCAGGATGAAGCTGCCCGTCAGGCGATTGCGCTGGTACGGGTCGAAGAACAGCGGCTGTGTGGTGCGCAGCCGCACACGGCCGATCTCGTTCAGGCGCAGGGTATCGATCGTCGGGTCTTCATCGAGCGAGTTCACATCAAGGCGCGACTCGACGCTGCGGACGAGCACGCGTGTCGATCGGGTGGTCTGCTTGATCGCGAGCCGGGTGCCCGGAGTGAGCTGGCTGCGCTCGGCCATCCAGCACACGTCAGCTTCGAACTCGCTCGCGACGTGGGGCGAGTTGTCGACCCCCACGATCATGTCTCCGCGTGAGATATCGAGGTCGTCCTCGAGCCGGACCGTCACGGCCATCGGCGGTACCGCGGCGTCAATCGCCCCCTCGAGCCGATCGATTGAGCGGATGCGGGAGGTCAGGCCCGAGGGCAGCACGCGCACGGCGTCGCCAGGACGGAACACGCCGCCGGCCACGGTGCCGGCGTAGCCGCGGTAGTCATGGTGGGCATCGCTCATCGGGCGGATCACGTACTGCACGGGGAAACGCGGGTCGTCGAGGTCCTCGTCGAGCGCGATCTCCACCTCCTCGAGGTAGCGGAGCAGCGCGGGGCCCTCGTACCAGGGCATGTGCTCGGAGCGATCAACGACGTTATCGCCCTTGAGCGCGGAGATCGGGATGTACGCGATGTCGCGTACCTGGAGCTTGCGCGCGAAGAGCGCGAACTCGTCACGAATGCGCTCGAAGGTGGCGCGGTCGTTGTCGACCAGATCCATCTTGTTCACGCACACCACGAGGTGCGGGATGCCGAGCAGGGAGGCGATGATCGCGTGCCGGCGCGACTGTTCGAGGATGCCCTGCCGGGCATCGATCAGGATCAGCGCGAGATGCGCGGTCGATGCGCCCGTGACCATGTTGCGCGTGTACTGCACGTGGCCCGGCGTGTCCGCGATGATGAACTTTCGCCGCGGCGTCGCGAAGTAGCGGTACGCCACGTCGATCGTGATGCCCTGTTCGCGCTCGGCGCGCAGGCCGTCCGTGATCAGCGCGAGGTTCACATACTCGTCGCCGCGGTTCTTGCTGCTCAGTTCGATCGCGTCCCAGGTGTCCTGCAGGATCGCCTTCGAGTCGAAGAGCAGCCGTCCGATCAGCGTGCTCTTGCCGTCGTCCACCGAGCCGCATGTCGCGAAGCGCAGCAGCTCCATCACCGGGCCTCGAGCGCGCGTATGCCCGTTCGTCCCGAGTAGGGCGAGGGGCGCGCCACGGTGGGCGGGAACGCATCACTGGCGACGGACGCAACGACGTCCTTCGTTTCACTCAGGGCGAACGGAACAGGCGGCTGATGCGTCGTCGTCGCGGCCACCTAGAAGTACCCCTCGCGCTTGCGATCTTCCATCGCCGCCTCGGAGAAGCGGTCGTCCGCGCGCGTCTGCCCGCGCTCCGAGATGCGCGTGATCGCGATCTCGGCCATCACCTGTTCGAGCGAGAACGCATCCGACTCGACCGCTGCGGTGCAGGTCATGTCGCCCACCGTGCGGAAGCGCACGTTGGCCTCGAACGGATCCTCGCCCGGGAGCCGTTCCACGAACGGCCCGACCGCCATCAGCATGCCGTCCCGCCGGAAGACGTCGCGACGGTGCGCGAAGTAGATCGCCGGGATCTCGATGTCTTCGTCGGCGATGTACTGCCAGATGTCGAGTTCGGTCCAGTTCGACAGCGGGAAGACGCGAAAGTGCTCGCCCTGGCCGTGACGGCCGTTGTACAGATTCCAGAGCTCGGGACGCTGCGACTTCGGATCCCACTGCCCGAAGTCGTCGCGGAATGAATAGACGCGTTCCTTCGCGCGCGCCTTCTCCTCGTCCCGGCGGGCGCCCCCGAACACCGCGTCGAAGCGGTGCGCGGCGATCGTCTCGAGCAGCACCTGGGTCTGCAGGCGATTGCGGGACGCGCGCGGGCCGGTCTCGTCGCGGATGCGGCCTTCATCGATCGCCTGCTGCACCGAGCCGACGACGAGACGGATGCCGAGCTCGGCGACGCGCCGGTCGCGATATTCGATCGCCTCCGGGAAGTTGTGGCCGGTGTCGATGTGCACCGCGGGGAATGGAATCTTCGCCGGCCAGAACGCCTTCTCGGCGAGCCGGAGCATGACGATCGAATCCTTGCCGCCTGAGAAGAGCAGTCCCGGGCGCTCAAACTCGGCCGCGACCTCGCGGATGATGTGGATCGACTCCGCCTCGAGCGCCTGCAGGTGGCTCAGCCGGGCGAGTTGTGCGCGTTCGAGTGCGGTGGTCATGACCGTCTCTATGCCGTCCGGGTCCGCGTTAAGCCGTGTGTAGACCGCACTCGACCTTGTCGGTGCCGGACCAGCGACCGGCGCGCTGGTCCTCGCCGGGCTGCACCGCGCGCGTGCAGTGCGTGCAGCCGACGGTGGGGAAGCCCTGATCGAACAGCGGGTTGTACGGGAGGCCCTGGGCGAAGATGTACGCCCACGCGTCCTTCTCGCTCCAGGTCACGAGCGGGTTCGCTTTCGCGAGGCCGAACTTCGCGTCCCATTGCACGGCAGGCGTGTTCGCACGGGCGGCCGATTGGTCGCGACGCACGCCGGTGATCCACCCGCGCTTGCCGGCGAGCGCGTCGCCGATCGGGCGGACCTTGCGGATGTCGCAGCACAGATCGGGCTCGCGTGCCCAGAGTGCCTCGCCGTGGATCGCCGCCTGCTGCGCCGGGCTGAGCGCGGTCCGGTGCAGGCGGAAATCGAGCTGCGGCCAGAACGTCTGCGCGCGCTCGATCAGCTGGTAGGTCTCGTCGTAGAGGAAGTCCGTGTCGAGGTAGAAGACCTCGGCGCCCGGCCGCCGCTTCGCGACCATGTCCATGAGCACGATGTCCGACGTATTGCCGAACGCGCTCGCAAGCGTGATGCCATCCGCGTAGCGCTCGAACAGCCAGTCGAGGATGGCGTCCGGTCCCGCGCTCTCGAGTGCGGCAGCCGCCGCGCGCAATGCCTCGTCCTCCGCGGCCGGTGCGTCGAGGTGGGTGATCGTTGCGTCAGCCATGTCCGTGTCTTCTCCCGTGGATGCCGCGATGAGCGCTTGTGAAAGCCATCACCGCTCGCCAGAGACAGCACGAGCAGCGGTTGTGGTGCCGCTGCTCGTGACGATCGCTTGCTAGACCGCGCACTCGCCTTCGCCGCGTTCGAGCACGTACAGGCCCTGGCGGTCCCAGTCGATGAACTCCTGGAGGTTGTCCGTGGAGAACTGTGGGGTGAGCGTGAGGTCGCGCACGGCTTCTTCGAAGGGCTTCACGCCCACGCGGTCGAAGAAGGCGTTGAACTCTTCGCCGTCCTGGCGCTGCGCCTGATAGGTGTTGACGAAGCGCTCGACGGCGACGGGCACCCGCTTGGCGGGGATGCGCAGCCGGGCGAGCGTGCCCATGCGCAGGGGCTCGCCGGCGCGACGCTGGCCGGCGAGGAAGACGTTGTATGCAGGGATCTGGCGGTCGTCGTTCTTCATCGACGCGCCGTGGAACCCGATGTTGCCGATGTGGTGCTGGCCACACGAGTTCGGGCAGCCGCTGATGTTGATCAACATCTTGCGCGTGAGCGGATCCTCGATCTGCAGAGCCTCGAGGTGCTGCTGGATGGCGCGGTTCAGGCCCATCGATGAGGTGATGCCGAGCTTGCAGCTGTCGGTACCCGGGCAGCTCACGACGTCGGTGATCTCGGTGGCGTCGGCGTCGCCGAGGCCCAGCGCCTCCAGCTCCTTGAACACCGAATACACGCGGCCGTCCGGGATCCAGCGCAGCACGATGTTCTGATCCTGGGTCACGCGTGCGCGCCCGTTGCCGAAGCTCTCGAGGATGCGCCCGAGCTCACGGAACTGGAGCGGGCTGAGGTCGCCCTGGCGCACCTTGACGGTCACCGCCGAGTAGCCGGCCTGCTTTTGCGGTACGACCGCGACCTCCATGAATCGCGCGAAACGCGTTTCGTCTTCAGCCGCCACGACGTCGGCCTGCGCGGGCAGCGCAGGCGCCTCGGCAGCCTCGTCGTCGATGTAGAGCAATGACTCGACATCGGGTCGCTGCTTCGCCCAGTCGCCCGTCAGCTCCTCCTCGACCATGCGGCGGAACTCTTCTTCGCCCACGCGGTGCACGAGGAACTTCAGGCGGGCCTTGAGGATGTTCACCCGCAGCTCGTCCGCCTTGTTGAAGATGCGGACCACGGCCTCGGAATACGTCAGGTAGTCATCCACGGACACGAAGTCGGTGATCAGCACCGCGTCCTTCGGCATCGTCGACAGCCCACCGCCGACGACCATGCGGAAGCCGCGGACCTGCTTGCCGTCTACCTCGCGGATGCGGGGGATGAAGCCGATGTCGTGGATCGCGGTCATCGCCGCGTCGGCATCGCTGCCGGAGAAGGTCACTTTGAACTTACGCGGCAACGCCTGCGAGAGCGGGTTGCGCACGAAGTAGCGCACGAAGGCGCCGGCGTACGGCGTGATGTCGAACAGCTCGTCGTCGCGGATGCCGGCCCACGGATCGCCGGTCACGTTGCGCACGACGTTGCCACACGCCTCGCGTGTCGACAGCCCCGCGTCGCCGAGCCGGCGCAGCGCGTCGTACGTCTTCGCGAGGGGGATGTGGTGGTACTGGATGTTCTCGCGGGTGGTGATGTGGCCCTTGCCCAGCGGCGTGTACTGCTCGGCCACGTCGGCGAGCGCCTGCAGCTGCGCCACGTTCACGGCGCCGAACGGGAGCTTGACGCGGATCATCTGACGCGCGGGCTGCCGCTGGCCGTAGACGCCTTGCTTCAGGCGGAAGCCGATGAACTTCTGCTCGTTCACATCGCCGGCGAGGAAGGTCTGTGCCTCTGTGCTGAAGTCGCCGAGCTCGTCGTCAAGGATGGGGATGACGCGCCCCGTGCCGGCATTGCGCGAAGTGGTGGTCATAGTGTCCCCCAACCAGATACTGAGTTTGTTAATCGGACTAGTCGTGAATAGCGGTGAGAATACCTACGGGCGTGGTGCCGGTCAACGTAGATGTCCCGCACTGGAGCCTGGCGGGCGGTGCGGCGTGAAGGCGGCGCGCCGATGCGGCCCGCGGAGACTGGTTCACTCCGGCGCCTCGACGGTCTGACGGCCTCGTACGCGCGGCAGGGCTACTCGCGGAGCGACCGTGGGATCACGATCGTGGGTTCACCGGCGGGTACGGCGGGCGGCGTTCCGATCGATCAGGACGTCGTGATGGCGATCGCGGACACGGATGGCGTTGTCGAACGCACCGTCGCACCCGGGCACGGGGCGTAGCTGCACGTGATCGAGGGCGTGCCGGTGCTGGACGGCGAGGAGCCGGGCACCGGCACGCCCTCGCCTCGGAGCATGAGTGCGTGCGGCTGGAAGGCCGTGGGCGGGTGCTGCTCGTCGATCTGCCTGGCCGGGAACACGTCGAGCGCCGTTGCTGCTCGTCAATCCGGCGGCCGCGGCGTCGTGCCAGCGGGCGTCCGCGGGCGAGTGGCTAGTAACTCGAGACGTCCATCTGCGGCAGCATGCCCGTCACGGCGAACACCGTGCGCTCGGCGATGTTCGTGGCGCGGTCGGCGATGCGTTCGAGGTTGTGGGCGACCCAGAGCAGGTGCGTGCTGGGCTCCACTGTGGAGGGGTCGTTGATCATGATCTGGATGAGGTCGTTGTAGATCCGGTCGTACAGCTGATCGACCGCGTCGTCCGCGCTGCCGACGCGGTACGCGCCTTCGACCTCGCGCTCGACGAAGCCGTTCAGTGCCTGCTTGAGCATCTCGCGCGCGTGTTCTGCCATGATCGGAAGGTCGACGAGCGGCTTCACGAGCGGCTCGTCCTGCATCAGCAGCACGATGCGCGCGATGCCCTCAGCGTGGTCGCCCATGCGCTCCAGCTCGGAAACGATCGATGTCACGGACACGATCACGCGCAGATCGGTGGCCATCGGTGCCTGCTGCGCGAGCAGCGAGAGGCACATGTTCTGAATGTGGAAGCCTGTGGCGTTGATCTCGCGATCTTCGTCTACCACCTTCTGGGCGAGCTCGGCATCGCGATCGATCAGCGAGCGCATCCCCTGATCGATCGCGCGATCGACCATGGAGCCCATCTCGAGCACGCCGTCTTTGAGCGCTTCGAGCTGACGGTGGAACTGCTCTCGCGGCACGCGGCGACTCCCTCACGGACGGTGGCACGGGCTCTCGACCTGGTGGCGCCCTGCGGGCGATCACTCTCGGCGCTGCCTTCGCCGAGCGCGTTGATGATACGTCTCCCCGAGCGGCGTTCGCAGGAGGTGTGATAGTCGTCGCGCGCGGGCGTGCGAAGCGGAGGCGGCCGCTCACGCTTCGGTAGGGTCCGCCTGATCGTCAGCGTCCGCCGCCGCGTCCACGCTCGCGGCGCTGAGCTCGGCCTCGCGCGCGAGTGGCAGCGTGAAGCGAATCAGCGCGCCGCGCTCGCTGGCGGCGACCCAGATGCGTCCACGGTGGCGAGAGACGATGTGGCGAGCGATAGCGAGGCCGAGACCGCTGCCGCCGCGGCCGGTCGTGCGCGCGCGGTCGCCGGTGTAGAAGCGCTCGAACAGGCGCTCACGGTCGCTCGGCAGGATGCCCGGCCCCTCGTCCTGGACGGCGAACTGCACTTCGCGACCGGCAACGCTCGCGCTCAGGGTGACCCGGCCGTTCGCCGGGCTGTGTCGCAGGGCGTTGTCGATCAGGTTGGCGAGCACCTCGAGCGCGCGTTCGCGGTCCGCGAAGACGGGTGGCGCCGCGCTCGGATCGACCGTGATCGTCTGTCCCGCGGGGACGATCGGCTGAATGCGCTCCGCGGCCGTCGCGAGCAGGTCGGCGGGCAGCAGCACCTCCGGCGTGAACACCTCATCCGCCCACTCGATGCGCGAGAGCCGGAGCAGTCGATCCACGATCGTGCCCAGCCGCTCGATCTCAGCCGTGAGCTGCGAGTAGAAGCGAACGCGCCGCTGCTCGTCGGGCACGCCGGACTCCAGCGTCTCGGCGAGCGCGAGTGCGGCGGCGATCGGCGTGCGCAGCTCGTGCGACACATTCGCGACCAGGTCCGTACGCGCGCGTTGCGCCGCGAGCAGCGCGGTGCGGTCCTCGATCGCGAGCACGACACGAACGTGCCCGACGTCGACGCGATGCGCCGCGGCGCGCACCACTCGGCCGTCGCCGATCGCCAGTTCGACCGGGTCGCCGCTCGCATCGCGTACCAGCTGAAGGAGGTGGTGATCGCCGGTCGCGCGAATCAGCGAGCGGCCGCGCATCGCCTCCATGGTCGTGTCGAAGAGCTCCGCCGCGCCGGCACTCGCGGCGACCACGGTGGGCAGATTGTCGAGCAAGAGAAGCGGCACGTGCAGCGCGCCGATCACTGCGTCGAGGGCGCTCCCCTCGGCCGCGGGTGGGCCCTCGAGCGGGCTCGGAGCGCGCGGCAGGGGGTCGCGTCGCGTCGCCAGCGCGGCTGCCGCCGCGGCAAGCGTGACCACGACGATCGCGGCCGCGGCGAGCGGAAGCG
>JAQBZW010000308.1 GCA_027622315.1 Chloroflexota bacterium | reverse complement strand
AGCGCCTCCGCCGGGACGATCGCGCTCGTGCCGATCGACGCGTTGACGCCCGATGCGCTCGCGCTCGTCGTCGACGGGCACGATCCGCTCCGCGATCCCGCGCGCACAGCGCCCCTGCGGGCGGAGCGCTGGGTGCACGCAATGGACATCGCGATCGTCGACGTGGTGGCGGCGGCGCTCGGCTGGGACGGCCCGCTGAACGACTACGACCCCGCGGGCGTGCTGGCGACCGGTGACTACCTGGCGGTGCGCTGCGCCTGGGCGGCCATGGAGGCCGCCGGCGGCCCGGACAGCGCGCTCGCGGACGTACGGCATCTGCTTCGGGCAGCCGATCTCACCATCGTTGAGCTCGAGAGCGGGCTCACGTCAACGACGACGCCCACACCCTGCGTCCACACCTTCACGCTCGTCGGCCCCGCCGCGGCAGCGCAGTCGCTCGCCGATGCCGGCGTGGACGTGGCGACGCGCGCGGCGAACCACGCGTTCGACTGCTGGGATGAGTGCGCACCCGAACAGATTCGCGCCGAGACCGACGCCGCCCTTGCGGCCGCCGGCGTGTTGAGCGCAGGCACCGGCGAGGACCTCGACGCGGCGCGCGCGCCGGTCGTCGTCGCGGCCGGCGGCGTGCGCTTCGCCGTGCTGGCCTACGAGGACATCGCCACCGGCTACGACGCCGCCGACGGCGTGCCCGGCGTGGCGCACCTGGACCTCGCCACGCTCGGTGACGACGTGCGCGCCGCGGTCGGGCTGGCGGACCACGTCATCGTGGCCGTGCACTGGGGCGTCGAGTACACCGACGATCCGACGGAGCGGCAGCGCACGACCGCGCGTATCGCCGCCGACGCCGGCGCGTCGCTCGTGATCGGGAACCACCCCCACCGGGTGCAGCCGGTTGAGCGCATCGACCAGATGCTGGTGGTCTACGCGCTGGGCAACTTCGTCTTCGACCAGACGTGGTCGGTAGAGACGCAGCAGGGCGCGCTGCTGGAGGTCGGCTACACGCGCGAGCGGATGCTCGGCTACCGCCTCCGCCCGCTCGTGATCGCGGACGGCTTCCGTCCGGTGCTCGTGGATCCCGCGAGCGATAGCGGCCGCGCGATCTTCGAGCGCATGTGGACGGCGACGGATCGGCTGCCCTCGCCCTGATACCCGTCAAGGACTACCGCGGCACTACCGGCAGTGAGACGAACGAGGCCATCTCGGCCGAGTGGAAGATCGTCTGGCTGGCGACCTTCCATTCGGTGCCTTCGCCGAAGGCCTGGCCGGTGTTCAGGTTCCGGTCGAAGCGCGGGAAGCAGCTCGAGCTGACGTCGAGGCGGATGCGGTGGCCCGGCAGGAAGACGTTGCTCGTCGCCCACAGATCGATCGTGTAGCGGTACGGCTTGCCGGGCTCGATCGGCGTCGGGCGGCTGGCGGAGTCGCGATAGCGCGCGCGGATGATGCCGTCGAGCAGGTTCTGGGCGTAGCCGTCCGGATGCACGTCGATCAGCTTCGCCGTGAAGTCGGTGTCCACGGCGTCCGACGCCGCCCACAGCTCGACGCTGATCGGGCCGGTCACCTCGACCGGCCGGTCGAGCACGTCGGACGCGAACACGAGCACGTCCGGGCGATCCTGGACCGGGCGCTGATCGGCGACGCCGAGCGGGACGGTGAGGTTCTGGCCGCCCAGCGATGGCACTGGGTCCGCGGGGTCGTACGTGAAACCGTCTGTGGGCTCGTCGCCGGGCGGCACCGTGGAAAGGGTGCCGTTCCCGCTCGCCGTGTTCGCGCCGCCGTCCGAGTGGAGGTACCAGCGCACCGAATGCGCCTTCGTCGCCGGCCAGTCGTCGAGCGCCTGCCAGCGATTCTCGCCCATCGTGAAGATCGAGACCGGCGGCTCGTCCATGATCCCGGTGTCGATGTCCTTCAACCAGTAGTCGAACCAGCGCAGCAGCGTCTGGTGGAGGTCGATCAGCGCGTTCGGACCGAAGTCGATGTCGCCGGTGCCCTGCGAGCTCGGCACGACGAACGGGAAGAGATGGCCCCACGGGCCCATGATCAGCCGCTGATTGTCTCGCGCGACCGGGAAGCGACTCTGGTCGCGGATGCTGCGGAACGCCGTAGGCGCGCCCTCCCCGAAGATGTCGTACCAGGACGAGATGTGCAGCGCCGGCACGCTCACGCTATCGGCGTGGCGGTTCACGTCCGCACGGTGCCAGTACTCGTCGTCGTCGGAGTGCTGCACGTGATCGGCGAAGTACGGGGCGGTCTCTTTGAGCATCTCGCCCCAGTCCTTGATCGGCAGGTGGCGATACCACTCGTCCTTGAGCGGCTGTCCGAAGTTCGTGCCCGGTTCGACGTATTCGTCCATTTTGCCGAGCAGCTCGGTCAGGCCCTGGCGTTCGAGCGTGTTGCGCCCCTGGAGGATCGCGTACGGCACCATCCAGCCCCAGAGCGAAGCGCCACCCGTGTGGTAGATCCAGCTCGAGTGGTAGTTCGAGGACGCCGACACCGGCGCCATCGCCTGGAGCGAGGGCGGCATCGGGTCGTTGCACATGATCGCGTACTGGGTGAGGCCCAGGTAGG
>JAQBZW010000051.1 GCA_027622315.1 Chloroflexota bacterium | reverse complement strand
TCGTGCCGCGCCGCTTCGGGCGCGCGGTTGGGCTGCTGCCCGCCGCGTTGCTGCCCGCCCTCGCGGTCGTGCAGACGTTCGGTGACGGCCGCACGCTGGTGCTCGACGAGCGAGCGCTCGGGCTCGCCGTCGCCGTGGCGCTGGTCGCGGTGCGCGCGCCGCTGATCGCGGTAATCGCGGGTGCGGCCGCGATGACGGCGTTCGTTCGCGCGCTCTGACGGTTCGCTGCGAGCCGCGGGATCCTGACGTCCTTCGATGGACTCAGGACGAACGGAAGGTGGGGGGTGCGTCCGTGATCCCAGGACGAACGGAAGGTGGGGGGTGCGTCCGTGATCCGGTCGTCTCCAACGCACGCCGGACGAACCGAAACTGGGGCGGCCCCCCGAGACTCGGACGTCGTCGATGCACCGAGGACGCACGGCCACCTGGCGAGCGCGATCGCGCGCTCGGGTCGCGGGCAGGGGCTGCGGCCGCCGATTCTGCTTCCAGTCGCCGCGTCCACCTGCCGCTCCGTTTCGTGCACCGCTCCGTTCGTCTGGAGTGCATCGAAGGACCTCGGGCGAACGAGTGCTGTGGCGGCGCAGGAGCCGCGACACGAAGGACGCCGACCACCGGGCGGCGCGCTTCGACTCGTACCGTGGGCACGATCTGTAGGCGTGTAGTTACCAGAAGACCAGGAGCGTGATCGCGAACATCGCGCTCGCGATCGCCGGCCAGTAGGCCAGCTTGGGGATCACGTTGTCGTGCCAGAGGATCAGCCCGCCCCCGCGGCCGGCGGCGAACAGGATCGAGTTCAGCGCGACGGCGAGTAGCGCGCCGTAGACGATGAAGTACGCGTACTCGAGGTAGATGATCTCGGACGCGCCCAGCGACGTGCGCAGGCCGTTGTGCGAGAGGATGCTGACGAAGAGCAGGCCACCCACGGCGCCCACGGTCGAGGTCGTGGTCGCTCCCCACGCGCGCTGACGATCGCCGTGGCTCGTCATCATCAGGTGCACGGCGAAGAGCAGCCCCGAGACGACGATCAGCGGCAGCATCTGCGAGATGAACGGGCTGATGAAGCCGCGCTCCATGCGCGCGGTGAAGGTCAACTCCGGAGCGCCGATCTGACGCGAGAAGTTCGGAATGCCCAGCGTCGAGTTCAGATCGTCCGCCTGGTAGCCGAAGTAGCTGTCGCGCAGCGCGAAGCCGCCGACGGCCACGCCGGGTGCGAGCCCAGGCCGGGAGGTGGGGACGATCAGGTCGTACTCGCCGACGTCGGGCAGAAGCACGATCGGCCTGTCAATCTGGCGATGAGCCATACGCACGGTCAGTAGTGCCTCGTCCAGCGGATAGCGCGCGAGATTGAAGTGCGGCCGGATCGTCGCCGAGAAGCGCCAGCCGATGGTGCGAACGCTGCCGTCGTTCACGTCGTGGGACTGTACGAAGAGCGGCGGGGCGACGGCGTCGGGGAAGATGAAGCCGGGTTCGACGCCCTCGGGCACGCCAGTGACATAACGTTGCCAGGCCGTGCCCGAGACCTCCCAGTCCCCACGATCGCTCGCCTCGATCGCCTGTACGAAGATGCCGGCGAGCACGGTCTCGCGAGGTCGGAGGCGACGGTCGAGACGTACTGGCTGTAGCGTTCCGCGGCTTCGCGCAGGCTGACGCCGTCGATGTTGACCGCGGGCTCGGTCGGACGCTGGAGCACGAGCACCCAGATCAGCCCGATCCCGATCGCGGGGGCGAGGGTCAGCACGCAGGCGGTCATCCACAGCCGCCGCTGCCCGCTCAGCACCGCGATCGCGATCGCCGCCACGATCGCGGCGATGCCGTTGACGATTGCGAGGCCGATGCCGGCCAGGTAATGGAAGTCCGTCGAGTCGCCGCCGAGCACGACGTCTTTGATCACCACGAAGCCGAGCACCCAGTCTGACGTCGCGATTGGCTCATAGAAGAGCCACGCGTCGAGGCCGGTGATCTCGTCGTGGTAGTCGACGAAGCCGCGTGGGCCACCAAGCGCGGGGTCGAGCGCACGCGGCGCGGCGGCGTTGCCCGTTCGGGCGGCGATGTCGAAGAACGACGGAGCGTTGGCCCCGCGCCAGTAGGCCTTGCGCGGATGCGCGACGAAGCCGCCGTCGCGACCGGCGGACGGGTGCGAGGGGTATGAGCCGCTGCGCGAGACGATGAAGCCGTAGCCGGAGGCGCCGAGCTCGGACCAGCCCACCTCGCGGTTCAGGGTGTCGAGCTGGATAGAGACGAGCACGACGCCGGCGGGTGACCCGTCCGGCGGTGCGTCGAGTCCGTAGAAGCGGGCGACGTAGAGGGCGACCATCTTGCGTGTGGTGCCGCCGAGGTACGGCGGGATCCACGTGCCGCCCACCTCGTAGCCGCGTCGCCACCAGTGGCTGCGCGGCTCGGCGGGGTTCGTGTAGTCGTACGGGATGCGGCCCTCGTTGATCTGCCCGCCGGGGCGCGTGTCGTAGTGATTGGGCTCGACCGGTGCGGTAAGGGGCCGCGGGTCGTACGTGATGCCCAGGCCCCAGAACAGGGGGTGCGACTCGAGCGCCGCGCGGATCTCGATGGGCGCACTGTCCGGTGTGATCTCGCCGGAGTTCAGCCGGCGTGCGATGTCATCGCCCGTCTGTTGCGCGTCGATCAATAGGGCCTCGACGCCCCGGGCCGCGTTCGCCGCCTGGACGGCCGCGACGGATTGCGCCGCGGTCTCACGCTCGTCGCGGTGTGCACCGCGCGCGGAGACGAGTACGGCGGCGGCGAGCAGGGAGGCGATCCCGATCAGGCCGAGAAGCATCGAGACGCGCGTCGTGGTGGGACGGAACAGGCCCCGTACGGCGCGGAAGGAGGGCAGGGTCGTCTCGCGAGACACGGCCGGCATCGTAGACGCGACCAGCACTGCGCGACATCGCGGGGGTGCTCGTCGCCGCCGAGCGAGGCGGCCACAATGCCGCCCGCGAAGTTCGTTCGCGTTAGCGTGTGCGCGCCGGCCCGGCGACGACAGGCGTCGCGGGGCACAGGGATCGGGACGCGATGCCACGGGAACGATTGCGGCGCGTGTGGGTGACGCTGGCGGTACGGGCCCGTTGGACCCGTCGCGACGCACAGTTGCTGGTCAAGCGCACCTTCAAGGACTTCGCCGAGGACCACTGCACGCAGCTGGCCGCGGGCATCTCCTACTACGTGCTCTTCTCGATCTTCCCGCTCGCGATCTTCCTCGTCGGCCTGAGCGGGCTTGTGCTCCGCAACGACGCACTGCGCGCTGACCTGCTGGACGGCCTGATCGGGGCGCTGCCGCTCGCCGAGGCCGAGGCGCGCGCGGACATCGAGCAGAGCCTCGATGGCCTCGGCCGGGGCTTCTCGGTGGCCGCGCTGGTGGGCCTCGGCGGCCTGCTCTGGTCTGCCTCCGGGATGATGGGCGCGCTGCGCTTCGCGCTCAACCAGGCATGGGACAGCGACTACCGACGCCCGTTTGTGATTGCGAAGGCGGTCGACCTGTTGATGGTCGCGAGCGTGGGGGTGCTGCTCGCCGCCTCGATCGCGGCCACGGTGCTGATGCAGGTCGCGCGGCGCGTGAGTGGTGGCCTCTCGGACTGGCTGGGGCCGCTCGGTTCCGGCGCCACGTTTGGCGTCGAGTTCGTGGCGCTCTTCGTGCCGCTGCTGATTTCGTTCGCCACCTTCCTGGTCGTGTTCAAGATCGTGCCGAGCGTGCGCACGCGCTTCGCCCACGTGTGGCCGGGCGCGCTGTTCTCTGCCCTGTTGTTCGAGCTCGTGAAGAACGGCTTCGCGATCTACCTGCGCTACTTCGGCAACTACGACGCCCTGTACGGGTCGCTGGGCGCCGCCATCGCGTTCCTCTTCTTCGTCTACATCAGCGCGATCGTGCTGCTGCTCGGTGCGGAGATGGCGGCCGAGTGGCCGCGCGTCACGCACGGGTGGTACGACGATGCGCCCGCGGCGGAGCCCGTCGCGGGCAAGCGCGGCGGCCTCGCCGGCTTCTTGCTCGGGCTCGTGCGCGGCGAGCGCTCCGCCCCCGTGGCCGTGGAGGACACGGCGATCGCGGAGCGGCGCCGGGAGCGTGTCGAGGCAGAGATTGCGCGCCGCCTCGAGGCGTAACGCCGCGCCAGGATCGGCGGCGCGGTGCGGGCAGTACGCGCCCGGCCGTGAGGGGTGATCCGACGGCGGTCGGTCGAACGACCAGCAGGGACAACGAAGCGCTGATCGCGCGACTGCGGGGGCGCGATCAGAGTGCGCTCGCCGAGTTGTACGACCGCGTGTCCGGCCGCGCCTTCGGCCTTGCCTATCGGGTCCGATCTCGGATCGAAGGCGCGTGAGACCCAGTCGTACTCGGCTCTTTACAACCTCGCGATTGTGCTGACCGTGAACCCGCTGACGGCGCGGTCCGCACGGCGACGCCTGGGTGACCGTTCGCTTCTCCGGTTCGGCCGGCCGAGTATCGAGTCCGCCGACGTGCCGTCCTGGTCGCCCTACTGCGACGGATCACCCAGACCTGGTACGTGCGCTCCGATACGATGCAGGGAGGGACAGATGCATTCGGCTAACGCGGCGGCGCGGTGCAAGTGGGGTGCGCGCGCCCACCGTGTTTCTCACGGCCGGCCACTGCACCGAGGCCGCCGATCAGCGAAGCTTGCGTGCGAACTTGCGGACGGGCTCGTCGAACTCGCGTGACGAGATGTCGACGACAGTCTTGCCGCCGTCATTCTCGAACGCGATCGTGACGTATCCGCCCGCACCGCTAAAGGTGACGCGCCCGCCGGCTTCGTTGACCTCGAGCCCGAGTCCGTGCTTGCCGAACTGCTGGTGCGCCTCGCGCATCACCTCTTCAGGCGACTTCTTTGTGTTCACGGCGAGTCGAAGCATGCGGTTCTCCCGTGGCGAACATAACGCACGCTCACTGCGATGTCGCAACGTCAGGGCAGCGCGAGGGCGCGGTCTCAGGAGGGGAGCGGTGCCGGCATCCGGCGAGCAAACGCGAACAGCGCCAGCGATGCGAGGAACGTGCCCACGAACATCACGAGCGCCCAGTCGTAGCTGCCCGTCGCGTCGTAGACGGCGCCGGCGATCGTCGGGCTGAGGATCTGGCCGGCGGTCTCGACGGCCGCGACCGCGCCCAGGATCGAGCCGAAGTGCGCGATGCCGAAAATGCGTGTGATCAGCAGCGCCTCCATCATCGGGCCACCGCTGCTGCCGGCGATCCAGAGCGTGACGAAGACCGCGATGCCGATCGCGCTCGAGTCGAGCCAGAGCATCGCCATCGCGCCCGCGAGCAGGGCGGCGAGCACCATCGCGGGTCCCTCGAAGCGTTCCATTCGGTCGGCGACCACGCCGAGCGCGAGCCGCGCGACGATCCCGAGCCCCGCAGACGCGGAGACGATCCCGGTCGCGGCGCCGCGACTGATCCCCACCGATTCGTAGAAGGGGATCTGGTGCACGAGCCAGCCGATCATGCCGTAGAAGAAGAGCATGAGCGCAAGCGAGAGCACCCAGAACTGCCGCGTGCGCACGGCCTGGCCCAACGTCATCCCGGTCTCGGCTCGCGACCGTCCGTCGATCAGCGGCTCGGGCGGGAGCCCGTCGACGAACTCGCCGACGTCAGAGGGCTGGTCGCGAATCAGCCAGAGACCGAGCGGGATGAAGAGCGCGGCGATCGCGAAGGCGGTGAACAGGATCGCGCCGCGCCAGCCGACCGCCCCGAGCACGACACCCATGACCGGCACCACGACGAAACCGCCGAGTGAGAAGCCGCTCCCGAGCACGCTCACGGCGATGCCGCGCCGCCGATCGAACCAGCGCGAGATCAGCGCCATGAACGGGAAGAAGAACATCAACTGCCGTACGACGGCGTTGATCGCGTTGAAGAGGTACCACTGCCAGAGCGATTGCGTGGCCGCCATCAGGATGTAGGTGAGCGAGGTCAGCACGGTCCCGACCAGGATCGCCGAACGCGCTCCACGCGCGTCGATCCAGCGGCCGATCAGCGGGCCACACAGCCCGCTCGCCAGCAGCGAGATCGAGAACGCGAACGACACCTCGGCGCGCGACCAGCCGAAGTCAGCCTCGAGCGGTTCGACATACAACCCGAACGCCCAGAACGAAACGCCGCTGCCGAGTCCCATCGCGACGACGGAGCCCGCAAGGAGCCACCACCCGTAGTAGACGTGCCGGCGCCCGGTCAGCACGGCAACCGCGGCGCCGGGTGCGGCACGCGCGGCGGACGCGGCGCGTTTGATACGCGGCGTCCGCGCGCCGTCCGGCGAGGCCTGGTGCGTCTCGGGAGAGTCCGGAAGTGTCATTCGCGGCGAAGCATCGCCCGCTTTCAGGCGGGCGTCGAGCCGCGCCGGGGCGAGCGGATCACCGCCGCTGCAGGACTCGTACACTCGCGCGCGAAGTGGTCGACCCAATTGGGAGGAAGGCATGTTCGGGACGATCGCGAAGATGCGCGTGAAGGCAGGCGCGGAGCCCCTGCTCGAGGCGTGGATGGATGGATTCACCAACCCGTTGAAAGATCGTGGCTGGGTGTCCACAACGATCTATCGGTCCGAAACCGACCCGCTCGTCTACTGGATGTCCGTCGTCTTCTCGAGTCGCGAGGCGTACCGCGCGAACGCGGAGAGCCCGCACCAGGATGCGCGGTACCACCGTCTGCGCTCCTGTCTCGATGCGGATCCGGAGTGGCACGACGGCGAGGTCATCCTGCAGCGTAGCTAGCCATGCCGGCGGTCGGTCGCGTAATGCCGACCCCGACTACGACGCGCGTAAGACGCGCGCCGGGTCGAACGGCACGAGGTCGAGGCAGGTGCTCGCGCCGTCCAGCATGAGCTCGACGAGCGCGCGGCCGGTCGGCGGCGCCATGAGGATGCCCTGGCGACCGTGACCGGTTGCCACATAGCAGCCGGCGAAGTCGGGCACCGCTCCGATGAACGGCAGCCCGTCCGCGGACAGCGGGCGCAGACATGCGGTCTGCGCGACCAGCTCCGCGTCGTCGAATGCGGAAGTGAACCGGCGCGCGAACGCCACGATCTGATCGCGCGCGGCCGCCGTGGGCTCGCGGTCGAATCCGGCGTGCTCCTCGGTGGTGCCGAGGAAGACCAGCCCGTCCGGCTTCGTCACCACGTAGTCGCCACCGTGGCCGAAGCTGAACGGGCGGAGCGGCCGTGATGGACGCACTCGCACGATCTGTCCCTTGAGCGGCTCGACCGGAACGGGCACGCCGATCCACGCCGCCGCTTCGGCCGACCACGGTCCCATCGCGATCACCACGGCGTCGCCCTCGATCACGCGCTCGCCGACGCGTACGCCGACCACCCGATCACCGTCGCGGACGACGCCCGAGACCTTCCCGGAGCGCACGACAGCGCCGCGCCGCTCGGCGGCGGTGACGAGCGCGAGCGTGTAGCGGTACGGGTCGAGCTGGGCAGGGGAGTCCACCACCACGCCACCGCGCGTCGCGCGGTCGATCCAGCCGGAGGCTGCGAGCACACCCGCCGCATCGAGCCAGCGTCCGTCAACGCCGGCCGCCGCGAGGCGGTCCGCGACGGCGCGCCCGTCGCGCTCCTCGTCCGCGCTGTCAGCGAGCAGCACACGGGGGCTGGTCTCGTAGCCGTAGTCGACGCCGGCCTCGGCCGGTAGCGCCTGGGCCAGCTCGGCGTGCATGTCGAAGCCGAGGCGGCGGAGCGAGTACAGCGGATCGTCGGTCGCCCACGGCAGCGGCGGCGTGACGATGCCGGCCGCGGCGCCGCTCGCGCCCGAAGCCACCCCGTCCGCCTCAATGATCGTCGCTGCGACGCCCCGCTTCGCCAGTTCGTACGCGATCGTCGCGCCGATCACACCGCCGCCACAGATCACGACATGTTCGGGTATGGGCACCTGCGACCTCTCCCCAGCGGCGTCACCGCCAGCGGCAGGCTATCGCGCGCAGTCGAAACGAGCGCGCCCGCACTCGCGCGGACCATGCGACCGCGATTGATTACGATGAGTGCACACGTTCTCCCATGTAGCGAAGGTCGAGGTGAATCATGGGCGAGAAACGAGCCCCGAAGCGGGCCGCGCGAAAGCCGAAGAGTACCCCGGCGCAAAAGGGCGCTCAGGCAAAGCCCGCGACGCGCACGGCGAAGGGTTTCCCGATCGAGCGCTAGTCCCGCGCTCCGGCGCGCGCAGCCGGCCGGCCCGCCGGCATGCGGCCCGAGGGACCGGCGGGTCCTGTGTTCCACGCAGGCCCCGGCTGAACATGCCGGGTTGCCTGGATGCGCGCGCCGATGACGCACCGAAAGCGGATGCTCGCCAACCGAGCGCGCTCGTGCGTGCGCACGCTGAACGTGGGACCGAGCCCGGCGCACGCCGGCCGACTGGAGGACGGGGTGGCTGGACTCGATGGGCGCGTTGCGCTCGTGACCGGGGGCGGACGCGGCATCGGGCGGGCTATCTGTCTGCGGCTGGCGACGGACGGTGCCGATGTCGCGGTCAACTATCGCGGCAGTGAAGAGGCGGCACGCGCCGTCGTCGCCGAGATCGAGGCACTGGGACGACGAGCTCATGCGTACCAGGCCGACATCGGCGACCCGGCTGCGTGCGATGCGATGCTGGCACAGGCGATTGCCGACTTCGGGCAGATCGACATCCTGGTGAACAACGCCGGCATCGGCAGCAGCGGCATCAATCGCCCGACGATCACCGAGGCAACCCCCGAACAGGTGAACCTGCTGCTCGGCGCGAATCTGCTCGGTCCGCTCCACCTGTGCCGCGCGCTCGTGCCTCACATGCGCAGGGCGCCGCGCAGCGACGTGATCATGATCTCGTCCGTCGCGACGCAGAACATGGGCGCCCGTATGGGCGTGTACAGCATCACCAAGGCCGGCATGGAGGCGCTTGCGCACACGCTGGCCAAGGAAGAGCGGCAGCACGGGATGCGCGTGAACATCGTCGCGCCCGGTCTCGTCGAGACCGACATGGGGCGCAACCTGATCCGCCAGCTGACCGGCTCGGACGACATGCGTGAGCGCGACGCGAGCGCGCCGTTCGGCTTCGTCTGCCAGCCAGAGGACATCGCGGCGGCTGTCGCCTTCCTCGTCTCCGAGAGCGGCCGCTACCCCACGAACGAGCGCATCACCGTGAGTGGCGGCGGCTTCTAGAGCGCCCTGGCCGTCCAGCTCCTGGCAAGCCTCGGCTGATAAGCCGGGGTGCACGGAACCAGGGCCGCGGTGAGCACACTGATCGAGCGCACGGCCGACCCCCGCGTCCGATCACGACTCGCCTTGACGGGCGGCGCGCCACGCGTCGCGAGATCGAACTGCATGCCGCACTCGCGCGCACGTGCTCAGCACCTTCTCAGGTGCCGCTCGCGGCAACGGGCGGCTCCATCGGCTGCGAGTGTTCGAGGCTTGATGCGCCGATCGCAAGCGGCACCTGACAAGGTGCTGAGCATTCAGGCACGACCCCGGTCGGGACTGCCAGCCGCCGCGCTCCCCGTCACAATCCGTAATCGCCCGCGCGGGTGCGGATCCACTCCCCCACACGCTCGCCCGTCATGATCGACGTCAGGTTCGTGTTCGCGCGGGGCACATCCGGGAAGATCGAGGCGTCCGCGATCACGAGGCCGTCGACCGCGTGCGCACGGCCATACTGGTCGACCACCGCGGCGGCGTCAGACGCCGGCCCCATGGCCGCTGTGCCGCACGGGTGGTACCCGCTGCGGGCGAAGCGCCGCACCAGGCGCGTGAGCGTCTCCCCGTCCACGCCGCGGGCGAGATCGGGGAACGTGACCCGCTCGATGTAGCCGGCGAGCGGCTGCGCCTGCGTGAAGGCGAGACAATCGCGCACGTTGGCGACGAGCCGCGTGGTGTCGCGATCATCCTCGCAAAAGTGTGGCTCGATGATCGGTTGCGCGGCGGGATCCGCCGAGGGCAGACGCACGGTACCGCGACTGTACGATTGCTCCAGCACCGCACTGATCGAGACCGCCCCGGCGCGACCCTGTCGCTGTACCCACGTGATCAACTCGACCTGGAGGTCGTTGCGGTGCTCCGAGCCGGGTGCCGTGTAGCGCAGGATCGTCTGGATGAGCGGGAGCTCCTCGCTTGCGAGCGAGGGGTCCTTCAGGTCGCAAATGACGCCGATCGCCGGGTGGTCGCACAGGTTCTCGCCGACACCGGGCACGTCCCGCACGACGGGCACGCCGAGCCGGTCAAGCTCGGCGCGGGGCCCGATGCCGGAGCGCAAGAGCACGCCCGGCGTCTGGATCGTACCCGTCGAGAGCACGATCAGCCGCGCCTCGATCCGCGACACCTCGCCGTCGCGTTCCACCTCGACGGCGTTCGCCCGACCGTTCTCCACGAGGATGCGCCGTACGTGCGTATCGGCGCGGATCTCGAGGTTTGGGCGAGCGCGCGCCGGCGCGAGGTAGGCGATGGCCGTGGAGATGCGCAGGCGCTGCAGCTTGTTCATCGGCTGAGGTCCCGCCCCCCAGCCATCCGGGTCGTTTTGATCCTCGCAGCGCGGATAGCCAAGTCCGGCTGCGGTCTGCAGCCATGCCTGGTGCGTCTCCGACAACTCGTTCTGCGGGTAGCGGCGGATCAGGATCGGGCCGGCATCGCCGTGATACGGCGCGTCGGGGTAGTCGAGGTCGCGCTCGAGGCGTTTGAAGACGGGCAGCACCTTCGACCACGCCCATTCGCTGTTCCCGCGCTCCGCCCACCCGTCGTAGTCCTCGGGAACGCCGCGCAGTGCGATCGTGGTGTTGACGGCGGACGAGCCGCCGGTCACGCGGCCGCGCGGGAAGGGCGTGGGAGGGGCCTCTGCCGTCGGGAGGTACGCGTGACCCCAGTCATGGTCCTCGACGGAGTTCTGGTACGAGTTGACGAGGTCGAAGGGCGTTTCGGCGATCGCCGGGTAGTCGGGCCCGGCTTCGACGAGCAATACGCTGCGATTGGGGTCCTCGGAAGCGCGCGCCGCGACCACCGCGCCGGCCGAGCCGGCGCCGAGCACGACCACGTCATAGACCAGACTTTGCTGCGTCACGGCGGGCCCCTTCGTCATTCTGCATGCAACCGTCGTCGGCACGGTATCTTCCCGCCTGCCACTCGCGATTGCGCGGGGGCTGACCGCTGGCAGGTGCCAATCCAGCGATCAACGGCCAGGGCGCAGGTCGGACACAGGCAGTCGGACGGGGGGACGATTCATGGCGGCTGCGGACGAGGCGCTGCGTGCCGCTACCGACTTCATCTCCGCGTTCAACGCTCAGGACGCCCGGCGGCTCGCCGCCACGCTCAACTATCCCCATATCAGGCTCGCCAGCGGTGACTTCATGACGATCGCGACGCCTGAGGAGTTCATAGAACGGAGCGAGCGCGGACGCGCGAGGCTCGAAGCCGAACACTGGCATCACACGGTGGTCCGCAGCATTCAGGTGGTGCACGCCGGGGAGGACAAGGTGCACATCGCCCTGACGAACGACCGCTGTCACGCGGACGGCACCGTCTACAACAGCTTCGACACGCTCTGGATTGCCACACGCATGGCGGGGCACTGGGGCATCCAGTTTCGCTCGAGCTTCCTGACATCGTGATCGTGCCCAGCCGGGGCGACGCGGACGCCGCCGAACCGCGGCGCATCCGCCAACGACCCGGCACCCGCGTGAGGTGTCGATGTTCGATCTCCTAATCCGCGGCGGGATGCTGATCGACGGGGCCGGTGGTGCCGCCCGTCGGGCGGACGTCGGTGTCAACGGGGCCGTGATCGCCGACGTCGGCGATCTCCACGGTCAGGACGCGGCGACGGTGATCGACGCGGACGGACTGACCGTCACCCCCGGCTTCGTCGACACACACGCGCATTCCGACGGCTCGCTGCTTGTCGACGGGCAGGAGGCGCACGCGCTCCGCCAGGGGGTGACCACCCAGATCATCACGCAGGACGGCATGGGCTTCGCGCCGCTCACGCACGAGCGCTACGCCGAGTACGCCGGCTACCTCGCAGGCATCCTCGGCGAGCCCCCGCTCGAGCTGGACATGTCGAGCATCGCCGCGATGCGTCGCAACTACGACGGCAAGGCGACGAACGTCGCCGTGCTCGTGCCCCACGGCGCGCTCCGGCTCGCCGTCGCCGGCTTCGCCGACCGCCCGCTGCGCGGTGAGCTGCTCGATCGCGCTCGCGCGCTCGTCGCGCAGGGCATGGCCGAGGGCGCGCACGGGCTCTCGACCGGGCTCTCGTACTACCCGCAGTCGTATAGCGACACGGACGAGCTGGTCGCGCTCGCCGAGGTCGTGCGCGACCACGGCGGCGTCTACGTGACGCACGTCCGCAACCACAACAACGAGCGCGCGCCCGAGGGCAGCGGCGTGATCGAGGCAATGACGATTGGCCGCCGCTCAGGCGTCGCTGTGCACGTCTCCCACTACAAGACGAACGCGCCGAATGCCGGCGAGATCGCCGAGCTGGTCGCTCCGATCGACGCCGCGAAGCGCGAAGGCGTCGACGTCACGGTCGAGTGCTACCCGTACGCCGCGAACTCGACGGTCCCCGGCTACTTCCTGCGCGGCGAATTCCACGAGGGCGGCCCGGACGCGCTACTCACGCGGCTCGCCGACCCCGGGCTCCGCCCCGCGATGATCGACTCGCTGCGCACGCTCTTCCCCGGCGCGCTCGAGCGCGCCTGCTGGTCGCACGTGGCCTCCGCGGCGAACGCGGACCTCCCCGGCATGGCCTTCGTCGACGTCGCCGCGGCGCGCGGCGTCTCCGTCGAGGAGATGGTGCTCGACGTGATGCGCGAGGAGCGCCTCGCGTGCGGCTTCCGCTCGATCCCGCCGGCGAGCGCCGCGCTCACCCGCGCGGTCGAGGCAGACGCGATCGCGCTGCTCCTCCGCGATGACTACACGCTCGGCAGCGACGGCATCCCCACGGGTGCGATGCCGCACCCGCGCGCGTGGGGCTCGTTCGCGCGTGTGATCGGCCCGCTCCGCCGACGCCACGACGCCCCGCTCGAGGCGCTCGTCCACGCCCTCGCGACGCGCCCCGCGCGCCGCTTCGGCCTCACGGGCCGCGGCACGATCGAGCCGGGCGCCTTCGCCGACCTCGTGGCCATGGACGCGCCACGCGTCCACGACCTCGCGACGTACGAGGACCCGAAGCAGCACCCGACCGGCATCGAGCACGTCGTGGTCAACGGACAGATCGCGGTGCGCGACGGACAGAGCACGGGGGTGATGGCCGGGCGAGTGGTGTAGCGCGGGGCCGGCGGCCGGGCGTTGGCCCGTTCGTGGTGGGCAACCCTCCGATCGTGGTGGGCAACCCTCCGATCGTGGTGGGCAACCCTCCGTTCGTGGTGAGCAACCCTCCGTTCGTGGTGAGCAACCCTCCGTTCGTGGTGAGCAACGCGAACCACGACCCGCGCCCATCGCCAGCTGCGGCCACCACTGAGCTGTGGGCCCGGAGAGCTGCCCGAAGGTCATCGGTCGGGGACGAATGGCCCTGTGCCGCCGACCGGCAGCGCGCTCCGCTGGGGGGTGATCGACGAACGACCGTCGATAGGAGGCATGGTCATGCTGCTCGCTATCGTTGCGTTGATGTTGGTCTACCTCGGGCTCGCAGCCGGCCTCGCGCTGCAGTACGACCGACAGTTCTTCATGAACGACGCGTTCGCGCTCGTGCTGTTCGGGGTCGTGCTGATCGCGCTGCTCGTCGGGGAGCGCCGCGTCCGGCGCTAGCCGCGCCCCACGCGACCTCCGCCGTCGCTACCGCACCACGAGCACTCCTGTCCGCGGCAGGAATCCGCCGGGGGCCGACAATCGCCGACCAGATCGAGGCCAATCTCAGCACGCTGGAAGCAGGGGAGTGGACGCACGCCTTGGACGCGGTGAACGGCCTGCGGGGGCACGACGACCCGCAGGCGGAGCGCGAGACAGCACGGGCGCTCGCGGCGCTGCTGAAGGGGATCGGGCCGAAGCAGTCGCGGAACCTCCTGCAGACGCTGGGGGTGACCAAGTACGAGATACCCATCGACAGCCGCATCACCGGCTGGCTGAACCGGCTGGGCGTGTACCCCAAGCTCGGCGCGGGTGCGCTCGCGGACTCGGCCTTGTACGAACTCGTGATGGACGGTCTGGCGGGTGTATGCAAACAGGCGGGCGTGTACCCCTGCGTGTTCGACGCTGCCGTGTTCGCGAGCTTCGAGCAGCCGGACGCTTATGATGCGGGCGTGCATGTCTGGTAGGGCCGATGGGCCTCCAAGAGGCCGCGAGCACCACAACGCCGCCCCTCACGGAGCGGCGTCTCAAGGTTCGACCTGCAGAAAACCCGCTCCGGCTGAACCTGCGTCAGCGGGTTATGGCGACCCCGATCGGATTCGGCCGCAGCATAACCCGCTGGCTATAAGTCCGCGAGGTCCTGAGGACTCGTCAGTTGTTCGAGAATCGAGGCAGGCCCCCGACCTCGTCCCTCCTGATACTCGTCCAAGAGTTCGATGGGGCCGGACTGAATCAGCGCACACTCTAGTCCGGTGTCGATCGCTAGCACCAGCGCATCATCGACTTCGAGACCGCGGCGGCGGGCGTACGGACCGATACCCCATGCCTGGCCCTTCTCACCGACGCCAAGCGTACCCACATCGGCACCGTCGACCGTCAGGAGGCTGAACTTCTTTCCCCCGATTACGCTGAGGACCCCTTGCGGTACGGACAACACTAGCGATCTCTCCAAGCTCTCCGTGACTACGTATCCCAGCCACACAGCCTTGTCGCCAGTCCACCCGTAGTCCTGGAGCGCCTTTGGACCGGACTTCCCCAGGCGATCACGCGCTGCCGCGACGAGCGCCGGGTCTACATCGCTTCCTCTCAGCGCATACACCCCATACGCCAGCCGTTCGATGATGGGCGTGTACGTGAGGTAGACGCCGAAGGTATTCGGATTCATACCTCTGCTCAGACACTCGCGCCGGGCCTCGGGCCCTGTCAGCACCTGGTGCCTCTGGAATACCTCGAAGAGGGTGAGTTCGGCGCGGCCGAGTACGGACTGGGGGTTCGGGGGCGTCCACGGCCATGGATGACACGCACTTACATTCGTGTCGCGGGGCACCGACCAGCGCGAGTTTCACCTGTCGGCCTCGTGCCCACCTCAAGCCGACGATTCTCAGCCGGGTCGCTCCTCGGCCAGCGATGTCGCGTAGGCACGGACGCGATCGCGTAGCAGCGGGAGCTGGGTCTTCCCTCCCGACAGCTCATCGACCAGCGCGCCGAGGTCCCACTCCTTCAGCACATCGCGCCGCAGCATGCTGAAACCGACACGCCGGATGTGATGGGCGTCGCTGTAGTCAAGGCAGGCGTAGCCGAGCAGCTGGTAGATGTCGTTGCCTTGGATGGGCTGAGCCCGGATCGTCGACTTGAACTCGATGAGCGAGTCACCGGCGATGATGTCGGCGTCTGCTCCGCCCACGTCTCGGCTGCCGTCGAACGTGGGGTTCAAGACGACGGAGCGCCCGGCGAGCTGCGGGTATTGATGCTCGAAGAAGCGTCGCGACACATTCGCGACGTCTGCGACCGTGTCCTCGGGGACCAACTCCTGGAGGTTCTTCGGGAGTGTCCCCGTCTCGCTCGCTACGTCGAAGAGCAGCGACCGCCCTGATCGGAAGAACTGCTCGCAGTAGGCAAGTACGACGCAGTGCCTACAAAGGGCGATCTCCTGCTTATCGGGTAGGAGTCGCCCGACGGGCTCGATTGCCACCTCGATCGCGAGGTCGGCAGTCCTGAAGTAGCTCGTGAGCGCAGCGGCCACGCCCTTCCGGTTGAACGCAGCGGCGCCCCTTCCTGCAACGGTTTCCGCCGGCGGTGTGACGGCGAAGTAGTACCGCAGGCGGTAGTCGAGCGCCGTGCCGCTCAGGCCCGAGTCGCTGGGTCTCTCCGTGTTGAGCGGGAACGAGGTCAGCTCGCGGTTCAGGTCCCGCACGAACCGAGAGGTGTCCGGCAGCAGCTCGCGGAAGATCGCCCGGAAGGGCGAGCCCTTCTCGCCGAGCAGCCCGGTGAGCGACACGTGACACCTCCCAAACCATGCGTGTGCGCCGGCCACCCCGACGCCAGCCCCCACCATGGACATGAATATGGGAGGTCCGGACCTGCACTATGGCATGGCCCGACGGATCGGATGGGCGCATAGTCCTCGGGGCCGGCGCCGCGTGTCAGGCGACGGAGCACCAGTGAACCAAGCGGGCAAGTCAGCCTCCTGCATCAGCGGTGGGCAAGTCATCGCCCGCATCGCCCGCATCGCCCGCCCCGGACGATGACTCTGCCGTCGTCGAGACGATAGGCATCCGGACCGGAGCCTCTCGACTGCGGAACCGAAGTTCAGCATGCTCCGGTCATGGATGACCGCGAGATCCAAGCACTCGTCACCGACGCACTCGACTTCGGCGCCATGGCGGCGTCCGCGGAGCAGATCGCCCGTCACCTGTTCTTCCGGCACGACGTGCCCTGGCGACGCTATGTCGAAGATGCGCGGGA
>JAQBZW010000050.1 GCA_027622315.1 Chloroflexota bacterium | reverse complement strand
GGCCGCGATCGGGGCAAGCGAGCCACGGGCCGCGAGCAGGCGGGCGCCGAGCGTGAGCGACTGGGAGACCGCCGAGCGTGAGCCGGAGAAGCGCGCGCGCGGACGCAGACGGAAGAAGCGGCGAACGAACCAGTCGCCGCCGATCCCATCACTGACGACCGGGGGCAGCAGCGCGCGCGGAAGCGGGCGCCGTCCGATCAGCGTGAGCGCGCGCGTGCCGGCGCGTGCAACCGTCGCACCACCGACGCCGAATCGGACGGCAGGCGGAGGCAGGGCGACCGGCCGGCGCGTCGGCTCAGGAGTCAACCCAGAAGCCATGGTGCGCCACTTCCAGCTCCTCGGTCGCGACGCTGGACGAATCCGACGCGAACTCGGGGCCCTTCCACTTCACCGGAAAGGCGTCGTTGAAGACCCAGATACGCAGCACCGTGCGCTGCGCGTCGACCAGCGCGAGCGCGGCCAGGCGGCGATCCAACTGGTTGTTCACGCCCGAGAAGCCGTCGCCGGATGACTTGCGGAACCACTCGAAGAGGTTGTTCTCCGTCGTCACGCCGCGCTTCAGCACGAGGTTCGGCCACTTCATGCGACCCGGGAACCGGTGGATGAACTCGTTCTGGCCGCCCTCCTTGATCTCGAACGACGCGTCTACCTCCACCGAGAGCCCGGACACCTGCTGAAAGGCGCCGATCTCCAGGCCGTCGACCTCGAAGATGAACTGGCCCGTGAAGGGGGAATAGGAGCTAACCACCTTGCTTCACCCCTTCCCAGGCCCGTTTGTTGAGGTCCGCTACCTTGCCGACCAGCATCAACCGGTCGTCATGCTCCAGGTCGAGCAGTTGCTCGACGCCCCAGTGGAGGTGGTAGGCGAGATAGGTGATCTCGTCCCAGCTATCCCCCACGGGGTACGTCATCAACCGCCGGCGGCCGCTCCTGCCAAAGGGAGCGCTGCTTCGGCCATGACCGCCTCCTGCTCGGCAGCGCCACCGAAGTTGATGCGCGTGTAGAAGTCCTGCAGGTAGGCGAGATCCGAGGAGAACATTCCCTCGACCACCTTCGGCGTCATGCGCGGAACGGAGCCGAGGGTGGTGATCGTGCGAGAGAGCACGATCACCGTGAGGTACGCCTCGTTCTCCTTCACGCGGGCATCACGGAGCGGCTCGATCTCATCTCGCGCCGTGGCGAGCCGCATGATCCCGTCGCGGTGCAGCGCGCCCGTCTCGTCGAGATAGCCGCGCGGCAGCGTGAACGGGAACTCGGTCTGGATGCTCATGCGCGCACCAGGCCTTCATGCGTGATCGTGATCTCCTCAACGCTCACCTCGTCGGCGCCGGCGTTGAGATCCGAGCCCTTCCAGTGCGACGGCCAGCCGTTCTCGAAGTTCCAGCGAGCGACCTCCGCGGCCATCGAGTCGTAGAGCACGAGCGAGCCGTTGCGTCGCGCGCTGTCGATGTCGCCATCGAGCACCTGCTTGCGCCACTCCCACAGCGCCTGGCTGTCGTCCATGCGGCGCTTGAGCACGATGTCCGCCCACTTCGGGGCGCCGGGTACCTTGCGGATCAGCAGCTTGCCGTCCGCCGTCGATTCCTTGTATTCGATCACGGCCGTCTCGGAGTCGATGCCCGAGGCTTCCTTGAACTGGGCCACGGTCACCCCGTCGACTTCGACGAAGAACGCCGATGTGGTCAGCAGATCCGGCATGACTTGGTTCCTCCTCTACTCGATATCGCGTGTGCGCCCGAGAGCGCAGGAGCGGGCTATGCGCCCGGTCCGGCCCACTGGGCGATGCGGATGATCACGAACTCAGCCGGCTTGACCGGAGCCACGCCGATCTCGATCACGAGCCGGCCCTCGTCCACCGACTCGCGCGGGTTCGTCTCCTCGTCGCACTTGACGTAGAAGCCGGCCTCGGGCGTGGCGCCGACCATGGCGCCCGCGCGCCACAGGCCGAGCAGGAAGCTGTTGACCGTGCGCCGTGCGCGCGCCCACAGGTTCGCGTCGTTCGCCTCGAACACCACCCACTGGGTGCCGCCGATCAGCGAGTCCTCGATGTAGTTGAAGAGCCGTCGCACGTTCAGGTAGCGCCAGAGCGGGTCGCTGGACAGCGTGCGCGCGCCCCAGACGCGGATGCCGCGTACGCCGAAGGCCCGAATCGCGTTGATGCCGATCGGGTTCAGGATCTCCTGCTCGCCCGATGTCATCTTGTACTCGAGGTCGAGCGCGCCGCGAAGCACCTCGTTCGCCGGCGCCTTCCAGACGCCGACCCCGTCGGTGCGGGCCCACAGACCGGCCAGGTGGCCGGACGGCGGAATCGTGAGCATCTTCGGGAGCTCGTTGTTCGGGCGCGCGAGCGGGTTCGTGATCTTGATGTACGGGTAGTAGAGCGCTGCGAACGCCGAGTCGAGGCCGGCCTCCGTGCGCCAGGCCTGGACCTGTGGCGGGCTCATACCCGGGGGCGAGTCGAGGATCGCCATGCGATCCTTCTGCGACTCGCAGTGGCCGATCAGTGCGGTCTGCACGCCATTCCAGGTTGTCATATCGACGGCGTCGTCCGCGCCGCGAGCGATCGTGAGCAGGTCAGGGACTGCGACCATCGTCACGTCTTCGGCGACCGCGAGACCGGCGATGCCTCGCCGCTCGGCCTCGTTGCCGATCAGGTCGTCGGCCGCCACGGGCAAGGCGTTCCGCGTCTCGTCGCCGTCCGCGCCATCGAGGTGCGGAACTTTGACGATATACGCACGACCGCCGCCGTTGGCGAAGTAACCGTAGACGGCGTGCGGGAGCACGGCGCCCTCGACGAATCCACCGAACATGCGCTCGTACTGGGACCAGTTGGTGACGAGCGTGGGTCCGGTTCCCACGTCCTCCGGGGGAGACTTCTCGGTGAAGCCGACGAAGGCGGCGACGGCAGTCGCGACCCCCTGGATCGGCCGAGAGCCACCCTCGACCTCCTCGATGTACACACCGGGTGCCTGGTAGACCGCCATCTTGCCCTCCTCACCGGGTGGCGGCGGCTCGCACCGCCCCCACCAGTTCCGCAGCGCTCAGTGTCGTTTCGTACGGATGGCGGTCCGGCCCCGCGGGCAGCACGCGCATCGTCAGCTGCTCATTCGAGCATTCGATCACCGTGACCTCAGGTCGGCGGTCGCGCACTGCCGCCACCAGCGATCCGGTACATCCGTCGTCCCCATCGACCAGCACGGCGTCTGGCTGGCATCCCTCGAGCCGGCCGAGCAGGTCGCCATGAGCGTCCAGTTCGGCCACGCACTCCACTGCCCCATCGACGAGCACCGCGATCACGCCGAGCCGCGTGATCGCACCGAATTCGCCGATGAGCGCCTTGGGCAATCGAGATCCTCACAGCGAGAGCCGTTTCGCGGCACGCTACGCCGCGCGTCGCCGCGCGCAGAGGCATTGCGGGGACGCCGCTGGGGCCATCCTGTGCGGTCCGATTGGACCCCAACGCGGTCTGCAACGGCCTCACGCCGGGCTCCCGTTCGCGTCGTCGCCGAAGTCCGCCGTGCGCACGCTGCGCCGCGCCGGCTGGTCGGGCGAAGTCGACTCCAGGCGCAGCGATCGCACCGGCGGGCCCGCGGGCCGGAGCAGTTCCGTGTCCACGGTCGCGCTGACGATGATGTCGAGCGCCGCCTTCAGCTGACCGCCCATCGAGCTCCAGAACTCGGAACTCTGGGTGTCGTCGAAGCGCGCGACCTGGAGCCGGGGCGGCGGGTCGACCTCCGCGAGGGGCCCCTGCAGGTACTGCACGGGGATCGCCGGGAGTCGCAGGCAGGCGACAAGGATCGCGCCGAGCAGCTCGTGCTCGTCGCGCGATTGCTGGGTCCATGTCGTGATCAGGTAGCGGAAGTCGATCCGTGGCGACGCCGCCTTGTGGAAGCGGTCGTTCCCCCGCTGCACGATGTCGAAGCCCGCCGTCGTCTCCGTGGAGTTTCGGCGGATGTCCCACGCGAAGACGTTCACCGTCGGGCGGGTGATGCCCGCGCTCCACGTCGAGTCGGGCGCGTCGTAGTCGACGTCCACACGGTCGTCGAGCGGCACCTCGCCGCGCAAATAGGCTTCGATGCTGGCGTCGAGCAGGTGCAGCACGGCGGTGCCTAGATCAGTCCCTGGCGCACGGCCAGTGCGACCGCGTGCGCGCGATTGCGGCAGTTCATCTTCACGAGCACGTCGTGCACGATGCGCTTCACCATCCGCTCGGAGTACGAGAGTGAGTCGGCGATCTCGCCCGTGTCGGCGCCGTCCGCCAGCGCCCGCAGCACGGCCACCTCGCGCTGCCCGATGTCGAGCGTCGTGCCGTATGACGCATGATCGAGCAACCGCGCCAGCAGCTCCGCCGGAACCGCGGTGTGGCCGGTGGCGACCGTGCGTAGCGCGGCGATCAGCGAGTCGGGCGACAGGTCGTCGCGCACGAGGATTGCGGCCACGCCCGCCTCGACGGCGTCGAAGAGCGTGGGATCGTGTCGGTCGCGAAGCACGGCCACGAGCGCCACGCCCGAGCCGCGCGCCAGGTGCGCCACCTCTCCAAGCCGCCCGGCGCTCGCCTCGAACAGGAGCACGTCGACCTCGTCGGCGGAGATCTCCGCCTCGAGGCGTTCGCTTTCCCCGGCGATCGCAAACCCTCCCTGCTCGAGGCAGGCGATCAGCCCGCGCCGATAGATCGGGTTGTGATCGTCGATCCAGATCCGAAGTCGTCCGGTCCGCATGCCCGCACTTGAGCATGCCTGCCGGACCGCGAGAAGGATCGCGCGTGCCAACTTCCGGGCCCATGTGCCGCGCCATTCGGGCATCGCCGTCGCCCGATGATGCGGGCCGTTGCCCACTCCGATGGCGTCGTTGCCCGACGCAGTCGTCCGGCCCGGCGAAGCGTGCAGCAGCCACGTCATCAGAGGGCGGCCCGGCGGCCCGCGGGCGCGCCGGCGCTGCCCGTCACGGTCGGGCTGGTCAGCGTGCGCCGACCAGCCCGACCGAGCCGTCGCGTCCCACCGGGGGCGAGTCACCCGCGCACGTCGTCTTCGTCAACGGGCACGGGACGCACGGAAGTAGAGCGCCGCGTGACGCGGTGCTCTTGTTCTCTGCGAAGGTGGCGGGACGGGCTAGATCAGACCGCGGCGGATGCCGAGCGCGACCGCCTCTGCCCGTGAGCGCGCGCCGAGCTCGCGCACGATCTCGGCGATCGCGTGCTTGATCGTGCGCTCGGAGTAGCCGAGCTCGTGTGAGATCTGGGTCGTCGCGGCACCCTCGGCCAGCAGCCGCAGCACCTCGAGGTTGCGGGCCGAGAGCCCGTCAGTTGAGGCGCTGACCACGTTCACCTGGAGACCGCTCGCGGCAGCGCGCACGCCCGCGAGCAGCTGATCGGGCGTGAGCTGGGCGCGAGGCAAGACGCCCGCGACATCATTCGTCGCGCGCAGTCGATCCGATGCCGCCGTGTCCGTGCACACCACGACCGGCACACCGAGCGCGAAGCGAGCGCCCGCATCGGGCGAAACGATGGCGAGATCGAGCGTCGGCCCGGCTTCGGGGGTCGGCGCCGCGTACGCGACATCCACCTGCGTGTCTGTCGCAAGGCACGCGACGAGTCCGCGGCGAAAGATCTCGTTCTCGTCGACGATTGCAACGGTGATCCGACGCACTTGCACGCTTTCTCGGCACGATCAGCTTCCCGGCGGCTCGGCAGTCCAGGCGCGGGACGATTGCGGACGAGTGCCGGAAGGCCGGTCCGGAACGTGCGAGCACGCGCCCCCGCCGCCGAGCACTCTTAAGCGCTCTCCTCGCCACTGTCAACGCGCCAGCTTCGGTGAGCGCACTGACACGGACGTTTCCGCGCCTTCCACGCACGCGCTACCGTGCAGCTCAGGCCGCGTCGAAGGGGTGCGCAGGACAGCTGTGAGAGCCGAGCCGTGGGAGATCTTCGCGAACGGCCTGCTGCAGGCAGAGGCCGTGCTGCGGCGCACGTCCGGCGGACCGCCGAACGACCTCGCCGGCCTGGTCATCGGCGACACCGAGATCGACCGCATTCTCGACGAGTTGCCCGGCCTCGACGGCCCCCCCGCCGAGCAGGTCGCCACCGTCCGTGCGGACCTCGATGCCCACATCAGCCCCCTGCGCGACGCCTTCCATACGTCGCTGGCGAAGCAGAGCCGCTTCACCACGGCCGCGCGACGCGCGGGGCTGACGCTCGACGAGGCCGAGGTACTTGCGGTCCTCACTGCAGTGGAGCTCGGCCCCGCGCAACAGCGGCTCGTCGCGTACGTGCAGGACGATGTGAGCGCGACGCGCGTGTGGCTCTCGACGCTCGAGCGGCTGTTCCCCGGCGAGCATGCCGGCGTGCGCACGCTCGCGGAGGACGCGCGGCTGCGTCGTGCCGGGCTCGTCGTGGTGCCGCCGGACGGCGCCTGGGGCACGCGTGCAGCTTCGATCCCCGCCCGGCTCGCGTGGCACCTGCGCGGTGACGAGTCGCCGGGGCCGGAACTCCCGCGCCGAAGCTCGATCGAGCCGGCGACGAAGGCGCACACGGGCAGCGCCGAGCTCGTGATCGTCTCCGGGGGCGACCGCGCCTCGCGCCACCTCGCCGCCACCCGCGCGCTCAGAGGCGAGGCGTTCGTGATCACCTCGCCGCCGGCGGACGAGGCCGGCTGGCGCGCCCTGATCCTGGAGGCGACGCTCCGCGGCGCCGCGATCGTGCTGGACGTCGAGGACACGACGGCGCGCGCCGACAGTGCGCACTGGATCGAGCGCGCGGATCACCTTGCATGGGCGATCTGCTCCGCGGATGCCGCCGCGCTCGAGTCCCTGCCGCGCAGGCCGTGGACCGAACTCCGGCTGGAGCATCGCCTCGCCGACGAGCATGACTGGCAGGAGCTGCTCGGCGAGCCGCCGGCGATGGAGCACCGCCTCGACCGCGAGGAGCTCCGGCTCGTCGCTGCCGCCTACGACGGCGTCGGACGGGATCTCGACGCGGCGGTGCGGCGGCTCGCGAGCGGGCGGCTCGAGAACCTCGCGGTGCGTATCGCGCCGCGCCGCACGTGGGACGATCTCGTGTTGCCGCGACATCAGGAGCGCCAGCTCCGCGAGCTCGTCGCGCGCCATCGCCTGAGCAACACCGTGTTCGAGGACTGGGGCTTCCGGCCGATCCCGTCGGCCGGGCTCGTCGCGCTGTTCGCCGGTCCGTCGGGCACAGGCAAGACGCTCGCGGTCGAAGTGATCGGTCACGCGCTCAGCCTCGACGTGTACAAGATCGACCTCTCGACCGTCGTCAGTAAGTACATCGGCGAGACTGAGAAGAACCTCGAGCAGATCTTCAGCGCGGCCTCGTCCGCGAACCTGGTGCTCTTCTTCGACGAGGCGGATGCGATCTTCGGCAAACGCTCGGAGGTTGCGGACGCGCACGATCGCTACGCGAACATCGAGGTCGCGTATTTGCTCCAGCGGCTCGAGCGCTATGACGGCATCGTGGTCATGGCAACCAACCTGCGCGCCAACATCGATGACGCGTTTCTGCGCCGGATCCACGTGCACGTGGAGTTCCGAGATCCTGACGAGCAGGAGCGATTGCGCATCTGGCAGCTGTCGTTCCCGCCGGCCGCCCCGGCGGAGGAGCTGGATCTGGGCTGGCTGGCGAAGCAGTTTCGGATCACGGGCGGCAACATCCGCAACGCGGCACTCACATCGGCGTTCTTCGCCGCCGAGGAGGGCAGGCCGATTGCGATGCAGGACGTGGTACGCGGACTGGACCGGGAGTTCGAAAAGATCGGTCGCTTGCGAACGGAGACCGATTTTGGGCAATACTATCGGGTGCTCAGGGACGGTGCGTAACCGAGCCACCGCCGCCCCCCGGCGACTATCGACCGGTGGAGGACGACCATGCGACGACGACAGCGGATGGACAGGCCGACCGCGCCCGACGCGCCGCAGGCCACGCACGAGCACGAATCGAAGCGCCCCGCCCCCGGCATCGGCGCGCAGCGGGCGGCTGCCATCCGCACCCTCCAGGGTGTGGTCGGCAACCGCGCGATGCAGCGCCTGGCGTCTGCTCCGGCCGTCCAGACCAAGCTGACGGTCGGCGCAGCGGGAGACTCTTTCGAGCAAGAAGCCGATCGTGTGGCGGACCGCGTGATTGCGGCCCCTGTCCAGCGCCAGCCCGAAGAAGAGGAGTTGATGACCTCGCGCCTCCCGGGCGCACAGCGCCAGGCCGAAGAGGAGGAGCTCTTGCAGGGCTCTCGCCTCCCCGCCGCGCAGCGCCAGGCCGAAGAGGAGGAGCTCTTGCAGGGCTCTCGCCTCCCGGGCGCACAGCGCCAGGCCGAGGAGGAGGAGCTCTTGCAGGGCTCTCGCCTCCCGGGCGCACAGCGCCAGGTCGAGGAGGAGGAGCTGATGACCTCCCGCCTCCCCGCCGCGCAGCGCGAGGTCGTCGCTCCGGTCGTGGGACCGGAGGGCGGGGACGCGGGGCCGGACGTCGAGAGCAGCGTGCGTTCTGCCGGCGGCGGACAGTCGTTGCCCGGCGACGTGCAGGCGCAGATGTCCGGGGCAATGGGTGCCGACTTCAGCGGGGTGCGTGTGCACGCGGACGCGCAGGCGAGCTCATTGAATCAGTCGCTCGGGGCAGAAGCGTTCACGACCGGGAGCGACATGTTCTTCGCTCAGGGTCGCTACAACCCCGGCAGCACGGCCGGCCGTCGCCTGATCGCGCACGAGCTCACGCACGTCGTGCAGCAGAGCGGGGACGACGCGGCGCGCATGCTCTCGCAGCGATCGAGCCGGCGCCGACGCGCCTGAGCCAGTCCCGGATGGCAAAGCGAGAGCCCGGCTGACGCCGGGCTCTCTATTGTCTGCTTCCGATGGTCACCCGGGAGCGGTTGCTCCCCGACCGGAGGCGTGACTAGCGCCGGTCGTAACCGCCGCCACCACCGCCGCGGTTGCCGCCGCCGTAGCCGCCGCCACCACCGCCGCCGCCGTAGCCGCCGCCACCGCCGCCGCCGTAGCCACCACCACCGCCACGGCCGCCGCCGCCGGCCTCACGAGGACGGGCCTCGTTCACGTTGAGCGAACGACCACCGAAGTCCTTGCCGTTCAACGCGGCAATCGCCTTCGTGGCGTCCTCATTCGACATTTCCACGAAGCCGAAGCCCCGGGGCCGACCGGTCTCGCGGTCGGTCGGCAGCGCGACGGAGACAACCTCGCCGTACGCGCTGAACAGCTGCTCAATCTCTGCCTCCGTTGACTGGAACGGCAGATTCCCAACATAGATCTTCTGAACCAAAGCGAACCTTCACTCCTCGTCGGCCTGAGCCAACACTACCCGCGTCCCCAGTGATGAGGGCGCATCCCCAACAATTGATCTCAGGCGCAACGTGGTGCTCGGGTGAGATGCGACCAGAGGCGGGGCTGAGGGCACATCCGCTGCCGGGTGTGCCCTACGAAGTTAGCACACGCCATGCATTCGCATCCATGACCAGCACCATCGCGGCGGCGTGTGAACGGCCCGCTCCGCAGCGTCGCGAGCGGCGCTCAGGGCGATTCACGAGGACACACGCGCCGCGCGCGTTCTGCCGCTGGCGCGTCGAGACCACGACCGTTGTGACCCGGACCGCGCGTCGCTATGCTTCTGGTCAGTGGGGTGGATCGAAGGAGCCGGGCATGGTGCGTTTCGCAGTCACACAGCTCGCAGCGCGCGCGCCGTCGGGCGCGCTCACGCGCCGCTTCGCGCTCCTGCTCTTCGCCGCCGCCCTCGCGATCGCACCGCTTGCGGCCGGCGCAGCGCCGGCCGCGGCGCAGAGTGCCGGTGCGGAAACGCACGCGGAGCAGCTCTGCGGCTGGTAATAACTCCCGCCGAACGCGGCCAGTGCCCATGAAGAAGGCCCGGCAGTTGCCGGGCCTTCGCTGTGTCTTCCGCTGTGTCTTCGAGCAGACCGCGGTGTCTAGCCCCGCGGCAGTCCGAGCCCGCGCGTGGCGATGATGTTCCGCTGGATCTCAGACGAGCCGGCCGCGATCGTCGCCGGCACGGAGGTCACGTAGCCCTGCGTGAATGCCGCCTTCGCCGGCGAGTGCGGGTCGTTCGGCTCCCAGAAGTTCGAGTAGAGCCCGAACAGCTTCGTGCCTGTCCGCTGCAGCCGCTGGCCCGCTTCGGAGATGAACATCTTCGCGGTCGACGCCTCGTAGTTCGGGATCAGGCCCCGGTTCTGCATCGAGATGATGCGGAACGAGAAGTTCGATCCGACCTCGGTCTCGATATAGCGATCGGCGACCTCGAGGCGCAGCGTGTCCGCCTCGCCGGCCACGCGATCGAGCCGGGACTTCTCCTTGCCGTCGTTCGTGCCCACGTACTCGATCAGACGGTTGATCGTGCGCCGCGCGGCGACCGCGCCGGAGATATTCGAGCGCTCGAAGTCGAGTAGCGTCGCGCCGACGTACCAGCCGCGGTTGACCTCGCCGACGGCGTTGCTGACGGGCACACGCACGTCCTCGAAGAACGTCTCGTTGAAGCCGTGCTTCCAGGCCATGTTGATCAACGGGCGCACGGTGATGCCCGGCGTCTTGATGTCCTCGATCACGAGGAACGTGATCCCGCGGTGCTTCGGCGCATCCGGGTCCGTGCGCACGAGCGCGAAGAGCGCGTCGGCGTGGTGCGCGCCGGAGGTCCAGATCTTCTGCCCGTTGACCACGAAGTCGTCACCGTCGCGCGTCGCGCGCGTCTGCAGCGAAGCGAGGTCAGACCCCGCGCCGGGCTCCGAGTAGCCCTGGGCGTAGACGACGTCCCCGTTCAGGATCGGGGGCAGCCACTTCTTCTTCTGCTCCTCGGTGCCGTGCACAACGAGCGTGGGGCCGAGCAGGCTCACACCCGAGCCGCCCACGCGCGGCGCCCCGGTGCTCGACAGCTCCTGGTTGAAGATGAACTGCTCCATCGGCGAGAGGCCGCCGCCGCCGTATTCCTTCGGCCATTGCGGCGCGAACCATCCGCGCTCTGCCAGTGCCGCGGCCCACTTCTTCGCCGCGTCCTGGCGCTGCGGGTCGTCCGACTTTCGATCGGCCGTCCAGTCGCCGCCGCCGCCTTCCTCGATGTTCTCGCCCTGCGCGATGCGCTTGTAGTACTCGGGGAGCCCCCGCTCCATGACCTCGCGCACCTGCGCGCGGAACGTTGCCTGTTCTGGCGAGTCTGCCCAGTCCATATGTCACCCCTCACGTCCGGCAGCTTGGCCCGGCGATTGTAATGATCCGGGAGCAGGATGCGAGTGCGGGCAGGCGAGCAGGCGCGCGGACCTTCCAGGGCGGGGACCCCCACGCGGCGATCAGCCGCGAGGCTGAGAACGCACCACGCGCATGCGCGACGGCGGGCGAACTCACGAACTCGACGCATTCATACTCGCTCGCGCCTCCGTTCAGCCCGTCGAAGCGTCGCTCTACGCTCCCCAGCAGTACCGGTACGACCACGAGATGCAGTTCGTCGAGCAGGCCCGCGCGCAGATACTGCTGCACCGCGGAGACGCCGCCGCCGAGCCTGACGTCGCGTCCGTCGGCCGCATCGACTGCGCGTGCGAGCACAGCCTCGATGCCGTCCTCGACACAGCGAAACGTGGTCCCGCCGTTCATCACGATCGGCGACCGCGGATGGTGCGTGAGCACGAACACCGGTGGTCGTACGGAGGACTCTCGCCCCACCACCCGGACCACTCGTCGCGGCCCCACGGGCCGCGGATCGGGCCGAACATGTTGCGCCCCAAGATCGTGGCACCGATGCGCGCTTCACCGCGCGCGAGGAACTCGTCGTCGACGCCCACCTCGCCGCCCTCTTCGCCAATCACGCGGCGGCCGTGGCGGGTCGCGAATACCCACTCATGCAGTCGCTCGCCGCCCGCACCGAGCGGGTGGTCGAGGCTCTGGTGCGGCCCGGCGCCGTAGCCGTCGAGCGAGATCGCGAAGTTGTGGACCCGCAGCTCTGACATCGGCCTGCCTCACGCCCGGCTCGTCACTTGGGCCCGTTCGAAATCACGCCGCCTGAGATGCCACGTGCCCGCCCGCGGGCCGCGACACCACGACGGTGTCCCGGTTGACGGAGCCGCCAGCTTGGCCGTCGAGGTCAGTGCGTTCGAGCGCTCGCCGCGGCGGGCTTGCCGGCAGCCGCAGGCGGCGATCGTTCCGGCCGTGGGTGCGGAGGGGAGAGCGGTGCGCGAACGCGCGACGGTCTGCGTGGCAGGCAGGCAGATTCGCGTGAGCGGACGTCAGGCGGGGCGCGGACGCGCATACGCGGCGCCCGGTTCGTCGAGCGCGGCCGCGATCGTCGCCAGCATCCATCGGGGTCGCACCGCAGCGGCCATCGGGGTGGAGCGGGGGACGGGTCTCGAACCCGCGACCTTCTGCTTGGAAGGCAGACGCTCTACCAGCTGAGCTACCCCCGCACGGTGCTGAATCTAGATACAGCGTCTGCCTGTGCCGTGCCACTCGCAAGTGCATCAGATCGGCGCCGCACAGCGCACGGAGAGCGGATAACAGGCTCACAGCATCTGCCTGAATCCGCGGCGGGACCGGCTCAGCGGCATTCCGCCCGCGGGGTTACGATTCCGTTGCATGGTGAGCGAACGCATGGAGCGGCGCATCAACGCGCTGCTCGTGCTGGCGCGCGCGAACCCGCGACATGCGCACCAGTTCCGGCTACTCACACCCGACCTGCTGCCCAACGAAATGCTCGTCGTTGCCGGGTCATCGACGCGACCACCGACTATCTCGAGCACCCTGAAGTGGTGGCCGACCGTCTCGAGCCACCGACGTCATCGGCGACCCGACACGGATCATCGCGGGAACAGATTGCGGGTTCGACACGGCGACGGGACTTCGAGACGTCGCCGAAGAGGCGGTTTGGGCGAAGCTCGCCGGCCGTCCCGGTGAGCGAGCGCGAAGCGGGGCAGCTGTCAGACGCTCTCCCTCACGGAAGTTTGAACCTAGGCTCCCGGAGCCTGACAGGTGCTCTTCGTCAGCGTTCGCACGATCGTGTCATGGTGTGCGAATAAAGCCGCTCAGCCTCGCGCGGCGCCATCCACCTGACGTAGCAGGAAGTCGACGCACCGCGTTCCGAAGACATCCGCCTTCGTGAGGAACGAGAGATAGTCGGCGCCGGGGGCGACGGCGAGCGCGGCGTCCAGGATCAGGCGGTACATGCCCACGACCTCATCGAAGAACGCATCGTCCCGGTCCCCGATCACGAGCAGCGTGGGGGGTCGTCATGCGTTCGAGATCGGCGTCCGTGTACGCGATCAGCGTTCGTCATCAGGCCCCGGTGACGCCGTGCAGGAAGCCCTGGTGCTCAGCCAGGCGCTGATGGAGTTCGGGGATGAGCCGGAACTGCGTGAGATCTACGCGCGTCTGAACGCGCACCCGACACACCGCTTCGGCATGGCGTCCGGCTCCGTAGACTCGGTCCGCGGCGCGCTCGCGCTTCGCCTCGGCGACGTCGACGCCGCGCAGCGCAGATTCGACGAAGGCCTGGCGTGGGCAGCGCGCCCGGACGTGCGCTGCGGGCTCGTCAAGCGCCGCTGCCACCAGAGCCTCGCCGACGTCGCCGAACGCCGCGGCGAGCACGTGCGCGCGATGGAGCACCTCGACGCCGCGGCGACGCGCTTCAGCGAGTACGGCGCGAAGCTCTACATCGCGAGGTACTCGCGAAGAAAGAGAGCCTGAAGGCGTAGACCAAAGGTCGGCGGGTCGCGACGAGGGGCTCGGCCCGCGCCGGTGCGTGCGAGCATCCCTGCCGATCAGGCGGCGTCCCCGGGGAAGGGCACCTCAACGTGGCTCCCGGTTTCGGTGTCCTCGAGCGCGAGGACACGCCCCCCCAACGTCGAGATCTGCTCGTTGGCGTTGAGCAACTCGATGCCGTAGAGCGAGCCATCCGGTCCGAGATCGATATTCAGTTCATCGCTGATCGTGATCGTCTCGACGCCACTCACCTGTTCGCGGAAACGGATGTACGCGACGTTGTGACGAGAGTCGTAGGTGACTTTCATTGCGCGCCCCATCAGTTCAGAAGTACCGGCAGATGACCGTGATCACGAGCCAGGCCCCGTCCTCGAAGACGGCATAGGCCTCGATTTGCTTCGTACTATAGCGGCGACCTCGCCACTCGCTTTCGAAGCGGAAATTCCGCCTGAAGCCGGTTCGACCGAATCGCGCCGGGAACTCCTCACCGCCCTCGACGGTCGCGCTGACCTCTTCCGGCCGCGCGCCCCGCTCGAGCATCCGCTCCTCGGCGTGTGGGTGGATTCGCACGTTCATGGCGACAATCTACGGCTCACGCGCCCTGCCGTCCGTGCGAAGGGCGGGCGGACTCGATGGCCGCCACGGCGACCGCGTACGTGACGTGATGCCCGCTTGGCGCGCGCCCCTCCCAAATCGTCCGTACCATGCCAGACGTAATGCCCAGCGAACGCATCCAGCGACGGATCGACAGCTTCCTCGATGAGGCGGAGGCGGCGTCGTCGAGCGGCGAGTGGTCCGCGGTCGCCGAGAAAGCGCGCGCGGTGCTCTCGATCGACGCCGACAACGAGGACGCGCAGGCCTTTCTGACGATGGCCGAAGCCAACGGTGCCAGCGCGACCGCGCCGACCGAGGCCGGCGCGCCGCCAGACGTCGAGCGGCCGCCACCCGCACCGGCGGCGACGCCGGAGTCCTTCGCCAACGGCCGCTACCAGGTCCGCCGCTTCCTCGGCGAGGGAGGCAAGAAGCGTGTCTTCCTCGCGCACGACGAATCGCTGGACCGCGACGTTGCGTTCGCGCTGATCAAGACCGACGGCCTCGACGCCACCGGCCGCGAGCGGATCGTGCGCGAGGCGCAGGCGATGGGACGGCTCGGCGCGCACCCGCACGTCGTCACGATCTTCGAGATCGGCGAAGAGGGTCTCTGACAGGCTCAGGACAGGCGGGCGCGCCGTACGTCGTCACCGAGCTGACGGGCGGCGGCGACGTCGCGCTGATCGTCGATCACCTCTCGGCGCAACGCGGCGACACGGCGTCGGAGGCGTTCGCCGCCTCCGAAGATCTGGTCGCGCTCGCGCGTTACCCGCGTGTCTTCGTGAAGGTCGGGAACGCGCCGGACCGCTCCCACCAGCCCTTCCCCTTCGAGGATGTGCACGCGTTCCTGCGGGGGATCCACGACGCGTTCGGCTCCCGTCGCATGCTCTGGGAAGCCGACATCACGCAGCTCACGAAGAACACGTACGCGGAGTGCCTGCGCCTCTGGCAGGAGGGACTTCCTTTCCTGACCGCCGAAGACAGGGACTGGACTCTCGGGCGCGCGGCTGCCGAGGTCCTGAACTGGCCCGAACCGGCCTGATCAGTGCCCTGCGCGGCAGCGACCGGTCGACCTGACGATCGGCTCACTGCTCAGGTGCGGGACGCGGCGCGAGGCTCAGTCCTTCCAGTTGTAGACCTGCTGCAGGGTCCCGCCCATCAGTGCCGTCCGGTCGCTGTCGGAGAGGCGGTCGGTCACGCGGAACGCCTCGACGCCTTCCCGGTAGGTGAGCAGAGCGACGGCACGGGTCCAGTCGGTGCCCCACATGCAGCGGTCCATGCCGAACGCGTCGAAGATGCGCGCCAGCGGATCCCAGATGTCGTTGTAGGGAAACGGCTCGTGCGAAAGCGTGCAGGCGCCGCTGATCTTGATCGTGACGTTGGGCAACGCGGCGAGCGCCAGCACGCTCGGGAGCTCGCCGAAGGGGTCGGCCGGCGCCGGCGGCTCGAAGGGCTGCTGCAGGCCGAGGTGGTCGATCACCACCGATGTGTCCGGGTTGCGCGCCGCGAGCTGTCGCGCCTGCTCGAGCCGGCCCCAGGCCAACAGGTTCACGGGCAGCGAATGCCGAGCGGCGGCGGCGAGCACGTGGTTGAGGCCCGGATCGGCCGCGTCCTCGGACGCGCTGCGGTTCAGCATGATGCGAATGGCGACCGTGCCCGGGGTTGCGGCCCACTCGGCGATCGTGTCGGCCACCGCGGGATCGGTCGAGTCCACCGGCTTGATCAGCCGGAACCGCGTCGGGTGCATGGCGTAGACCTCGAGCGCATAGCTCGCGTCGTACTGGTACATCGTGAACGGGGAGACGAGGAGCGCGCCGTCGACGCCGACCTCGTCCATCGCGGCGACCATCTGGTCGCCGGTGGCCTCGGGCGGACCGTGCAGCACGGCAGTCCACGGGCGACCCGGGTGGTCGCGCTCGTACGCGTGCACCTGTGCATCGAGAATCGCCATGGTGTGCCTCCCACCGATCGTTCGTACCCGGCGACGCTAGCACCCGCAGTGTGGCGCGGTGTTCCGCTCGTGATGAGCTCGCGTTCGTGCCCCCGCTTCCGTTCCTGGCTCGGCTTCCGTTCCTGCCTCGGCTTCCCGATCGTGCCTCGGCTTCCGTTCGCGCTTCCGGCTTCCGTTCGCGCTTCCGGCTCCCGTTCGCGCTTCCGGTTCCCGTTCGCGCTTCCGGTTCCCGTTCAGGCTTCCGGTTCCCGTTCAGGCTTCCGGTTCCCGTTCAGGCTTCCGGTTCC
>JAQBZW010000307.1 GCA_027622315.1 Chloroflexota bacterium | reverse complement strand
GCTCGCCAGCGGCCGCGGCGACACGTGCCATGGCGGCGCCTCGCGGTCACGGCGGCCAGCGTCGCCATGCTCGGCGGGATCGCCTACGGCCTCGCGTGGCTGCTGCTCGGCGACTCGCTGCGGGTGCAGGAGATCCACGTCACCGGCACGGAGATCGCGGACCCGGTGCTCGTCGCCGCCGCGGCGGGGCTGGATCAGCGCTCCCTGCTCAGGATCGATACCGCACAGGTCGCCGAGCGCATCACGTTGCTGCCGGAGATCAAGTCGGCGACCGTCACGCGACGCTGGCCAATCGGCGTCGCGATCAGCGTGATCGAGCACCAGGCGTGGGGCTACTGGCAGAGCGCGGGGCGGCGCGTCGAGATCGACGTGGACGGCTACGTCCTCGCACGGGCGCGACCACCGGCCGCGAATGCCCCGACGATCATCGAGATCGGGGGACGCGCGGAGTTCGTCAACGACCGCGTCACCGACCCGGATTCCGTCCACCTCGTGGCGCAGCTCGTGACGGACGGCACGTTCGAACAACTGAACGTGCGACCCAGCGGCTTCGTCTTCCGCCCCGATCGCGGTCTCACCGTGCTCGTCGACGACGGCCCAGACGTCGTCTTCGGCGACTCGAGCAACTACGGCTTCAAGGTCGCGACGTGGGCCGCGCTCGTACGCGAGATCGCGCAGAACCCGCGCTCGCCCCGCGAGATCGATCTCCGTTTCGGCCGGCAGGTGGTGATGCGATGAACGCGCTCACCCCACGCGCGGCCGGGCGCATCGCACTCCCCGACGGGTGCGGCTCGAAGCCGCCACGTCCTCAGGGCCGAAGGGCAATCCGCTGATGGCGAACCCCAGCATCGCCGCCATCGACGTCGGCACGACCAAGGTCTGCACGATCGTCGCCGAGGTCGCGTCACAGCGTGAGCTGCGCATCCTCGGCGTCGGCGTCGGCCCGTCTGCCGGCCTGTCGAAGGGCATGGTCGACAACATCCACGCCGCAATCGAGGCGATCTCGTCCTCGGTCGAGCGGGCCGAGCGTGCCTCCGGGACGCGCATCATGTCGGCCCACGTCGGCATCGCCGGCCCGCATGTCTCGTCCATGAACTCGCGCGGCATTGTCGCGATCGCCGACCCGCGGAACCCGATCACGGAGGCCGACATCCACCGTGCGCTCGAGAGCGCGCGCATCGTGAACGTGCCGAACAACCGCGAGGTGCTCCACGTCCTCCCGCGCTACTACGTGGTCGACGGCCAGGATCACGTCGTGGACCCGCAGGGCATGTACGGCTCGCGGCTGGACGTCGAGACGCACGTCGTGACTTCGTCGACCGCCGCGATGAACAACCTCGTGCAGTGCGTCGAGGGAGCCGGCGTGCGCGTCGATTCGCTCGTGCTCGAGCCGCTGGCCTCCGCGGAGGCCGTCGTCGACAGCGAGGAGCTCCAGCAGGGCGTCGCGCTGATCGACATCGGCGGCGGCACGACGGACCTGTGCGTGTACGTGAACGGCGCCGTGGTGCACACCGCTGTGCTGCCGGTCGGCGGCACGCATATGACGCGCGACCTGGTGGTCGCGTTGCGCGTGCCTCAGCCGGCCGCGGAGCGCGCGAAGCGCGAGTACGGGCACGCCATCCCCTCGCTGGTCGACGAAGCCGAAGAGGTCGAGGTCGACGCCTTCGGCTCGGACGGCCGCAAGATGGTCAGCCGCCGCCTGATGGCAGAGGTGCTGCAGGCCCGCACCGAGGAGATGCTCGAGCTCGTGCTCGCCGAGATCCGGCGCGGCGCCGACCCGGAGATGCTCTCCGCCGGCGTGGTGATCACCGGCGGCGCAGCCAGCCTGCCCGGCATCGACATCCTCGCCGAGGAGGTGCTCTCGCTGCCGGCGCGGATCGGGCGGCCGCGACACCTCGCGGGGCTGTCCGACATCCTCCACGACCCCGCCTACGCCACGTCGGTGGGCCTGCTTCGCTGGTCGCTCAAGGAGCAGGCGATCATGTTCCGTTCCACGCCCGGCCCGATCGCCCCGCTGGGCGGTCTGCTCAAGCGCGTCGCTCATCTGATGCGCGTGGTGCTCCCGCAATGACTTTTCCACGCTTCCACCCGCGCCCTCCCGGCACGCCGGGACCAGCACAGAAGGAGCCTGCCATGCAACAGTCACACGACTCGCCCCGCGGCAATCGCGCGCCGCAGGAGCCCGCACGCGATCCGATGGGGCCGGGCACGCTCTTCGACTATCTGCAGGCGGCCCGCCTCGCGGAGCGGCGTGCCACCGTGGACGCAGCCGATGCGGCCGGGACGGCGGGCCGCCACAAACCGGCGCGCGCGCGCGCCGAGGACGAGCCGCTCGACCTGTCGGCCGAGTCGCCACCGCCCTCCAGTACCTCCGAGTTCGACGCTCCACTCTCAGCGCGTGCCGGGCTCCCCAGCGCCAGCGGCAGCGGTGGCGCTGGGGGCGAGGACGGCGGTGACGACGACCGTGGTCGCGATCGGCGCGTGACGCGCCGGCTCGACGAGGACGAGACGTCCCCGCCCGAGGTGCGCGCACGACCGGCCGCGGCGGACGGCGCGCTCGATCGCGCACTCAATGGCGCGGCCGCGAGC
>JAQBZW010000049.1 GCA_027622315.1 Chloroflexota bacterium | reverse complement strand
GAGTGCCCGGCGCGGGCCGCGGCTCCACACGAAAGGACGATCGGGAGCGACGCGTCGTTACGCGAGCGCCCGGAAGTTCCGGACCGGCGCTCGGCACTCACGCCGTCGGGCCCGCGGCGATCGCACGGCGGCCTCCCGGCGGAGGGCTGCTGCGGTGCGGCCGCGCTCGGCCCTACGCCGGTCGCGTCGCGTGCCCGCCGAATTCGTTGCGTAGCGCTGCGATCACGCGCATCGAGTACGCGTTGTCGTCGCGGGAGGCGAAGCGGGCGAAGATCGACTGCGCGATCACGCCGGCGGGAACGCCGCGCTCGATCGCGTCGATCACCGTCCAGCGGCCCTCGCCCGAGTCCTCCACGTAACCACGCAGCGACGCGAGCTCCGGATCGCGCTCGAACGCGCGCTCCGCCAGCTCGAGCAGCCACGACCGCACCACGCTGCCGTGATTCCAGAGCGCGGCGACCTGTCGCAAATCGATCGGCGCGTCGTACGCGTGTAGCAGCTCGAAACCCTCCGCGAACGCCTGCAGCATTCCGTATTCGATGCCGTTGTGGATCATCTTGGTGTAGTGCCCGGCGCCAGACGGACCGACGTGCGCCCAGCCGCCGTCCGACGTCAGGGACGCGAACACGGGCGCAACGCGCGCGATTGCGCCTTCGGCCCCACCGGCCATGATGCAGAAGCCCTCACGTAGTCCCCAGATGCCCCCGGAGACGCCGGCGTCGACGAAGTCGATGCCAAGGTCCGCGTACGCCTGTCCGCGCCGGATCGAGTCCGTGTAGCGGCTGTTGCCGCCTTCGATCAGCGTGTCCCCCGCCGCGAGCAGCGCGCCCAGTGCGCTCAGGGTCTCTTCGGTCGCCTCGCCGGCGGGCACCATCACCCACACGACGCGCGGGGCGGGCAGCGCCGCCACCAGCGCCTCGAGCGTGGGCACGTCCGCGAGCGCGGGGTCGCGGTCGTAGCCGAGCACGACGTGGCCGTGCAGGCGCAGCCGGTCGCGGATCCCGGAGCCCATGCGTCCGAGCCCAACGATGCCGATCGTCGTCGCGGCGTCGACATGCGCGCCGGTCGTCCCGCTGGTCATCTCGGCCCCCTCATCACGATCGGCCCGAGGCGCGGGGCGCGTCGGGGTGGGTCAGGTGGGTCAGGCGGGTTCGCGCCCGTAGCGCTGCTCGAGCGCGCGGACCTTGTTCACGCGGCGTACGTGGCGCTCGGCCTCCGAGAACGCCGCGTCGAGGAAGGCGCGGACGAGCTCGCGCGCGAGCTGCGGTCCGACGACGCGCGCGCCGAGGCAGAGCACGTTCATGTCGTCGTCCTCGACACCCTGGTGCGCCGAGAACGTGTCGTGACAGATGGCCGCGCGAATGCCCGGCAGCTTGTTCGCCGCGATCGCGGCTCCCACGCCGCTACCGCACGCGATCACGCCGCGCTCCGCTTCGCCTGAGCGCAGCACGCGCCCGACGGCCTCCGCGATGTCCGGGTAGTCCACCGCGTCGTCGCTGTGTGTGCCGAGATCGTGAACCTCATGGCCGGCGGCACGTATGGCCGCAATCACGTCAGCCTTGAGCGGGAACCCGGCATGGTCACAGCCGAAGGCAACGCGCATCGCGGGCTCCTTCGTCACAACCCGGGTCCATGTCGCTCACCGGTGTGGCCGGGTGCGCGGCTGTTAGCGCGCCGCGCCGGGGAAGCGACGCTCGAGCCATAACAAGAACGCGGCGACGGCTACGCCGGCGACGGCCCCGATCAGCATGCCGAACAGCACCTGATCCGCGTCGAACCGGATGAAGAGATAGGCGACGAACGCCACGGTGAAGCCAATGAGGAAGTAGAAGGCAATCTGTCGAATTCTGCGCCACACGCCGGCGAGTATACCCGCGCTGCCCGTTCCGCATCGGGCCGGGCCGACCCGGAGATCGGGAGAGCGGCTCCAGACTGCCTCGCGGCGAGTCCGCGAAGCCGCACACCCCGGGGCCGTCGACGCCCTCCCGGGGGCGCTCTGCTATCCTCCGCCCGGCGCGGCCAGGGGCCGCGCATCTTTACGTCAGCGGAAGGACCACCCACTTGGAGATCGTCCCGGGCCTCCATCGCCTGCGTACGCCGATGACCAGCAAGGCGCTGCCGTGGATCATGCCGTACGCGTTCGAAGGGCCCGACGGGGTATCGCTGTTCGACTCCGGCTACGGCACGCCCGAGGCGTCCGAGTGGCTGACGCAGCAGCTGCATGGCATCGGTTATCAGCCATCGGACATCCGTCGGCTGATCGTTTCGCACGGCCACCCCGATCACATCGGGATGGCCGGGTGGATCAAAGAGCAGTCCCCGCACTGCGAACTGGTGATGCTCGGTCGTGAGGCCGAGTGGTTCCACGACATGCGGCACGGCCCGTCTGAGTTCATGGATCGCACCGGGGGGTGGCTCGTGCGCCACGGCGTCGATCCCGACGAGGCGAAAGAGGCGTTCCGCCGCGCCTCAGCGGAGCACAGCAGTGGCGATGACAACCAGGACTCGGGCGACGTCTCGACGGAGACCGAGCGCCGCTCGTGGTCGATGCCGTCGGTGACCGCGGACGTGCGGCTCGAGGACGGTGACGTGCTCGAGTTCGACAACTGGAAGCTCGAGGCGGTGTGGACGCCGGGCCACACGCCCGGGCATCTCTGCATGTTCGAGCAGCAGCATCAGCTCATGCTCACCGGCGATCACGTGCTCTCGCGGATCACGCCGAACGTCTCGCTCGGTGACCAGGACGAACGCGCCGGACGGCGTCCGCTCGCCGAGTTCCTCGACTCGCTCAAGAAGGTGGCGGCCTACGACACGAAGCTCGCGTTGCCCGCGCACGAGGATGTGATCGACGATCTGCCGGCACGCTGCGCAACGATCGCGCGCCATCACGACGACCGTCTCGACGAGGTCTACGAGGGCATCGATGACGACGGATCGACGGCGGCCGACGTTTCCGCCGAGGTCACGTGGAACCGCCCGTACGAGACGTTCAACGTGTTCAAGAAGCGATCCGCGCTGGGCGAGACGCTGTCGCATCTCCAACTGCTCGAGGAGCACGGTCGCATCGCACGCCAGGACGACGACGGCGTGGTGCGCTGGCAGCGCGTGTAGCCGGCCGTGGGCGCTCGCGTCGCGAGCGCGCCGCCCCGTCTCAGGCGGCTCGTACCTCTCGGTGCGCGGGGATGCCGAGCTCGGACATGCGGTTGATGGCGTCGAACGCGGCGGTCTTGTAGCACTCCGCGAGCGTCGGGTAGTTGAAGACTGTGCCGACGAAATAGTCGGCGCCGCCGCCGAACGCCATCACCGCCTGGCCGATGTGCACGAGCTCGGCCGCGCCCTCGCCGATCACGTGCACCCCGAGCAGCTCGCGTGTCTCCAGGTGGAAGATCAGCTTCAGCATGCCGTTGAGGTCACCCACGATCTGTCCGCGTGCGATCTCGCGGTACTGGGCCGTGCCCACCTCGTACGGAACGCCCGCTTCGGTCAGCTGCTCCTCCGTGCGCCCGACCATCGAGATCTCGGGCACCGTGTACAGGCCGTACGGCAGCACGGCCGGCAACGCCGGCGCCTCCACGCCGAACGCGTGGGCGGCCGCGAGCCGGCCCTGCTCCATGGACGTGGAGGCGAGCGCGGGAAAGCCGATCACGTCCCCTACGGCATAGATGCCCGCGGTCGTCGTCTGGTGGTGACCGTCCACGGCGATACGGCCGCGATCGTCGGCGGTGAGGCCGGCGCTCTCGAGCTGCAGTCCGCGCGTGGAACCGGTACGGCCCACGCTGTAGAGCGCCGCCTCGCTGATCACCTGCTTGCCGCTCGCGAGGTGGATGCGCACGCGCTCACCCTGGTCGCCGACGAACTTCTCGATGCCGCTTACCTCCTCGCCGAGGCGGAGCGTCACGCGGTTGCGTCGCAGCTGGTAGGCCAGCGCGTCCACGATCTCGGAGTCGATGAACGACAGCATCTCGCGTCGCTTGTCGATCAGGGTCACGCGTACGCCGAGGGTGGCGAACATGCTTGCGTACTCGAGCCCGATCACCCCGGCGCCGACGACGACGAGCGTGCGCGGCCCGGCGACTTGCAGAATCGCCTCGCGCAGCGTCTTGCTCGGGATCGTGCCCGTATTGATGCACACGCCGCCGAGCACACCCATCTGCTCGGCGAGGCCGACGCGCTTGCCCATCTTCGCGGCCTGGATCGCGGCGCGTTGGCCGCCCGGCCCTGAGCCGATCACGAAGAGGTCATACGGCTGGCTGAATTGATCCATGCAAACCCGTTCTGCGCGCAGACTGTGTCCTGATCATCGACCGTTCCGCTCGCGCCGCATTAGGGTTCTCCCGACGGGATGCGATCGGTCGTCGGTGACGCCGACGACAGGGGGCGGGGAGGAGCGATCAGTGCCGACACTCTTCACCTCGGACGGCTTCTTCGAGCGTGCCGCCGAGGAGCTGGCGCGCATCGAACGCGACACCGGTCGCTCGATCGAGCGCATCCCGGTGCCCGCCGAGCCGCTCGATGAGGCGGCACTGGCGAGCCTGGAGATCGCGTTCTTCGCGGCGGATGTGATCGGTGGGCCGGACGGCATGGCCCGCCGCTTCTACGGTTCGGTGCGTCGCGCTCCGGATTTGCGCTGGCTCCACGTTGCGCATGCCGGGGTGGACGCGCCTGTCTACGCCGAGCTGGTGGGTCGCGCCGGACTGCGCGTGACTACGTCGTCGGGCGATGCCGCCCTGTCGATCGCGCAGACCGCGATCACCGGGCTGCTCATGCTTTCACGGGGCTTCCCGCGCTGGCTCGACGCACAGCATCGCCACGTGTGGGAGCGGCACGACCCGACCGCGCTGCCGCGCGACCTTGCCGGTCAGACGCTGGTCGTGGTCGGTGTCGGCGCCATTGGTAATGAGCTCGCCCGGCTCGGTCGGGCCCTCGGCCTGCACGTGATCGGTGTGCGGCGTTCGCCCCTCCGCGATAGCGATCACGTCGACGCGATGGAGCCGCCGTCGGCGCTCCCCGCGCTCTACCCGCGAGCCGACTGGCTCGCGCTCGCGTGCCCGCTCACGGACGACACGCGCGGGCTGATCGATGCGGCGGCGCTCGATGCGCTGCCTCGAGGCGCGTGCGTGCTGAACGTCGCGCGGGGCGAAGTGGTGGACGAGGCGGCGCTGATCGAACGCCTGCGGTCGGGCCAGCTCGGTGGCGCCTACCTCGACGTGGTGACGGGCGAGCCCCTCCCGGCGGACTCGCCGCTGTGGGACCTCCCGAACGCGATCATCACCCCGCACGACTCCTCGGCCTCAGCCGGCTACCGCGCGCGCACAGACGCGCGTTTCCTCGCGAACCTCGAGCGCTACCTCCGCGACGAGCCGCTCGACCAAGTGGTCACACCGCTCTGATCAGCGGGCATCAGCCCGCCGCGTAGCTCCTCCCCCGTTCGTCGTCGCTCACGGCAGGCTTCGCTTGCGCGGGGCGGGCTCACCAGCGCCGCGAGAGCCCGGCGTGAGCGAGTTCGTCCCACAGCGCGTCCGGTATCGGCGCACCGACGAGCGCGAGGTTCGCGGCGACCTCTTCCTCCGAGCGGGCTCCGGGGATCACGGCCGCCACGGCGGGGTGCCGGAGCGGATACTGCAGCGCGGCCGCGCGCGGATCGACGCCGTGCGCCTCGCACACGCGGCGAATCTGCTGCGCGCGCTCCCAGCGCGCATCGTCCACCGGGCGGTAGTCGTACGTCGCACGCTGGCGATCGTCGGTGGCGAGCAGCCCGGAGTTGTACGGACCACCGATGATCACGGAGACGCGCTTGCGCACCGCCTTCGGCAGCATCTCGTCCAGCGCGTCCTGCTCGAGCAGCGTGAACCGCCCCGCGAGCAGAATGCAGTCGACGTCGAAGTCGTCCATGACGCGACTCGAGACCTGCCACTCGTTGACGCCGATCCCGAATGCACGGATCACGCCCTGCGCACGCAGTTCGGCGAGCGCCGGAAGAATGCCCCGCGCGGCCGTCTCATAGATGCCGGGCTGCTCCGCGCCGTGGGTCCACGCGTCGATGTCGTGGCAGAGCAGGATGTCCACGCGCTCGAGCCCGAGGCGCTCGAGGCTGGCTTCGAGCGACGCTCGCGCGCCGGCGGCGCTGTAGTCGTACTGCACGTCTGGCTCTGCGCCACCGCCGGCGACGAGCAGCCGGCCCACCTTCGTCGAGAGGGTGAACGAGTCGCGCGGGTAGGCGGAGAGCGCCGCACCGGCGCGTTGCTCGCTGACCCCGCGGCCGTAGAGCGGCGCGGTGTCGAAGTAGCGCACCCCGGCCTCGTAAGCCGCGTGCACGATGCGCTCGGCCGCCGCGGGCCCAACGGTCGCCCCGACCTGGCCGACCGGTCCGCCTCCCAGGCCGAGCACGCTCACCGCGACGTCGGTGCTGCCGATGCGTCGCATCTCGAGTGCCACGTTGCCCCCTCTCGCGCGGACGCATGCTATCGCTGGCGCCGCGCGCACGTCAGGCCAATCCAGGTCGCGACGCACTCGGACTGGGAGATCGACCTGCCCACGCGGGGCGAGCGCGGCCGGGACGCGCCCGACCGCTTCGCGCCAGGGGCACGATCGGCGGCCGCCGCGCCACGAGATCGCCCTCACGAGCTCGTGCGCCACTTCGACTGTTCGGGCTCTTCGTTCGGATTGGTGAAGTACGACTCCCATACGGCCACGCCTGCTCGCCCGGCGCGATCGCTCTCCCGGCCTCGTCTCTGCCCGCAGGGGGTCCGCGGCGCGCCCGCCGGCATAGTCGCGTGTGCCGAGGGCCTCCAGGATGGCCAGCGGCGTGGATCCGCTCAGTCGCCGGCAGACGGCTGCGGACTCCCGTCCGTCGCGATCGCGGTATACGTACTCACCGAAGCTCGCAGCAGTGCGGGCAGGGTGACGAACCGACGGCGCTTGGAAAGGGCGACGACCATGCGCGTGAACACGACCCGGGCGAAGCTGCTCGACGGCAAGGTGGTCTTCGGCGGCATCATCAGCGGCTTCGCGCCGGAACTCGTCGAGCTGCTCGGGCTGATCGGCTACGACTTCGCGTTCCTCGACTGCGAGCACGGCCCGATGGGCCTCGATCAGCTCGAGCAGATGGTGCGCGCCGCCGAGGTCGTCGGCATCACGCCAATCGTGCGCGTGTCCGACCACGCCGACGCCACGATCCTCCGGGTGCTGGACCGCGGCGTGCAGGGCATCATCGTGCCGCACGTGAACACGGCAGAGCAGGCTGCGCGCGTCGCCGCCGCCGCGCGCTACTACCCCGAGGGCCATCGCGGCGCCGCGGGCGGGCGCGCTCACGACTACAACGTGCACGCGCCGCGCGTCGAAACGTCGCGCTGGATCAACGAGCAGCTGCTGGTGATCCCGATGTGCGAAGAGACCGAGGCGGTCGCGAACCTCGAACAGATCGTCGCCGTCCCGGGCGTCGACGTGGTGCACGTGGCGGCCGGGGATCTTGGCCAGAGCATGGGCAACCCGCCGGCCGCCGAGGTCCGCCGCGTCATGGCCGACGTCGTGCGCAGGGTGCGGGTCGGTGGCAAGTACGCCGGCATCGGCGGCAACGCGCCGACCGATCCGGACGGCGTAGCCGCGCTGATCGCCGAAGGCGCGTCGTTCGTCACCGTGCCGGCGCTCGGGCTGTTGCGGCTGGGCGCCGACGCTTTCCGCGCCGGAGTCGAGGCGGCGATCGCGCGCAACGCCGGCCCCGGCGTCGGGACCGGTCGCGCGTGAACCACGCCCACCGCGGGGGCGTTCGATCTCCGCTGAGCCCCGCTAGAACCCTCTGCGGCGCGGCTCTACGGCTTCGACGCCAGAAGATGAGCCCGGCGACGTGATCCGTGCATGCGCGCGGCTATGCTGCAGCCGGCGGCGACGGTCGGGCCTGGTCCCGTCCCGGCGACCGCTCGGCGAACGGACTACGTAGGGGCGGGGTGTGGCGTGAGCGCTGACTTCATCACGATGGAACCGATGATCCAGGCCGCCCGGAAGGCCCTGAATCAGGGGCTGTGGGATTACGTGGTGGGCGGGACCGAGTCGGAAACGACGCTGCGCCAGAACCGCGCCGGCTTCGATCGCCTCGCTTTCCGTCCGCGCATCCTCGTGGACGTGACGAACGTCGATCCGTCGACGACCTTCCTCGGGCACCAGCTGCGCATCCCCGTGCTCACCGCGCCGATCGGCGGGCTGGAGCGCCTGACCCCGGAGGGTGGCGCTGGCGCTGCAGCCGGGGCCGCGGAGTACGGCACTGTCTCGGTGCACAGCTCCGTGACCGGGCCCACGCTCGAGGAGATCGCGGCCGCCGCCGACGGCCCGAAGATGTTCCAGCTCTACGTGCGCGGCGACACGGACTGGGCGCGCGACATCCTCGGGCGCATGCGAGCCTCCGGTTTCACCGCGCTCGTGCTGACCGTGGACACTGCCGTGGGATCGCGGCGCGAGCGCCCCATGATCAGCATCGGCGCGCCGACGCCCTCGGCGCGCGACCACGGCGCCCCGCCGCGCAGCTTCCAGGCCGAGCTCACGTGGGACTCGATGGAGCGGATCCGGGAGATCGGCGGTCTCCCCTTCATGCTCAAGGGCATCCAGACCGCGGAAGACGCGGCGCTGGCCGTCGACCACGGCGTCGACGTGATCTGGGTCTCGAACCACGGTGGTCGCCAGCTCGACCACGCCCGCGGCAGCATGCAGGCGCTACCGGAGATCGTCGAGGCCGTGGCCGGTCGCGCGAAGATCGTGCTCGACGGCGGCATCCACCGCGGCAGCGACGTGATCAAGGCAATCGCGCTCGGCGCTGATGCCGTTGCGATCGGTCGCCTGCAGGCGTGGGGGCTCGCGGCCGCGGGCAAGGACGGGCTCGTGCGCGTGCTCGAGATCCTCGAGGCCGAGATGCGCGCGGCGATGGCGCTGCTCGGGGTGACGTCGATCGATCAGATCGGCCCGCAGTACGTCTGCCCCACCGAACCCGTGACGCCGGCGCACGAGATGAGCTCGTGGGTGAACATACCCGGCGGGCGCATCCAGTAGCCGGGTGCGAATGCGCTCAGCGGGTCGTCCACTCTCGCGCCAGCGGTTGTCGTGTGGGCGTCGAGTGGAGGACGGAGGCTCCGCCGCGGATCGGGAAGCGTCCGGAGCGCGGGTCTTCGATCACGTGCAGATCGCCCTCCGGGTGTGCGTGTGCCCCGAGCGATCGTCGCCGCCGATCCGCCATCCGGGATCGCTGACGATGCCCCAGCCGCGCGCGCACGGCGCTTCGATCCGCATCTCGCGCGCGGTCCGATCCGGTGTGCGCACGACCGCCTCCCCCGCTCGAGTGCTCCGCTGAGGTGCTACCCCGCCGATCCCACCAGCGGGTGAAGACCCGCTGCTCGTCGCGCGGGTACGCTTTCGCCCATGACCTCGCCTCGCCTCGCACTGCCGCTTCGCCCGCCGATCGAGCCGATGCTCGCGAAGCGCGTCGACGCGATCCCGGGTGGCGAGGGTTGGCTGTTCGAGCCGAAGTGGGACGGGTTCCGCGCGATCGTGTTCTTCGATGGTGAGCGCATCTATCTCCAGAGCCGTGACAAGAAGCCGTTCGCGCGCTACTTCCCGGAGCTGGAGCGGGACCTTCCGGCGCGGCTCGGCGCGCCACTGGTACTCGACGGCGAAATTGTGATCGCAGGCGCGGACGGGCTCGACTTCGACGCGCTGCAGCAGCGCATCCACCCCGCCGCCTCTCGTGTCGCGATGCTCGCCAAGGAGACGCCGGCGACGTTTGTCGCCTTCGATCTGCTGGCGACCGGCGAAGAAGCACTGCTCGCGACACCGTTCGGCGAACGCCGCGCGCGCTTGGAGGGCGCGCTCCCGCAGGTCGGCGGTCCGCTGCGCCTCACGCCCGCGACGCGCGACGCGGCCACTGCATCCGACTGGTTCACGCGTTTCGAGGGCGCCGGGTTCGACGGGCTGATCGCGAAACGGCTCGACGGCCGGTATGAGCCGGGCGTGCGAAGCATGCTGAAGATCAAGCATCTGCGGACCGTCGATTGCGTGGTCGGCGGGCTGCGCTGGGCGAAGGACGAAGCGGGCACCGCAGTCGGCTCGCTCCTGCTCGGGCTGTACGACGCCGAGGGGGCGCTGCACTACGTGGGCCACACCTCGAGCTTCCGCGCGCCGGAGCGGCGCGCGCTCGTCGAGCGGCTGGGGCCGCTGATCACCGAGGACGAGGACGAGGGCTTCGGCGGCGGGCGCACACCCGGCGGCGAGAGCCGCTGGTCGCGCGGCAAGGACACCTCGTGGGTGCGCCTCCGCCCGGAGCTGGTGTGCGAAGTCACCTTCGACCAGCTGCAGTCAGCCCGCTTCCGCCACGGCTCGACCTTCCGCCGCTGGCGTACCGACAAGCCGCCTGCCGCATGCGACTTCGATCAGCTCGAAGTCGCGCCGCCGGCGGAGTTCGCGGAGCTGTTTCGAGATTGAGTAGATCGAGCCGACGGCAGCGGGAGCCTAATTGCGAGCGAACGACAGCAACTGACTGATCGCCCCGCCGTCGGCTCGCTCCAGTGCGGTGCGATAGGCGGTACGCAGCGAATCGGTGTCCACAACGAGGCCGGCGCCCCAGCTGAACGGTTCGCGCCCGAGTCCCCTGGCGAGATAGTCCGCCGCCACGCGGCCATGCCGGCCATTGCCGTTTGGAAATGGGTGGATCGACACGAGTCGGTGGTGAAAGCGAACCGACAACTCGTCCGGAGCGTAGGTGGCATGTTCGACCCACATCCGCGCATCGTCGGTCAATGTGCGGATGGCAACGGCAATCTGACTCCACTCGATCCCGATATTCGTGTCACTGCGCCGGTACTTCCCTGCCCAGGTCCAGACGTCACCGAACATCGACCGGTGCAGGACGCGGAGGTAGGCATCGTTCAAGAGCTGCATCGGAGTTGGTGCTCGGCGGAGGAGTGCCGTCGCGATGTTCCGTTGTTCGGCGTCGAACAACTCGCCACGGGTCGCGATGTAAGTGGGGATCAGGTCCTGCCTGTCATCGTCGGACAGCGCGGTGTGCCCATCACCGATCGGGACGAGGGCATCGCTAACGGCCAGGCTCTGACCACAGGCCACGGCGGTCGATGAAGTGATCCGCGAGGTCTTCGACCTGCACAGCGGTCTCACTGTCTGTGATCGACTGGTCCTCGAGCCGGCTGTTGTGGGCGACGCTCGCAAGATGCGCGCGTGCTCTGCGGCGTGCTTGCGCTGAGACAGCCTCATCCAGACTCCGGCGTGGCAGCAAGACATACGCCAGATCGCAATCGAGGGCGTCGGCTGCACGCCTGAGCGTGTCGAGCTGAATGGTCCCGCGGACCTCGTTTCGCTCGAGGTCGGTGATGGTCGGTTGGCTCACCCGCATGCGTTCGGCCAACTCCCGACCCGACATGCCGAGGGCGTCACGGATCGCGCGGATCCAGCCTCGATGCGGAATGGGCTCCTGACCGAGCGGTCGGAATCGTTCGAGCCGAGCATCCAGCCGACTTCGTGCGAGGGCGTTTCCATGTGCCATGAATCTATATTACTGGCCAAAACCATTAACACAAGACCGATATGACTATGTGTAGCCTATCGATACGGTAGCACTTGATAGGTTAGAGACTATCGGTCGGACCGGCGTATCTGCCAAGATCAGTCCTTCCGGCGCCGGCTCGGCGCCACGCGCCGCGGCTCGCCGGCTGCTTTCGGGAAGTGCGGCGGATAGGGCGCCTCGCCCTGGCCGGCCGCGGCCTGATCGGCGGCGAGCGCGAGCAACGGCTCGAGCGAGAACGCCTGATCGTCGATCGTCGCTGCCGGATCGCCGCGCTCCGCGAGGCGCGCGGGCACGGTGGCGATCGTAAACGCGGCGGGGTCCACTCCCGGCACCTCGTCCCACGTCAGCGGGGTCGAGACGCGCGCATCCGGCAGCGAGCGGATCGAGTACGCCGAGGCCATCGTGCGGTCGCGCGCGTTCTGGTTGTAGTCGACGAACACGCCGTGCCGTTGCTCCTTCCACCACGCGGTGGTGACGAGCTCGGGCGCGCGTCGTTCGACCTCGCGGCCGAGCGCGAGCGCGGCGGCGCGTACGTCTGTGAACTCCCAACGCGGCTCGATGCGCGCATAGATGTGGATGCCACGCGACCCGGATGTCTTCGGGAAGGAGCGATAGCCCAGCTCGTCGAAGACGTCGCCGACGAGCAGCGCCACGCGCCGGACGTCGTCCCAGCTCGCCTCCGGCGTCGGATCGAGGTCGATGCGCAGTTCGTCCGGGTGGTCCACGTCGTCGCGGCGCACCGGCCACGGGTTGAGGTCGAGGCAGCCGAGGTTCGCCGCCCACGCGATGTCTGCGATCTCATCGCAGACCACCATGTCCGCGTGGCGCCCGCTCGGGAAGGTGATGCGCGCGGTGCCGACCCAGTCCGGCCGCTTCGCGGGCGCACGCTTCTGGAAGAACGGCTCTTCGGCCGCACCGTTGACATAACGCTTGAGCACCATCGGGCGCCGGTGCACGCCACGCAGAGCGGCGTCGCCCACCGCGAGGAAGTAGCGGACGACATCCAGCTTCGTGTAGCCGTGCTCGGGGAAGAACACCTTGTCCGGGTTCGTCACGGTGACGGTACGGTCACCGACCTCGAGCTCCACGAGTTTCTTCGCCACGGGCGCTCGCTCCTCGGGTCCCGCGCCACGGTCGAGGCGCGGCGCTGTGTTTTCAGTATGCTCCCGGCGCGGCGCTGCCGCGGACGGCGGCGCGGTGCGTGGAGGGACGGTCTATGGCGTCGAAGGCACTCGAGCACATCCGGATCTGCGACTTCACCGGGCAGCTTGCCGGGGCAGGCGCGACGAAGTACCTCGCCGCGTTCGGAGCGCAGGTGATTCGCATCGAGGATCCGACGAACGAAGGTCGCTGGGACATCCTGCGCGGGCAGCAGCCGTTCAAGGACGAGCGGCAGGGCATCAACCTCGGCGGGTCGTTCAACAACCACAACACGGAGAAGCTCGGGATCACGCTCAACCTGCGCACTGAACGCGGACGCGAACTGATCCGCGAGCTGGTCGCGATCTCGGACGTCGTGAGCGAGAACTTCGCCGCGGGCGTCTTCGACCGGCTCGGGCTGTCTTACGAGGATCTGCGAAAGATTCGCCCGGACATCATCTACGTCTCGAACTGTGGGTTCGGGCACTCGGGACCGTACGTGAACTTCAAGACCTGGGGCCCGATCGTGCAGGCGGTCTCGGGCCTCACGTTCTCGTCGGGGCTGCCCGAGCAGCCGCCGGCCGGGTGGGGCTATTCGTACATGGATCACACCGGCGGCTACTACATGGCCATGGCGATCATGATGGCCATCCACCACCGCAACGTGACCGGCGAGGGCCAGTGGGTCGACATGTCCTGCACGGAGGCGGGCGCATCGCTTAACGGTCCGGCGATGCTCGACTACACCGTGAACGGCCGGCGGCTGCGCCGCGCCGGGATGCCGAACAGCAACCGCAACCAGTCGCCGCCGATGGCTCCGCACGGCATCTACCCGGCGGAAGGCGACGACAACTGGATCGCGATCGCCTGCCGGAACGAGGACGACTGGCAGGCGTTGTGCAGCGTCGTTGCCGAGCCGTGGACGGCGGATGCCCGCTTCGTTGATCTCACGACGCGGCTCGCACACGAAGACGAGCTGGACGAACACGTTGCGGCGTGGACGCGAGCGCGCGAGCGCTTTGCGACGGCGGCCGCACTGCAGGCGGCCGGCCTGCCGGCCACGGCGGTCCAGCGTCCCGAGGAGCGCGTCGACCACGACGCGGATACGGCGGAATGGGGTCTCTGGCCGACGGCACACCACACGGAGATGGGTGACGTGCGTGTGGACGGCCTGGCCGTCCACCTGTCGGAGAGCGACTGGGAGATCACCCGTGGCGCGGCGTGCCTGGGCGAGCACAACGAGTACGTGTTCGGTGAGCTGCTCGGGGTCAGTCCCGCCGAACTGCGGTCGATGAAGGAAGAGGGGGTCGTATGACCGCCGACAACGGGAGGCACGCGGGGATGCCGGCCGGAGACGAGCCCATGCCGCGGGGTGCGCTCGCCGACCTGCGCGTGATTGAACTCGCGCACGAGCGGTCGGCCTTCGCGGGCAAGCTCTTTGCCGACATGGGCGCCGACGTGATCCTCGTGGAGCCGCCGGGCGGCGACGCGATGCGCACGTACCCACCCTTCCTCGAAGACATCCCCGGTGCGGAGCACAGCCTCGCGTTCTGGCACTACCACACGAGCAAACGCGGGATCGTGCTCGACCTCGAGCGCGAAGACGGGCGCGCCGCGTTTCGCCGGCTGGTGGCCGGCGCGGACGTGCTGATCGAGAGCGAGGAGCCGGGCCGGCTCGAGGCGCTCGGCCTCGAGTTCACCGCGCTGCAGCGCGAGCACCCGCGGCTGATCACCGTCTCGATGGCGCCCTTCGCGCGCAATGGCCCGCGCGCGCGCGAGCAGACGACCGACCTCACGCTGCTGGCCGGCGGCGGCCCGGCGTGGAGCTGCGGCTACGACGATCACACGCTGCCGCCGGTCAGGGGCGGTGGCAATCAGGGCTACCAGACGGGCTGCCACTACGCGTTTCTCGGCGCGCTGACCGCGCTGCTCTACCGCGACCGCACCGGTCGCGGTCAGCACATCGACGTCGACATGCACGCCGCGCAGAACATCACGACGGAGGCCGGCTCGTACACGTGGCTCGTCGCGGAGCAGACCGTGCAGCGGCAGACCGGCCGGCACGCCGGCGTGAACCCGTCGCCGCAGTCGCAGGTCCAATGCGCCGATGGGCGATGGGTGACGACCGGCTTCCCCGGCCGTCGCGGCGACGACTACCGCCGCCTGCTCGGCTGGCTCGAGGAGGCCGGACTGCTCGGTGAGTTCGTGGAGGCGCCGTTGCTGGAGCTGGGCACCCAGCACGATCGGCTCGACCTCTCGCGCATCGCCGTCGACGACGAGGTGCGCGCGATCTTCGGTGCTGCTCGCAGCGCGCTCGTGTTTCTCGCGTCGAGACTCCCCGCGTACGACTTTTTCACCGGGGGCCAGTCCCGGAACTTCCAGGTGGGCATCATCTACTCGCCGGAGGAGGTGCTGGAGGATCCGCACTTCATCGCGCGAGGCTTCCCCGTGCGCGTGCCACACCCCGAGCTGGGCCGCGCGTTCACCTACCCCGGTGCGCCGTACCTGTTCCACGGCTCGCCGTGGAAGATCCAGCGGCGCGCGCCGCTGCTCGGTGAGCACACGGAAGAGGTGCTGCGAGAGGTCGGGGCGGGGGCTGCGGCTGGGTAACGCCGTGGCACGACCGGCTGCTGCCCTTCGGTGGGCACGGACGATCCCACCGAGGTGGGATCGGTGAGGGGCTGTCCGGTCTCACTGCCCCTACATCCGTCCCACGCTAGGCTGCGACTCGCAATCATTTCGACACGCTCCGGAGGTCCACATGCCCTACGCCCCCTTTGATCTGACCGGCAAGGTCGCGCTCGTCACCGGCGGCAATAGCGGGATCGGACTGGGCATGGCGGAAGCGCTCGCACAGGCCGGCGCGGACATCTGCATCTGGGGCACGAACGAGCAGAAGAACGCGGCGGCGGCCAAGCAGCTCGAGCAGACCGGCGTGAAGGTGCTCGCGCTGCGCTGCGACGTCGCCGACGAGGCGGCCGTGGATGCTGCCTTCGCCGAGACCGTGCGCCAGCTCGGCAAGGTGGACTCGTGCTTCGCGAACGCCGGCGCGGGCGGCGGCGCGCCGTTCACGGAATTCCCCACCGAGACCTGGCGGCGCGTGACCGGCATCGATCTCGACGGCGTGTTCTTCACGTTCCGCGCGGCGGCGAGGCACATGGTGGAGCGTGGTGACGGCGGTCGGCTGGTCGGCACCTCGAGCACGTCCGCGATCCACGGCGCGCCCCGCAACCAGGCGTACGCGTCGAGCAAGGGCGGGATGCTGGCGATGGTGCGCGGGCTTGCCGTCGAGCTCGCGCGGCACAACATCACGGCGAACAGCATCATCCCCGGCTGGATCGAGACCGGCATGACGGAACGCACGTTCTCGAACGAACGCTTCGTCGAGGCGGTGCTGAAGCGCATCCCCGAGCGCCGATGGGGCACGGGCGCGGACTTCGGCGGGCTCGCGGTCTATCTCGCGAGCGACGCCAGCCAGTACCACACGGGCGACGACTTCGTGATCGATGGCGGCTACACGCGCTTCTAGCGCGCCACCACGGCTGGAGGCCGAGATGAAGCTGGCAGTTGAGTTCCCGAACGTGATCTACCGGGAGGGCCCGGCCGGCGTGGCCGCGCTTGCGCGCGCAATCGAGCAGGCCGGGTACGACCAGCTCGACATGTTCGATCACGTGGTGATGGCGCACCCGATGGAGGGCGAGCCGCGGGGCCCCTACCCCTCGAACATGCCGATCCTCGAAGCGCTCATGACCCTCTCGTACGCCGCTGCCGTGACGGAGCGCATCGGGCTGGGCACAGAGGTGCTCGTGCTCCCGCAGCGCTCACCGGTGCTTGTCGCGAAGCAGGTCGAGACGCTCGACACGCTGTCCGGCGGACGCGTGCGGCTGGGCGTCGGGGTGGGCTGGCAGGAGCGCGAGTACGAGGCGCTCGGCTTCGACTTCCACCGCCGCGGCGCGATGATGGACGAGGCGATCGGCGTGCTGCGTTCGTGCTGGACGGAAGCGTCGATCAGCTACGACGGTCCGCATTACCGGGCGCGCGCGATCGCGCTCGAGCCGAAGCCGACTCGGGCCGGTGGCC
>JAQBZW010000306.1 GCA_027622315.1 Chloroflexota bacterium | reverse complement strand
GCGGCGGCTGGCGGATGGGAGCGCCGTGCTCGCCGTCGCGGACGGCGTGGGGGGCTATCCCGGCGGCGAGGTGGCGCTCGCGATCGAGGCGGTCGCCGCCGTGCTCGAGGCGGCGCCACCCGACGCCGATCCCGCGGAGCTGCTCGTCGCCGCTACGCGTGAAGCCGACCGGCGCGTGCGCGCCGGGCAGACCGGCCCGCACGCGCTGATGTGCACGACGCTCGTCGCCGCGCTCGTGCGCGAAGGCCTCGCGTGGATCGCGAACGTCGGTGACAGCCGCGCGTATCACTGCTCCGCGGGCGCGCTGACGCAGATCACGCGCGACCACTCGTGGGTGGAGGAGGAGATCGCCGCCGGTCGCCTGCGCCGTGACGATCCGCGCGTCGAGGCGCGACGGAACATCGTCACCCGCGTCGTGGGCGGAGAGTCGGCCGAGGCCGACAGCTTCGGGCCGCTCGCGCTCGCGCACGGCGACGCGCTCCTGCTGTGCTCGGACGGGCTGCACGGGTACGTCCCCGACTCGGCGATCGCCCTGGCACTCACCCCGCCCGACGCTCGTGCCACGGACCGGCTGATCGCGCTCTCGCTCGAGCGAGGAGGCGTGGACAACGTGACCGTCGCGATCTGTGCAACGGAGTGAGGCGCAATCAGGCGCGGCGCGGTCGCTGCGCGTCGGCGCTGTCGATGATGACTGTGACCGGACCGTCGTTCACCGCGTCGACGAGCATGTGCGCACCGAAGCGACCAGCTTCGACCCTGAGCCCTCGTGCCCGCAGCGCGTCCGCGACGCGGTCGATCAGCGGCTCGGCCAGTTCGGGCGGAGCGGCATCGAAGAACGACGGGCGGCGTCCCTTGCGTGTGTCGGCGTAGAGCGTGAACTGCGACACCAGCAGCACGGCGCCGGCGGCCTCTTCGACTGAGCGGTTCATGCGGCCCCCGTCGTCGAGGAAGATGCGGAGTTCCGCGAGCTTGCGCGCGCACCACTCCACCTCGGCATCGCCATCGGCGGGAGCGGCTGCGAGGTAGACGAGCAGTCCACAGAGGATGGCGCCGGTCACGGCGCCGTCGACGGTGACCTGTGCCCGCGCGACACGCTGAGCGACCGCGCGCACGGCCGTCTAGTCGCTGGAGGAGGAGGAGGGAGAGCTGGAGCTGGAGCCGGAGCTCGAATCCGACTTCTTCGCGGACTCCGAGGAACTCTTCTTGCTCGAGTCCGAGCTGCTCTTCGCGCCCTCGCCACCGTCGTTGTCCGAGACGAAGCTCGAGCGGCTCGTACGCGTGGAGCTGCTGCCACGAGAGTCGGTGGAGTACCAGCCGCTGCCCTTGAACATGATCGGCCGCGCGTGGAGCTGGCGCTTCGCCGGTTTGCCGCACTTCTCGCAGGGCTGCTCGGACGCTGAGCCGAAGGGAAGCCGGATTTCGTACTTATGTCCCGCTTCGCAGCGGTAGTCGTAGAGAGGCAACGAGGATTCCTCCTGGGCCGGCCGCCCGTTTGAGGTTCGGTTCGCCGGTCTGTGAGTCCGGGACGGATACCCGGGGCGTGAGCACACAGTGTACGCAGGGCCGTTCGCAGCGACAACGCGCGACAACGCACGCGCATGCCGTCGGATACGCCTCCCCGGCTGCGGCGGCACGTCAGTACGAGCGCGCGTCTGGTTCGTGGGAAGAACGCCCGCCTATACTGATCGCCGCTACGAAACCGAACACGCCGACGCCTGTCCTCGCCGCCAGCGAGGCCAAATCTATGCGACGGCAGGACATGAGGAGGCAGCACGTTGGCCGCAGGGATCACGATGCGGCAGATGCTGGAAGCCGGGGTTCACTTCGGCCACCAGACTCGCCGTTGGGACCCCCGGATGCGCCAGTTCATCTTCACTGAGCGCAACGGCATCCACATTCTCGACCTCGCACAGACCGTGCACCGGCTCGACTTCGCCGTCGACGCCGTGCGCGAGGCCGCTTCCAGCGGCGAGGCAGTGCTCTTCGTCGGCACGAAGAAGCAGGCACAGACGATCGTCCAGAAGGAAGCCGAACGCTGCGGCATGCCGTATGTGAACACGCGCTGGCTGGGCGGCACGCTCACGAACTTCCAGACCATTGCCAAGCGCATCGAGTACTACAAGTCGCTCGAGCGTCGCTTCGGCCTGACGGGCGCCGAGTCCGAGACCGCCGACGCGGCCGAGTTACTCGCAGGCGAAACGAGCCTCACGAAGCGCGAGCGACTGAAGCTGCAGAAGGAGTTCGAGCGACTGCGCCGCTCCTTCCACGGCCTGCGCACGCTCACGCGCCTGCCCGGTCTGATCTTCATCGTCGATCCGTCGATGGAGGAGATCGCCGTCGCCGAATCGAACCGCATGAAGCTGCCGATCGTGGCGATGTGCGACACGAACGCGAACCCGGACGCGATCCAGTTCCCGGTGCCGTCGAACGACGACGCGATCCGAGCGATTCAGCTGATCACCGGTCGTGTGGCGGACGCGGTGCTCGAAGGCATCGCCGTCGGCGAGGTTGAGCAGCAGTTCGTCGCCGAACGCACGGTCGGCGACGCGCCCGCGGGCGGCGACGCACCGGTGCACACCGGCGACGGCGGGCCGCCAAATCGCCAGCCGCGAGCGGCAGCGGGCGCGCAGGAG
>JAQBZW010000048.1 GCA_027622315.1 Chloroflexota bacterium | reverse complement strand
CGCTCGCGAACGCACGCGCGCGGAGGCGCGCGACGGAGACGGCGCCGACGCGGCCAGTCGCGCCCCCTCGGCGGGCACGAAGATTCCGCCCGGCGCGGCCGCGCTCAACCTCCCACTCGAGCGCGCCGGCACGCGGCTGGGCACGCCGAACCTGCGGCGGCTGGAGAAGCTGGGCCTGACCACGGTCGGCGACGTGCTCCGCTACTACCCGTACCGCTACCACGACTTCAGCCGCACGGTGCCGATCAGCGCATTGCGCGAAGGCATCGAGCAGACGGTCCGTGGCGAGGTGGTCACGGCGCGCGAGACCCGCATGGGCCGCGGGGGCCGCATGCGCGCGTCCGAGGTCACGATCCGGGATGCGGACGGGTCGACGATCCAGGCGATCTGGTTCAACCAGCCGTTCGTCGCGCGCGGGCTCTCCACCGGCGACGAGATCGCGCTCGCCGGCAAGGTCGGCAGCTACCGCGGGCGGGCCACGTTCACGAATCCCGAGTACGAGAAGATCACGGAGGACCTGCGGCACACGGGGCGGCTGGTCCCCGTCTATCACCTCACGCAGGGGCTCGCGCAGCGCACCGTGCGTGGGGTCGCCGCCGGCCTGATCGAGCGCTTCGCGGACCGCATCGAGGATCCACTGCCGCCCGCGATCCGCGAACGGAACGGCCTGCTGCCGCTCGTCGATGCGACTCGCCAGGTCCACTACCCCGACACGCAGGACACGCTCGCGATCGCACGCCGGCGGCTCGCGTTCGACGAGCTGCTCGCGATCCAGATCGGCGTGGTCGCCCGCAAGCGCGAGTGGCAGGAGCACGGCAACGCCCCGATGATCGGCGACCATTCGGCCGCCGACACCTTCCTCTCATCCCTGCCGTTCACGCTCACCGGCGCGCAACAGCGCGCGCTCCACGAGCTACGCGGCGATCTCGCGCGCAGCGCGCCCATGTCACGACTGCTCGAGGGCGACGTCGGCTCAGGCAAGACGGTGGTCGCGGTCGCTGCCATGCTCTCGCTCGTCGCCGCCGGCTACCAGGCGGTGATGATGGCCCCCACCGAGGTGCTCGCCGAGCAGCACTTCCGCACCGTGTGCCGCCTGCTCTCCGGGGAGTCCGAACCGCCGCTCAACGGCCTGATCAGCATCCCGTCGTTCCCGCTGCCGATCCGCATCGTCATGCTCACGGGATCCACACGTGCGAAGGAGCGACGCGACGCGCTGGACGCGATCCGGCACGGCGGCGCACAGATCGTGGTCGGCACACACGCGCTGATCCAGGAGAGCGTCGATTTCCACCGCCTGGGCTTCGCGGTCGTTGACGAACAGCACCGCTTCGGTGTGATGCAGCGCAGTGAACTGCGCCGCAAGGGCGCGAATGCGAGCGGCGGGACCGTCACCCCGCACCTGATGGTGATGACCGCGACGCCGATCCCGCGTTCGCTCGCGTTGACCGTCTATGGCGACCTCGATCTCTCCGTGATCGACGAGATGCCGCCGGGACGCACGCCGATCGAGACGCACTTCCTCACCCCGATCGAGCGCGGCAGCGCGTTCGCCCGCATCCGCGAGGAAGTGGCGGCCGGCCGCCAGGCCTTCGTGATCTGCCCGCTCGTGGAGGGCTCGGAGACGGTCGCCTCGCGGGCCGCGACCGAGGAAGTCGAGCGCCTGCGTACGCAGGAGTTTCCCGAGCTCGCCGACCGCATCGCGCTGCTCCACGGCCGCATGCCATCGAAGGCCAAGGATGCCGTCATGCGCGAGTTCGGCTCGGGCGAAGCGTCGATCCTCGTTTCGACCTCGGTGGTCGAGGTCGGCATCGACGTGCCGAACGCGACCGTGATGGTGATCGAAGGCGCCGACCGCTTCGGGCTCGCGCAGATTCACCAGTTCCGCGGACGTGTCGGCCGCGGCGAGCACGCCTCATTCTGCTACCTGCTCGCCGACGACCCGACGCCAGAGGCCGAGGAGCGCCTCTCGGTGCTCGAACGCACGCACAACGGCTTCGAGGTCGCCCAGGCCGACCTCGAGTTGCGCGGGCCCGGCGATCTGTTCGGCACCGCACAGAGCGGCGCCACGAACCTGCACATCGCGAGCCTGCTCGACGCGCCGCTGATCGAGCTCACCCGCCGCGAGGCCGAACAGCTGCTGGACGGCGACCCCGCACTCGCGCGGCCCGAGCACCGCGCGCTGCGCTACGCGATCGCGGAGCGCGCCGCCGAGGTGCTCGCCGAGCACCACTGACGCGCTGGGGGCGCACCGCCCAGACACGAAGACGCCGCCCTCGTGTTCGTGGGCGGCGTCTCTCCCGCGCGAGGGCGGAAGCGAGAACGGCGCGCTAGGAGCGGCCGCTGCGCGTGCGCACCGAAACCAGTCGGGCGTCACCGATGAGCACCACGGCCGCCGTCGCGAGCAGCGCGATCAGCAGTCCGCTGTTCGACCCATTCGCCCCAACAAGGCCCGCGTTGCCGGTGGCGGCGGGGGCCGGCGCCTCAGCCGCCGTCGGCGGGATCAACACGGCGTCGATAACGTGGATGATGCCGTCGCTCGCCATGATGTCCGCCGTCGTGACATTGGCGAGACCATTCAGCGTGACCGTGCCGCCGCTGACGGAGATCGTGACGCTGGCGCCATTCACGGTCCCAGCCTCGGTCAGTCCGGACACCGTCGCTGCATCCACGGAACCGGCAACCACGTGGTACAGGAGCACCTGCTTCAGCGCCTCGGGGTCGGCGAGCAGCCCGTCGAGCGCGCCGGCCGGCAGGGCCGCAAACGCAGCGTCCGTTGGCGCGAAGACCGTAAACGAGCCTGCGCCCTTCAGTGTCTCGATCAGGCCGGCAGCCTCGAGCGCCGTGGCCAGCGTGGTGAAGTTCCCCGCGGCGACCGCCGTGTCGACAATGTCCGTCGTCGCCTGCGCGGGCGCGACGGCTCCTGGACCACGATCAAGGTCTGTCGCAGCGAGCGCGCTCGACGTGAGCACTCCTGCGGCGATGACCGCGATGATTCCCGCCATTGTCCTCTTCATCTGTGACCTCCCCGGATTCTCGACGACCGAACGCGTTCGCACTCGGCCCAGTTGACTAATTTATGAATCATTTACACTGGCAGCATGACCCCTATTTGAACCATTTGCCAAGGCGTGTGCCAGGGAACTGAACAGGGAGCGTGTGCACGCGGCCCCCGCGATTGCTCTGCGCGGGAGGCGCTTCCGGTGCCGCCGACCAGCCGGGAATGGGGGCTGCGCACCGCTCGCGGTACACTTGCTCGCCTGACGCACATGACCGCGCGGTCCGCTCCGGCGGGCCGCACGCATCTCAGGGGGCAGTGTGATCCGGGACGAGATCCTCGCGCTGGTGTTGCAGGCGCTCGCCGCCGCTCAGGCCGCGGGCGATCTGCCGCAGTTCGCCGCGCCCGAGGTGACCGTCGAGCACCCGCAGCGCCCGGAGCACGGTGACTTCTCCGCCAACCTCCCGCTGCGCATCCAGGGGCTCGCGAAGATGAAGGCCATGGAGGTGGCAGAGGCGCTGCGCAAGCACGTGCCCCCCCACCCCGCGGTCTCGGACGTGCGCGTGGCGCCGCCGGGCTTCCTGAACCTCTATCTCTCGCCGGGCTGGGTCGCCGCGCAGGCGGCGGAAGTCGCCGCCCTCGGCGAACGCTTCGCGGGGAGCGACCTCGGGCGCGGCCAGCGGGTGCAGATCGAGTACGTCTCGGCGAACCCCACCGGGCCGATCCACGTCGGCAACGGACGGGGCGCCGCCATCGGCTCCACGCTGGCGAACGTGATGACCTCCGCCGGCTTCGAGGTCGAGCAGGAGTACTACGTCAACGATGCCGGCACGCAGGTCGCGATCTTCGGGCGCACGCTCTACGCCCGCTACCAGCAGCTCTTCGGACGCGAAATCTCGATCCCCGAGAACGGATACCCCGGCTCATACGTGATCGACGTCGCGACGGGCCTCAAAGAGGCGTACGGCGAGCAGTTCCTCAAGCCCGAGGGCGAAGAACCGGATCCCGCGTTCGGCCGCCTTGGCATCGAGATCATGGTCGACGGCATCCGCGCGGATCTCGCACTCATGGGCGTCGTGTACGACGAGTGGTACTCAGAGCGATCGCTGCAGGCGGAGGGCGGCCCGTACAACCTCGTGCTCGACCTGCTGAGGGATCACGGGCACATCGTCGAGCGCGAGGGCGCGGTCTGGTTCGCGTCGTCCGAGCTCGGCGAGTCGAAGGACAACGTGCTGATCCGCTCGGACGGCATGCCCACGTACTACGCGACCGACATCGCCTACCACTACGACAAGTTCATCACCCGCAAGTTCGACCGCGTGATCGACATCTGGGGAGCCGATCACCAGGGTCACGTCTCGCGCGTGAAGGCCGCCGTGCAGGCGGTCGGCGGAGACCCTGAGCACCTGGACGTGCTGCTCTACCAGCTCGTCTCGCTGCGCCGCGGAACGGAGGCCGTGCCGCTCTCGAAGCGCGCCGGCGAGATCGTGACGCTGCGCGAAATCGTCGAAGAGGTGGGCGCGGACGCCACGCGTTTCTTCTTCCTGCTCCCGTCGGCGAACCAGACGATGGACTTCGACCTCGAGCTGGCGAAGAAGCAGTCAGACGAGAACCCGGTTTTCTACGTGCAGTACGCCCACGCCCGGATCGCAGGCGTGATCACGAAGGCACGGGAAGAGGGCTTCTCGTCCGAAGGCGCGGACCCCGCGCTGCTCACGCACGAGGCGGAGCACACGCTGATCCGCAAGCTGCTGCTGCTGCCGGAAGTACTGGAGACGGTCGTACGCGACCTCGCACCGCACCACCTCCCGCACTACGCGCAGGAGCTGGCGAGCGCCTTCCACGTCTTCTACACGCAGTGCCGCGTGATCGACCGGGAGCACGAGCCGCTGACGCGCTCGCGATTGCTCCTGCTCGACGCTGCGCGCGTCGTGCTCGAGCGCACGCTCGGGCTCATGGGCGTCTCCGCGCCCGACCAGATGTAGGCACACGCCGGGACGGGCGAACCCAATCGGCGGGATCGCGCGTTCGCGGCTGTCCGGAAGCCATCGCTATCATCGCCCGGTCGCGTGCCACGCCGGCGCACCGCGCCGGAACGCGACGAGCGTCCGCCCCGATCCGCACCGTGAGCGCGCGCTCACGCGACGTCTGGTGAGCACATGACCTCCGAGCGCAAGCGCATCCTCACGGGCGTCCGGCCAACGGGCGCCCTGCACCTCGGTCACTACGTGGGGGCGCTCGAGAACTGGATCCGGCTGCAGGAAGAGTACGAGTGCTACTTCCTGATCGCCGACTACCAGGTCTCCGATCACGCGGACCAGATCCGCGATCTCCATCGCCAGGTGCACGAGGTCGCGCTCGACTGGCTCGCCGTCGGCCTCGACCCGGAGCGCAGTCACTACGTGATCGAGAGCATGGTGCCGGAGCACGCCGAGCTCACGACCTGGCTCTCGTGGTTCGTCGGGCTCGGGCGCCTGCAGCGCAACCCGACGCTGAAATCGGAGATGGCCGACCTCGAGGCCGCCGGCTCCGACGCCATCCCGGTCGCCTTCTTCACCTACCCGATCATGCAGGTCGCGAACATCCTGTTGCCGAAGGCCCACCTGGTACCGACGGGTGAGGATCAGGCACCCCACATCGAGATGACGCGCGAGGTTGCGCGCCGCTTCAATCGCCTCTTCGAGCGCGAGGTCTTCCCGATCCCGGACGGGCTGGTCGGTCGCGTGCCCCGGCTCGTGGGTCTGGACGGCAACGCGAAGATGAGCAAGTCGATCGGCAACACGATCGACCTCAAGGACGACGCGGAGACGGTCACGCAGAAGGTGCGTGGGATGTTCACGGACCCGACGCGCCTGCGCGCGACGGACCCCGGCCACGTGGAGGGCAACCCGGTCTTCATGTACCACGACGCCTTCAACCCGAACGTCGACGAGGTGAACGACCTCAAGGAGCGCTACCTCGTCGGCAAGGTCGGCGACGTCGAGGTGAAGACGAAGCTGGCGGCCGCACTGAATGCGTTCCTCGACCCGATCCGCGAGCGGCGCGCTCACTTCGAATCGCACCCGGCGCTGGTACGCGAGGCGCTCGCCGCCGGCACGGATCAGGCGCGCGCCGTCGGCCGCGAGACGATGGCCGAGGTGCGCTCGGCGATGCAGGTGGACTACCTCTAACGCGCGTCCGCGCGTCCGCCGGTCACGAAACGAACGAGGCCGCCCTTCTCGCGAAGGGCGGCCTCGTTCGTTGTACGCGGGGTTCGTTCAGCCGCGCTTCGCCATGGGGATGAAGTCGCGCGCCTGCTCACCGACGTAGATCTGCGACGGCCGGAAGATGCGGTTCCCGGACTCCCACTGCTCCTTCATGTTCACCATCCAGCCGGCCGTACGAGACGCGGCGAAGATCGGGGTGAAGAAGTCGGTCGGGATGCCGAGGGCGGCGAACACGCAGCCGGAGAAGAGGTCAACGTTCGGGTAGAGACCGCGATCGCCGAGCCGTGCGGTGGCGACCTTCTCCACTGTGAGCGCGATCTCATAGAGGTCGGCGATCTCGCTGCCCGGCTCGATCACCTCGGCGGCCAGCGTCTGGATCACCTTCGAACGCGGGTCTTTCACGTGATAGACGCGGTGACCGAAGCCCGGGATCTTGAACTTGTCGTCCAGCAGACGCTGGATCTCCTGCTCGGCCTTCTTCGGGTCGCCGATCTGCTGGAACAGTCGCAACGACCCCTCGTTCGCTCCGCCGTGGGCAGGGCCGGACAGCGCGCCGATCGCGGCGGCAACAACCGCCTCGGGCTCCGCCTTCGTCGAGGTCACCACGCGTGCGGTGAACGTGGAGGCGTTGCCGGCCGAGTGGTCGGCCTGGAGGATGAGCAGCGCGTTCATGACGCGCACGTGCAGCGGCGATGGCTCTTTCCCCGTGAGCATGCGCAGCATCATGCCGGCGAACGACTCCCCGATGAACGGGCCGTCGTACGGGCGCCCCGCCCGTGCCTGCGCGATGATGCCCACCAGGTGTCCGACCTTCGCGATCAGCCGGAGGCCGCGCTCCTGAACGGTCTGGACCTTGGGCTCAAAGTCGTTGTCGCGCGGCGCAAGCATCGCCGTCGCGGCCTGTAGCGCGAACATCGGGTGGGTGATCTTGCCGACCTGGATCACGACCTCGAGCTGCTCCGGCGTGAGCACGCGATTGTCGTGCAGTTCCTTGCGGATCTCCTCGACGCGGGCAACCGACGGCAGCTCGCCGTCGTACAGCAGCGCGACAACCTCTTCGAAGCTCACGCCCGGTTGCGTCAGATCCTCGATCGAATACCCGCGATAGGTCAGCCGCCCGGCCTCCCCCTCGACCAGCGAGACCGCGGATTCGGCGATGGGCACACCCTCGAGACCCGGGCTAAAGGATGGTGTCTGCAGCGTCATGTTCTTCCCCCTCTTCGCGCCTGAGGCATCCGGCATCCAACCGCCCCCCGGGCTTTCTGGGTTCCTTCCCGGCTGTTCATGGTCAGGTGGGCAGCACGTGGCGCGCCTGTCACCTGCCGCCGGGGTCAGCAGTATATCCGACCGGTTCGCTCGTGATGTCAGGGAGATTATGTACGAATCGCCGAACAGTGGCGTGATTCCGGGCCGTCGACAGGCGCTATTCGGCCTGAGCTCCCGCACCTGACGCGTGAGCCGTAATGAACGCCTTCAGCAGGTCGTAGACCTCGTCCGCGACCTCACTGAGGCCGTGTCCGGCGCCGTCCAGCAGCACCAGTTGCTTCGGCTCGAGCGCACGGTCGTAGATGTCCTGCGACGCCGCCTGGTCGAGTACATCGTCACGGCTCCCGTGGATTAGCAGCAGTGGCTTGCCCAGCTGCGCGACCTCCTGCGTCCCGAACCGCTGCGATGACATACCGACGACGGCGGTCGAGATCGGCGCCAACTCGCCGGCCTTCACGGCCACGGCGCCGCCGAACGAGTGGCCGACGATCACCACCTGCTCCGCGCCGATGCCCTTCAGGAACGAGCAGGCGGCGAGCGCGTCGAGCACGCACTCCTCGAACTCGCCCGGATCGCGGTATGCGACGCGCACAGAGGTGATCCCATCCGCGACGAGCGCGCGGCCGAGCCGCACGAACACCTCGTTCGCGGGGCCCTTCACGCCGCCGCCGGCGCCGCTCAGGAAGACGACGCAGCCGGTCTTGCCCTCGCAGGGGTGGAGGTGCACGGTGATCGACCCGCGGCTCGTGTCGAGCTCGACCTCGAGCTCGTTCGGAGCGTCGCCGGCGCGCGCGCGCACGCCTTTGATCGAGAGCGTGAGCTCCTCGATCGGAGTGGGCACGCCCGATCCGTTGCCGTCGCCCGGCGCACGATCATCGGCTGGTGGGTTCGTCATTCGGCGCAGACTACCAGAGCGATTGCGTGCGGCAGGTCAGGAGGCCGGGGTCGCGGGCGGGCGGCGCATGTGCCAGTCCGTGAGCGTTGCGTACGCGTGTGCCGCCCGCAGCAGCGTGCCCTCCTCGAAGTGGCGACCGATCAGGTGCAGCCCGACCGGGAGCCCTTCCGCGAAGCCGGCCGGGACGCTGATCGCCGGATTGCCGCCGATGTTCACGGGAATCGTGAACAGGTCGTTCAAGTACATCGCGTACGGATCCGACAGCTTCTCTCCGAGCCGGAAGGCCGTCGTCGGAGAGGTCGGCGTGAGGATCAGGTCGTGATCCGCGAAGGCGGCGTCGAACTCGCGCGAGATCGTGGTGCGCACGCGCTGGGCCTTGAGGTAATAGGCGTCGTAGTAGCCGGTCGAGAGCGCGTATGTGCCGAGCATGATCCGGCGCTTGACCTCGCTGCCGAACCCGCGCCCACGCGTCTCCGCCATGTCCTCTTCGACCGATCCGCCCTCGTGGTAGCTGAAGCCGTACTTCACGCCGTCGTAGCGGGCGAGGTTCGCGGAGGCCTCGGACGGCGCGATCAGGTAGTACACGGCGAGCGCCGCGTCGGCGCTCGGCAGGGTCACGCTGCGGTCGATGATCGCGCCCTCGCGCTCGAAGACCGCGATCGCCTGCTCGATCGCTTCGCCCACGCCGGGACCGAGGCCGCGATCGAGGAACTGCTGTGGCACACCGACGCGCAGCCCGCCGAGCCCGCGACCGAAGTCCGCCGTGTAGTCCGGCACCGGCATCGGCGCCGTGGTCGCGTCGCGCTCGTCCGGTCCCGCGATCACACCGAGCAACCGCGCCACGTCTTCGGCATCACGCCCGAAGGGGCCGACCTGCTCGAGCGATGAGGCGAACGCGACAACGCCGAAGCGGCTGACACGTCCGTACGTCGGCTTCAGGCCGAGGATGCCGCAGAGCGCCGCGGGCTGACGGATCGAGCCGCCGGTGTCGGTGCCGATCGAGAGCGGCACGCCGCGCGCCGCGACCGTCGCGGCGGAGCCGCCGGACGAACCGCCGGGTACGCGATCGAGATCCCACGGGTTATGCGTCGGACCGAACGCCGAGAACTCGGTCGACGAGCCCATCGCGAACTCGTCGAGATTGGCCTTGCCCACGGTCACGGCGCCCGCCGCGTCGAGGCGCGCGACGACCGTGGCGTCGTAGAAGGGCACGAACGGCTCGAGCATGTGCGAGCCGGCGGTCGTGCGCACGCCGCGCGTGCACAGCAGGTCCTTGATCGCGATCGGCACGCCGATCAGTGGGCCGCTCTCGCCGGCGCGCAGCCGCACGTCTGCGGCGTCGGCCTGCGCGAGCGCGCGCTCCTCGGTGAGCGTGATGTAGGCGTTGAGCGCGGGCTCCTGTGCCTGCACACGCGCGAGCGTGGCCTCGGCCAGGGCACGCGCCGTGTAGTCGCCCGCCCGCAGATGTGCAGCGTGCTCGTGGGCCGTGGCGTCGAGGTCGATCTCAGGCACCGCGCACGCGCATCACGTGTCCAGCACCGCGCGCACGCGCAGATAGTCACCCTCGCGACGCGGCGCGTTCGCCAGTACCTCGTCCGGCGAGGCAGACGGTCGCGGGGCGTCCTCGCGCTCGACGTTCGCGAGATCGAGGCTCTGGGCGGTGGGGGGGACGCCCTCGGTGTCGACGTCGTTCAGCACGGCGAAATGATCGAGGATGCCCGAGAGCTGCTCGCGCATGCGCTCGACCTCCTCGTCGCTGAGCGCGACGCGCGCGAGGCGAGCGATGTGGCGTACCTCGTCCGCGGTGAGAGCCATGCGATCCCTGTCGTCGTGCAGGCGCCTGGCGGGCGCGGGATGGGAGTGCGCGAATCGGCCCGAATACGGAGCGCCCGGCCTCGCGCGGGCCGCCGGATCGGGCGCTCGCGCCTGCCGGACGCCGGGCTACTATAGGTATGCACCCCCTACCACACCACACACGGACGCCCCGCAGCCCACCCGTGGGACGACCCGTCCGCGCCGTCAGCACCACGACCCCCAACGGCAGGGTCCGGAACGAAAGGCAGTCCGTCGCGTTGGACGAACCGACACGCGTCGCCGCACCGGCGCACGCGCCCGACGCCGCACGACTGGGCAATCCGAGCTTCGTGTGGCGCTTTGGTCAGGAGCGCCGGCTCGCGCTCATTGAGCGCTTCGCCCCGCTCGACGGGCGGCGCGTGCTCGATCTCGGCTGCGGCCTCGGGGAGTACGTGCGAGCCGCCGAGCGGCGCGGCGCTCGCGCGCTCGGCTCAGACATCGCCGTCCAGCGGCTGCGCGAAGCGCGCCGACGCGGCGCGGCCGCTCAGCCGCCCAGCGCCGCCGGCTACTTCGCCGCCGCCGGCGAGACGCTCCCCCTGCGTGACGGCGTGCTCGATTTGATCGTACTCAACGAAGTGATCGAACACGTCGCCGACGACGGCGCCACGCTGCGCGAGATCGCGCGGGTGCTCGCTCCGGGCGGCGTCTGCATCCTCTACGCGCCAAACCGGCTCTATCCCTTCGAAACTCACGGGATCTACGTGCGAAATCGTTATGTCTTCGGAAACATCCCGCTCGTGAACTGGCTGCCCCGCGCGATCCGCAACCGCCTGGTCCCGCACGCGCGCGCCTACCGTCACGGTGACTGGCAGCGCCTCGTGCGCGGCACGCCGCTCGAGATCGTCGAGCACACGTACGTGTACCCCGGGTTCGACAACGTGGTGGCGCGCGCGCCGCGGTTGGGCCGTGTGCTGCGCCGCGTGTGCTATTGGGCCGAAGGCAACGCGCTGCGGCGCTTCGGCCTCAGCCACTTCGTGGTGCTGCGACGCCCCGTGGGACACGCCGCGTGACGGCCGAACGCCGGGCACTCCGCCGGCGATCGCGCACGCGCGCGATCGGTCGCGCGTTCGGCGGGCCGCGTGCGCAGGGCCGGCGCTCGCGCGTACTGATCGTGCTGGCCGCGGTGTTCTTCGCCGTCTTCGTGCTCGGCCTCGGCGTCGCCGGAGGCGCCGGTCTGTACGCGCGTCATCGCTACGACGAGATCGCCGCGGGCGTGGTCCCTCCGGAGCAGCTGATCGCGGAGCTGCCGCGCGGCGGCGCACGCATCTACGACCGCAACGGCGTCCTGCTCTACGAGTTCGTGGACGACCTCTCCGGCCTGCGCCGCCCTGTCCCACTGTCCGAGATCTCGCCCTGGCTGGTCAAGGCCACGATCTCCACCGAGGACGGCTCGTTCGAAACGAACAACGGGCTCAACACGCGCGGTCTCGTGCGCGCCGCAGTGGAGAACCTCTCTCCCTTCGGCGGCGGCAACTTCTTCGAGGGGTCCGGCGGATCCTCGATCACGCAACAGCTCGCCAAGAACGTCTACATCCCCCGCGCCGAACGCTCCGAGCGCTCCGTGGAGCGCAAGCTCAAGGAGACGGTGATCGCGCTGGAGCTCACGCAGCGCTACGACAAGGACCAGATTCTCGAGTGGTACCTGAACTCGATTCCGTACGGTGGCATCTACACCGGGATCCAGGCTGCCGCCGAGGGATACTTCGGCAAAGACGCGAAGGACCTCTCGCTCGCGGAAGCCGCACTGCTCGCCGGCATTCCCCAGTCCCCGGCTGCCTACGCCCCGCTCCAGGGCCAGCTGACGCCCGGCGATCAGGCCTCACTCGCGCCCGGCAGCCCCACCAAGGTGCGACAGCTGGAAGTGCTGAAGCTGATGGTGGATCACGGCGCGATCACGCAGGACGAGGCCGATGCCGCGGCGCGCGTCCACATTGAGTTCCGTCCGAACCGCTTCGAAATCGAGGCCGCGCACTTCGTGCTCGGCCGTGTCGCGACCGAGATCCGCAAGCGCTTCGGCGACGAGGCGCTCTTCCGCAACGGACTGGAAGTCACTACGACCCTCGACATCGAGCTCCAGCACGAGGCCGAACGCATCCTGGACGAGAAGATCACCGAGTTCGGCGAACAGGCCGATCTCTTCAACGGCGCGGCGATCGTGCTCGACCCGTTGACCGGCGAGATCCTGACCTACGTGGGCAGCCGCGACTACTTCCGCGACGACATCTTCGGCCGCAACGACAACGTGATCGCGCTCAACTCGCCGGGTTCCACGCTCAAGCCGTTCACCTTCATGACCGCCTTCACCGAAGGCTGGGGTACGGGCACCGGCATCCTCGACACGCCGCTCAGCCTGATCGACTTCGCCACCGGGCAGACCTACGCGCCGCGCGACCCGATCACGGGGTTCCTCGGTCCGATCACGGCGGCGTCCGCGCTCGGGAACTCGCTGAACATCACCGCCGTGAAGGCGATCCAGTTCGCCGGCGTCGAGCGCACGGTGCAGATGCTGAAGCAGGTCGGGTACACCACGCTCAACAACCCGCTCGGCTACGGGCCGTCGCTGACCGTCGGCGGCGTCGACATCACGCTCCAGGACCAGGCGATCGCGTACAGCGTGCTCGCGAACAACGGGCTCATGCGCGGACAGGAGATCGTGACGCACGATCTCACGCCCGGCGACCGCACCCTCGAGCCCGTCGCGCTGCTCAAGGTCGTGGACGCGGACGGCACCACGCTCTATCGCTTCGATCAGCCGATCGAGCGGAGGGTCGTGCCGGCGGAGTTCCCGTACCTCGTGACGTCGATCCTGTCGGACGGCCGCAACCAGTGCATCACCTACGGCGTCTGCTTCGCGCTCTCGCTGCCCGACGGCCGCCCGTCCGCCGCCAAGACCGGCACCAGCGAGCCGTTCGAGGAGTCCCGCTCGATCGGCGAGACGTGGACCATGGGCTACACGCCCAATCTCGTGGCCGGGGTGTGGTCGGGTAACTCGGACAACTCGCCGATCACCGGCATCACGTCAACGACCGTTTCGCTGCGCACGTGGAAGGAGCTCATGGCGGCGGCGCTGGAGCGCTTGCAGCTGCCGCGCACCTCGTTCACGCGGCCACCCGGGATCGTCGAGCGCGAGGTCTGCTGGCCGTCCGGCCGCCTGCCCACGGAGCACTGCCCGGATCTCAAGCGCTACTCGAGCCTCTTCGCGGCCAGCGTCATCCCTCGCGACCCGGAGTCCTCGCCGGAGCTGTACGACTCGTGGTGGCAACCGGTGCGCATCGACACCCGCACCGGCCTGATTGCGGCGGCGAACGCGCCGGCGACCTTCGCACGCGAAGAGCTGCGGCTGCTCTTCCCGAAGGAAGAGGTCGCCCGCTGGGACGGCATGATGGAGTGGGCCGAAAAGGCGGGCGTGGCCTCCCAGATCGCGCCGATCGAGGCGCCCGCGGGTACCGTCCCGCTGGTACAGATCACGTCACCCGCTGCGGCCGCGACGGTCCAGGGGCGCGTGATCGTGACCGGTCGCGCGATGTCCGATCACCTCGTGAGCTACGCCATCGAATGGGGCAGCGGGCTCGAGCCCACGCAGTGGGTCCGCGTCTACGCATCGGGCCGCGGGGTGCTCGGTGGATCGCTCGGCGTATGGGACACCTCGGTCGTGCCCGATGGCCCGTACACGCTCCGCGTGGTGCTCGAAGACTCGGAGCGTGGCATCGCCTATTACCAGCTGCCGCTCACGGTCAGCAACGGCGCTGGCTCGCCGCCGGTTGGGGAGCAGCCGTACATCTCACTCACCGGGCCTGTGAACGATCAGACGGTGAGCGGGATCGTCGCCGTGGCGGGCACCGCGGCCGCCAACGATCTCCTCGAGACCACGGTCGAGGTCGGCGCGGGGCTCGCACCGAGCGAATGGCAACTCGTCGGCCGCACGACCTCGGAGGTGGTGAGCAGCGTGATCGCGCGGTGGGACACCACCCAGGTGCCCGATGGCATCTACACCGTGCGGGTGGTGGTCACCGACCGCTCGCTGGGCAGCACGCAGGTGAACGTCACCGTTTCCGTTCGCAACCAGTAGCCGGCCAGTGGGGGCGCTAGCGCGCCGGCGCCGCCTCAACAGCCGCCAGCGCGTCGTCCACGCCGGTACGCGAGTTCGTCCCGCGGATCGCGGCGAGGAACGCCTCCAGCGAGCTCGTGCGCTCCCGCAACTCACGCAGCGCCGGACCGAGCGGATCCACGGCGTCGGGACGCGCGGCATAGGTGCCATACCACGCGAAGTACGCCTGGTTGATGCGGCGGATCCGATACCCCTCCGCGTTCAGCTCGTCGCGTACCGCTGCCATGCGCGCCTCCGCTTCGGGGATCCGTCCGACTGCCAGCAGCGCGTCGACCTCGATGCGGAGGTCGCGCAGCGTGGCGTCCACGTCCCGCGTGGGGGCACCCGGACCGCCCGGTGTGGAGGGCGATTCGGCGGGCGCGCCGGCCGTCGGGTCGCCGAAGCGATCGAGCACCCGCGCGGCCAGCTCGTCGCCGACGATGTCGGCGACCGTCTCGTTGATTGTGGCCGCGTCGTTCGAGCGGTAGTACGCGAGCCCCAGCGGGTAGAACGTGAGGTAGTGGTGCGTCCACTCGTGCGCCGCAGTTGCCAGCGTCCGGCGGTAGGACCCGCGGTTCGACACGACCGCGGGATACGTCGCCACGCCACCCGAGGGCACGACGAGCGCGGAGCGGCGCGCGTCGCGCTCGATCTGTCCCTCGAGCGCCACGGCGTCGGCCGTCACCAGACCCGGTCTCAGCAGCCGCGTCTCCTCTCTGCGCACGACGTCCCGCGGCGAGACCACGAGCACCTCCGGCGGGGGGGCCAGCTCCAGGCTGACCGGCGGGAAGACGGAGCGGGAGCCGAAGAGCGGCAGCCGGCCGTCCAGACCCTCAGCGCGTGCGACCGCGTCGACGCGACCGGCGATCGCAGCCTCGACGGCGCCCTCCAGCCGCCGCGCCTCCGCCGAGGAGCGGTCGTCGAGTGCGAAGTAACGCGCGATCGCGAGATCCGCGGCGGGGTCGTCGCGCAGCGGTGCGCCGACGGCATAGAGCCACTTCGCCGCGATCGTGTCGCGCTCCCAGCGCGCGAGGTCAAAGCGGTCGCCGACGCGGCGATCATGGAGGGCAAGGGCAAGAGTGAGCAGCAGAAACGCCAGCACGAACGCGACCGCCGGCGGCGCGATCGCTCTCAGTCGCCGCCCGCTGACTTCGCCGTCCACCCCTCCACGGTACCGCCGTCGGTGTGCACGAACAGCGCACTATCATCGCGGCGATGACCAGCACCAGTGCAGCGCAGGGTGAGCCGGCCGCGACCGATCAGCACCGGCCGCGACCGGGGCGCTGGCAGCGGAGCGCGGCCGTGCTGATCGACGTCGCGAGCGCAGCGCTCGCGGTGCTCGTGGCGACGCTGTTCGCCACGCTCTGGCTGCTCGCACGCACGGCCTGGGGTCGCGACGACGCCGGCTCGGGCGATGCCCTGCTGGCCACGTCGCTCGTGCTTGCCGCGCTCCCCGCGTGGGCGACCTGGCAGCTCGTGCGCGTGCGGCGTGGCGCGGGCACTGTCGGACAGGCGCGCCTCGCTCTTGCGGTGACACCGGCCGGTCGCCACCCGCGTTCACCCCGCGCCGCCGCGACCATTCGCTTCGCCTGCCACCCGCTCGCGGTCACCGCATGGCTGTGGTTGTCCGTGCTCACGCTGCTGCTGGGATCGGAACTCGCGGCGCTCGCGAGCCTGGCCGCTGCCGCCGTGTGGACACTCGCAGGGCTGATCTCCCTCGCGTTCGTCGTGCACGACCCGGCCGCACGCGCGTTGCACGACCGCCTCGCCGGCACGAGTCTGGTGCGACGATGAGCGACCGACACGACACGACGCGCGGCGATCAGGCCGACGACCGGCCCGCCGGCCAGACGCCCGACGAGAGAGCGGCTGCCGCGGACGATGCCGCGGAAGGTGCCGAGCTCGACGCGCTCGACGCTGACCCGACGTTCGAGCTTCCGCCACGCCCCGCGCTCGACCGACCCGCGAGCGTGCCGCTGATCGGACGCCGCGAGACGCCGTCGCCGGACTTGTTCGATCGCCCCGCCCCCGTCGTCACCGACGCCGGCACCTTCGGCACACTGCCGGACGACAGGTCCCTGCCCGACCTCGGCGGCGACAGCTGGCTGCGCGGGATCGCGGCACGCTTCGTCATGCTGGCGCTGACCGTGGTCGCGCTCACGTGGCTGCTGGCACTGAGCGCGCACCAGGCCACGGGGCGCGTGGCGGCAATCCCGGCGATTGAGCGCGGCGTCGCCGCCCTCACCGAAATCGATGCGCTGCTCGTCATCCACCAGGAGGCGATCGCCGCCGCCGGCGAGAGCCGCGCTTCCGAACCCGGTGCCCGCGTCGCGGTACCCGGGTTCCCAATCCCGGACGCGTCGCTGACGGCCGAGGAGGCACGCGACCTCGCGCCGGCAGACCAGCGCGCGCTCGTGCTGGCCCTCGCCGCGGAGGCCGTCTACGCGCGCGGCGTGGACGCATTCCTCGTTGAGGGCGGGACGCCGGTCGGCACCACCGCCCTCTCGACGGAGGGCCTCGCACGCCGCCTGCTCGCGACGTTGACCGCGAGCACCCACGATCGCATCGGCGGCTGGCTGAGCCTGCTCGGCATGGTCGCCGTCGCGCTCGCGGTCGTGCTCGTGCTGCTCGGCCACGGCTTCGCCCGCTTCGGCGCGCTCGCCGTGCCGCTGCTCGTGGCCGCGGCC
>JAQBZW010000047.1 GCA_027622315.1 Chloroflexota bacterium | reverse complement strand
GGCGGTGAGCGCTTCCCCGTTCGTGGTGAGCCCAGTCGAACCACGAACCCCCGCCTCGTCGAGCGTCGCGGGCGGCCCGTCGAGCAGCGCCTGGTTCGCGCCGAGCGCAGGCGCCGGGCTGTGCGGGCCGAGCGGCGTGCGGCTCAGCACCGCGACCGGGCCCGGGTGCGTACGACCCGCAATCTCGCGCCAGAAGTCGCGCGCCTGGAGGTGTGGGTCGCGCAACAGGTCCGCCGTGCTGAGGATCGGCGCGACGAGCAGTCGGTGCTCGACGGCCCAGTCCATGAGCTGCTGCTTCGTCTTGCTGCGGAAGAGCGCGAGCACCTCCTCGTGCGCCCGCGCGACCAGCTCCGCCGAGATCTGCCCATCGGCGAGCGCGGCGTCCCACGTCAGCCAGTCAACGGCGCGCAGCTCGTCGTCGATACCGACCTCTGCATCGCGCCAGCGCAGCGCTGCCGCCCACGTGCCGGGCCGCGCGATGGTGAGTTGCGCGCTCGCGTAGCCGTCGGCGCATTCGACGATGTGCGGGACCGCGCCGCCGGCGAGCCGTTCGGGCGTGGGCCATGCGCGCTCGGCGCCGGTGTTCGGCGGGTCGCCGCCGGTGTTCGGCGGGAAGCCGCTCGCCTGCATGAGCGTCCACACCACGGCGGCCTGCATCGAGACATCGAGGTGCTGGCCGAGGCCCGATTGGTCCCGCTCGTTGAGCGCGATCACCGCATCGGCGGCGGCCTGGATGCCGGCGTGGAACGCGGCCTGCGGCAGGCCCACCGGCACGGGCGGGCGGTCGCCGTCGCCCTGTAGCCCGAGCAGGCCGCCCGCGGCTTCGAGCGTGAGCTCCGTCGCGGGGCGAAGTGCGTGCGGGCCGCTCTGCCCGTACGGGGTGACCGATACGTACACGAGGCCGGGGTTGATCGCGCTGAGGGCCGCGAAGCCGAGTCCCCGTGCCTCCAATACGCCGGGATCGAAGGACTCGATCAGCACGTCGGCCGAGGCAACGAGGCCGCGGAGTCGTTCCGCCCCCACGTGGTCTTCCAGGTCGAGCACCACGCTCTGTTTGCCGAGCGCCACCGCCGCCCAGTACAGCGAACGATCGCCACCGGCATGCGTCGTCTCGTCGAACGGCGGCCGGCGGCGCGCGGGTGCGCCGTCCGGAGGCTCGATCTTGATCATCTCAGCACCGAGGTCGGCCAGCATGCGTCCGGCGAGCTCTGCTCGCTCGGTCGCAAGGTCGAGCACGCGTACGCCGTCGAGCAGCCCGGGAGTCCGTGCGTCCGTCATCACGCGGCACTATAGGGCGACGCGTGCGGGGGTGATGAGCCTGCGGCGAGAAGCGGACTCCGAACGCCTTGCCCGTTTCGGCAGCTGAGGCGAACCGACGCCCGCCGGCCGCCGAGCGCCGCGCCCGGTCATTCGTTCGCCAGACCGCGATGCCCGATCGATGAAGCACCGAAGCAGCGGCGCGTCGGTTTGCGTCGACCAGGCATTCCTGCAGGCGCGCGTAGCTGGAGCCCGCCTTTAGAGCAGGACCAACTCCGCACGGAGCCCGAGCGCGCTTCGTCCCGGCCACTGGCGATCGGTGGTGACGAGCACGTCCGCATCGACCAACTGAGCGGTCGCCACGACGAGCGCGTCGGGTAAACGGAGCCGCGCGCCATGGCTCGCACGGAGGCGCGCTGCAGCCTCGGCTACCGCCGCGTCGAGCGGAACGACCGCGATCGGGAAGCGCGTGAGGAAGGTCCGTACCAGCTCAACGGCGTCGTCTCCGCTACGGGCGGGACCCACGAGACATTCGGCGAGCGCCGACGCGGGAAGGAGAACCTGGTCGCCGCGCTCGACGGCGCCGGCGAGCGCACTTCGCGCCGTCTCGTGGTGAGCATCCGCCGCGTCGAGCACGCCGATCATCACCCCCGCGTCGATCACCATCACGGCCATTCGTTTCGCAGCCGATCGAGTTCGTCCCGCTCGTACACGCCCGTGAGTCGACCTGCGAACTCGGAGAGAACGTCGGCTTCGCGCTCGAGCAGGACGCGGCCAGGCCCCTCGACTCGGGCCACCAGCCGCTCGCCCACCCTCAGCCCCGCCGCGCGGAGAGTCGTGGCGGGGATAGTGACCTGATGCTTACTGCTGATGCGGGTGCTCGGCCGTCGTGTGCTATCGCGCTTTACATTCGCCATGATAGTAAAGGCTACGGTCTTCGGGACCGATCAGGCAAGGCGAATACTCGAGAGTCGGGCTCACCGAAGTACGCCCTCGTCGCACGTTTCGTCCAGAGCTCGCGCGTGCCGTTCTTGTCCGAGGTCGCCCGACGGACCGCGACGAGCCACCCCTCTGGGCCGAGATCATCACATGTACTATCGCGCCACTCGGCGGGTGAATCCGAAAGGGGCCTGCGATGGCGAGCGAGGCGACAGGACCGCTGAGCGGCGTGCGGGTGCTCGAGTTCTCGCAGATCGTGGCGGGGCCCGTGTGCGGCATCAACCTCGCCGATCTCGGCGCGGAGGTGATCAAGGTGGAGCCGCCGGGCGGTGAGCAGACCCGGCGCTCCGGCGCGGTAATTGCCGGTGAAGGCAAGGCGTTTCAGGCGCTGAACCGCGGGAAGCGCAGCCTCGTCACCGATCTGCACGATCCGCGCGCGCGCGCCCTCATCCACCGACTGATGCCGGGGATCGACGTCGTCGCCACGAACTATCGCCTGGGCGTCGCCGAGCGCATGGGCATCGACTACGACACGTTGCGGGCGATCAGGCCGGACGTCATTTACTGGCAGAACACCGGTTTCGGCGAGGGCGGCCCCGAGGCACAGCGCGCCGGCTCCGACATCGTCGCCCAGGCGTACTCCGGGCTGATGGTGACCGACGCGAAGACGGACGACGACGGCGCGCCCGACCTGATCGCATCGCCGATTGCAGACATCACGACCGGCTTCGCGGCTGCGATGGGCATCTGTGCGGCGCTCTTTCATCGCGAGCGCACAGGCGAAGGACAGCGCCTCGGCACCTCGCTGTTGCGTACGGGCCTGTTCATCCAGGGCAGCGCCGTGATGCGCGAGCCGGTGAGCGACGCGGTGCTGCGCGATCAGCTGATGATCGAGATCGACCAGATCCGCGCGTCCGGCGGCTCGTACGGCGAGATCCTCGAGGCGCGGAAGGGCCGCGCGGCGCTGCGCACCTCGTTCCGCCTCTACTACGGCGCGTACCGCGCGAGCGACGGCGCGGTGGTGCTGGGCGCGCTCACGAAGGCGAATCGCGACGGCATGAGGGCCGTGCTCGGCGGCGAGGACGAACGCAGCGACGAGCCCGACTACGACGCCTTCGCGCCCGCGAACCAGGCGATCGCCGAGCAGTGGAAGCTCCGCTATCGCGAGCGTTTCCTCACGCGCACGGTCGCGGAGTGGGTGGCCGCGTTCGACGCCGTCAACGTGCCCGTGGCGCCGGTCAATCTGCCGGAAGAGCTCGCGGACGACCCGCAGGTGCTCGCCGACGGCATGATCACGGACGCGGTGCACACCGTGACCGGACCGCAGCGGCTGGTCAGCCCCGCAGTGGTGATGTCGAAGACGCCGACGGCAGTGCGACGCGCGGCGCCTGCGCTGGCCGAGCACTCGGTCGCGGTTCTCCGCGAGGCGGGGTGGTCTGAGGACGAACTCGCGGAACTGCTGCGCTCGGGCGTGGTCGTGCAGAGGGAGGATCGCTGACGGGCGCGTTCACCGGTCCACCGAACAGCGACGGAAGGAGTCGAGCATGCCGGGTGCTGAACAGGGACCGTTACGTGGCGTGCGCGTGCTGGAGCTGACGCAGATCATCGCGGGCCCGTACTGCGGCATGAACCTCGCCGATCTCGGCGCCGACGTCGTGAAGATCGAGCCACCGGAGGGTGAGGCGATGCGCGCGCTCGGGGGCTTCATGCCCGGCGAGAGCAAGGGCTTCCACTCGCTGAACCGCGGCAAGCGCAGCCTGGTAATCGATCTGCACGAGGAGCGCGGGCGGGCGGTCGTACACCGCCTGCTACCGGCCTTCGATGTCTTCGTGATCAACTCGCGTCCGGGCGTGTCCGCGCGTATCGGCGTGGACTACGAGACGCTGCGCAAGCTGCGTGCGGACCTGATCTACATGGAGAACACGGGCTATGGCACGCGTGGTCCGAGCGCAGAGCGCTCGGGATCGGACATCATCGCGCAGGCGTACTCCGGCCTGATGGCCGGCGACGGCAAGGTCGACGAGTACGGTGCGCCGCTGTTGATCACGAGCACTGCGCCGGCCGATTATGCGGCCGGCCTGTCCGCGGCGATGGGCATCTGTGCGGCGCTCTATCACCGCGAGCGCACCGGCGAGGGCCAGTACGTCGCCACCTCGCTGCTGGGGACGGCGATGGCCCTCCAGGGCGCGGTTGCCGGACGCCTCCCGGTCTTCGACGCGATGGTGCGCGATCCCATGCTCGAGCGGGTGAACGCGGTGCGTGCCCGCGGCGGCAGTTACGCCGAGATCCTGGAGCAGCGCGGCAGCCTGCTGAGCATGCTGGGGAGCGCCTTCCGCCTCTACTACGGCGGCTACCAGGTGAAGGACGGCGCGATCATCCTCGGCGCGCTCACGCCCCACAATCGCGATCAGATCCGGGGCGCGCTCGGCATCGACGACGACCCGTCGGACGGTCCGGAATTCAACGCGTACGACCCGGCGAACGGGCCGGTCGTGGCGGCCGTCGGCGAGCGCATCCGCTCCGTCATGCTCACGCGCACGATGGACGAGTGGGGCGCCGCGTTCGACGCGGCGGGTGCGCCGGTCTCGAAGGTCAACCTGCCCGAGGAGATGTCCGAGGACCGCCAGGTGCAGGCGCTGGGCTGCATGCTGGAGCTCGAGCACGATCTCAGCGGACCAGAGCAGATGGTCGGCCCGCCGCTGGAGATGGCGGGGACGCCGGTCGGTGCGCGTACCGCCTCACCGCCGCTCGATCGCGACACGGATGCGCTGCTGCGCGAGCACGGCTTCGCGGCGGACGAGATCGCTGCGCTGCGTGTCAGCGGCGCGATTGGTGCGCGCCGCTCCGGCTAGCTCCCGGTCACCACCGTCGCCTCGCGCCGGGCCGGCGGCACGGGCGTTGGCGTCGGTGCGTCGCGATCCGGGCGCGCCGGCGGCGTGGCGAACCAGAAGAAGAGCGAGCCGAGCCCCGCGAGCAGCGCGAGGATCGTGAAGCCCAGCTCGTAGCCCCCGGTCACGTCCGCGAGGATGCCCGCGATCAGCGGGCCAGCGACCATGCCCGTCATCGTGATCATCGACGAAAAGCCCATGATCGTGCCGTAGGAGGCGGGGCCGAAGTAGTCCGCGCGCAACGCCGACATCAACGGTCCGCGACCACCCCACGCGAGACCGTGCAGCGGCACGAACAGGATCACCATCCAGATGTTCACCGCGTACGCGAGCAGCAACAGCCCGAGCATGTGGCCGATCATGCACACGACCACGATCCCGCGCTTGTTCACGCGGTCGCCCATGTAGCCGCCCGCGAGCTGCCCCACGAGCTGCATGAGCGGCAGCGCACCGCCGACGAAGCTCGCCTGCTGCAGCGAGAAGCCGAGTGACTCCGTGAGGTGCAGCGAGAGATGGAGCATCACGGCGCCGACGACGAACAGAGAGAAGCCGTGCCCGAGCGAGATGAACCAGAACGCGCGCGTGCGCATCGCCTCACGCGGCGTGAAGCTGACCTCAGTGACCTCGGCGCGGCCATCGCGCTCGGCTTCCGCGGCCCGCTCCGCGGGCGACACGCCGTCCGGATGCTGGCCGATCGCCTCCGGGTGGTGGTGCATGAGCTGGGAGAGCGGCAGCCCGACGGCGAGCACGATCAGCCCGGAGACGAAGGCGGTCGTGCGCCAGCCGGCCGTGGTGAGCGCGAAGGCGACGATCGGTGTGAGCAGGCCACCGATCGCGAAGCCGGACTGCGAGAGTGCGAGCGCGCTCGATCGACGGCGCTCGAACCAGTTCACGATCGCCACGGTGATCGAGAGAAAGCCGCCCAGGCTCGCGCCGAGCGACATCAGGAAGTAGAACGCGAAGAACTCGACCGCGGTGTCCATGCGCGAGAAGAGCATGAAGCCGACGGCCATGAGCACAGTGCCGATGCGCATGATCGCGCGCGGCCCGAAGCGGTCGATCATCCAGCCCTGGAGCGGACCGAGGAACCCGCTCTCCGCGCGCGTCATCGCGAAGGCCGCCGCAAGCGTCGACTTGCTCCAGCCGAACTCGTCACGCAACAGCACGGAGTAATTCGCGAACGCCTGCATGAGCAGCGCGCTCTGCATCGCCTGGATCGCACTGCCGCCCATGACGATGCGCCAGCCATGGAAGGCCGGCAGCCGCGGGCGAGCCAGGCGCGGTCGCTTCACCTGAGGGCTACGAGGCTGCGAATTCGCGGCACTTGATCGCGCGCTCGAGCGCGTCCATCTCCTCGCGCATGCTGCGCTGCAGGATCTGCAGCGCTTCGGGCACGCTCTCGAGCAGGGTGCGCGCTCGCTCCAGCACGTCGCGTTCGATGCGGTTGGGGAAGAGCGAGCCGAAGTAGGTCGAGCAGAATTCCTTCGGTCGCGTCTCGAAGATCTCGATCAGGTGCTCGAAGTACGGCTCCTCGTACGGGCGCGTGAGCGCGCGCTGCGGCCACCACTGGAAGCCGCGCATCGCCGCCGCCGTGAGGTGCAACGAACCATAGCCGTCGCCGTGGAAGCGCTCCCACGCCTGGGCCTTCACCTCCGCGCGCGGCCACGACACCTCGATCCGCAGCAGCGCGCGCTGCCCGCGGTCCGAGGGATCGCGCTCCGTCTCGGCGTCGATCCGGGACTGCGCGCCTTCGAGGTCGAATGCGGCGTACCGCGCCGCGATCTCCCAGCGCATGTCCTGGTCCACGGTCAGCCCCTCGACCGTGAGCTCGCCGTCGGCGAGGCGGCCGGTGAGCCGCACGTCGTTCTCCGTGAGCGCGACGCCCACGAGTGTGCGCGCCCATGTGATCTGGAGATCGTGGTCGCGCTCGGCCTGCAGGGCCTCCCACGCGAGCTCGAAGAAGCGGTGGGCCTGCGCCGTCTTGGCGTCTTCCGGTACGTAACGCGCGACGGCGGCGGTCATCGTGCCGAGGATCGTCTCGATCAGCTCCGGGTCACGCTCGGCGCGGACCTTCGCGCGCGCGAGCTCGAGGTAGTCGGTCGAGCGCAGCTTCTGGTCACGCACCATGCTCCACAGCGATTGCCAGATGAGCTGACGCAGCAGCGGATCGTCGATGCGCTCGAGCTGCTCGCGCACGAATTCGACCGAGCGGTCGTCGAGCGCGATCCGTGCGTAGGCGAAGTCGTCGTGGTTGGGGAAGACGAAGACGGGTGCCGGCTTCCCGATCGCGGCAGGCACAGACGCGGACGGCCCGTTGATCTGGCTGTCGATGGCGTCCACCTGAAGCACGCCGCCCGCCTCGCGTACGAGCGCGATGCGGGTGCTGTGTGGGCGCATCGTCGGGTAGTCGTCCGGCGCGGTCTGCAGGAGCGTCATCGCGCTGATGCGGTCGCCGTCCAGTTCCCATGATGTCGAGAGCGTGTTCAGCGAGGGCGTTCCCAGCCACAGCCGCGCCCACTCATCAAGGTCGCGGTCGACGCCCTCGTTCAGTGCGGCGAGGAAGTCTGCGAGCGTCGTGTTGCCGTACGCGTGGCGTTGGAAGTACCGGCGCATGCCGTCTCGGAACGCGTCCATGCCGATTGCGTGCACGAGCTGCTGGAGCGCGGAGGCGCCCTTGCCGTAGGTGATGCCGTCGAAGTTCAGGAACGTCTCGTCCGTGTCCGCAACCTCACCGGCGATCGGGTGCGTGGTCACGAGCTCGTCCTGGGCGTACGCCCATGCCTTCATGCGCGAGCTGAAGTTCTGCCATGAGGTCGTGAAGCGCGTCGCCTCGGCCAGCGAGAGGTACGCCATGTAGCTGGCGAACGACTCGTTCAACCAGAGGTCGTTCCACCAGCGCATGGTCACGAGGTTGCCGAACCACATGTGCGCCATCTCGTGCAGGAAGATCTCGGCGCGGCCCAGGCGCTGCGTGTCGGTGGGCGAGTCGCGGTAGATGATCCGCTCGTAGTGCGTGACCGCGCCGATGTTCTCCATCGCGCCGGCGTTGAACTCCGGGACCGCGATCTGGTCGTACTTACCGAACGGGTATGGGTAGGCGAAGAACTCCCCGTAGAAGTCCAACCCCTGCTTCGTGACCTGCCAGATCTCGTCGATGTCCACGTACTTCGCGAGCGAGCGCCGGCAGTAGAAGCCGAGCGGGATCTCGCCGTGCTGGTCGAGGAACTCCTCGTACGGCCCGACCACGAGTGCGAAGAGGTACGGCGAGAAGCGCGCCGTCACCGGGAAGGAGTGGCGCGTGCGGCCGTCGTCGGCAGGCGCGCTCCCGGTGGCGCGCGTGTTCGCGATCAGCACCCAGTCGGAGGGGGCCGTCACGGATAGCTGGTAGGTCGCCTTGATGTCGGGCTGATCGAAACAGGGAAAGAGGCGATGAGCTGAGTAGGGCTCGAAGTTCGTGTAGAGGTATTCCTCGCCGTCCTCGGGGTCCACGAACTGATGGAAGCCGTCCCCGTCGTGATCGAATTCGTTTTCGTACGCCACGCGCACGACGTTCGTGGCGGCGAGCGCGTCGGCCGGCAATGTGAGGCGATGCCCGGTCCAGCTCACGTCGGTGAGCTCTCGGCCGTTCACCTCGAGTTGCGTGAGCTGTTTGCCCGTGAAGTCGAGGAAGAGATCGCCCGCGCCCGTGAGCGCGAAGCGAATAGTGACGTCGCCGCCGTAGGACCCGCGGCCCTTCGCAAGATCGATGTGTAGCTCGTACGTCACCTCCGAAACGCGCGACGCGCGTGTCGTGGCTTCGGCCTGGGTGAGGACGTCCCGGGTCGTTGGGGCGGTCGGCGCGTTCGTCATGCAAAGCTCTCCTGCGGGATGCGGCGCGTCGATGGCGAGCGAGCCTTGGGCGCACGATGTTAGTCGACGCGCTGCAGCGGGCCACCCGCGATGCGGTCCCGCCGCGCCGTGTGCGGCGCGGGCTCGGTGATAAGGTGCGCGCGCCGCCGGCCGGCGCTCCGGCCGGTCGTCATAGGAGGAGGGTCTAGATGGCGAATGCAGACGAATTACGGACGAAGATCGAAGCGAACCGACAGGCGCTGAGGGACGCAATCGAGGCGTCGTCGGCGAAGTGGGAGCAGTCGCCGGGTGGCGAGGAGTGGTCGCCCCGCAAGATCGCCGAGCACGCGATCGGGGCCGAGCGTGGGTTTGCGGGCATGGTCGCCACCGCGATGCAGGGCAATCCGCCCGAGCGGCAGGAACTGGCGCTCGCATCCAGCGCGGAGGCAATCACCGCGCTGGAGTCCGCGGCGGCCGCCTTCACGAAGGTCGTGCGGTACGTCGAGGATCGCGATCTGCCCAAGTCGGCCCCGGCGATCGGTGACTATGCGCCGTCGATCGAAGGGGCGCTGCAGCTGAGCGCCGACCACCTGGCGAATCACGCCGAGCACATCCGCAAGGTCAGCGCCTGACGGCGTACGACGCGGCAGCCGCGCGCCCATCAGTCACGCGTCGGGTCGGCGCGCCGCGTCGCGCGCGGCCCGTCGCGGGGCGACGATGAAGCGCACGATGGAGATCACGATCAGCACCGTCGCGAGCCCGAACCACGTCAGCGCGTACTGCATGTGCGGCGTCGTGTTACGGAACCCCAGGTACTGCTGGATGGGAAGCGCGCCCGCTCCCGCTTCGTAGTTGTCGACGCGCCGGCCCTCGATCACGAGCCACGGCAGCGTGGGATACGGCAACGTTGCGCCCATGGCGAGCGCGTCCAGCCGATTCCACGCGCCACTCGGGATCACGTACCCGTTGCCGTCACCGAGCGCCCGCGCGAGGCCCTCGACCGTCCCTCCCGGCTCCGCCGCGAGCGCCGCGAGCACGCGCTCGCGTCGGTCTAGCGGGTACCAGCCGCGATCGACCAGCAGCGCAGGACCGCCCCCGTCGGGTCGCAGCGGCGTCACCACCTCTTCGCCGCGGCGCCCGAAGCGGACCCGGTTCGTCACGATCATCGTGTGCGCGTGATCCCACGTCCCACTCGCAGTCACACGACGCCAGTCGGCCGCGTCCCCGGGCGCATCGTTCAGCGCGGCGATGTCCGTCGGCGCGGTCGCGATGCGCACATCGCGCTCGGCGACGAGACCCTGCTTCCAGTCATTGCGTTGGAACTGCCAGAGGCCGAGCGCGATCAGCCCGGCCGTGACGAGGGCGATCGCGACGATCAGTACCGGCGTCGGCGCGCGGAATCGCATGCGAGCTCCGGACGGGTGAACCGGGAGGGGTAGGGGCACCGTCAGTCTCCGGCGGGAGCGCAGTGCGTGCAACGCGGTACTGCCGGCTTGTGCGTTTGCTCCTGAGCCCGCGCCGTAGCCATGATCAGGCCGGTGGCCTCGTCCGCTCGCGAGCGGGAGGACGGGCCAGGCAGAAGTTTCGGTAGTGAAACATCGTTGAAACGTCGGGCTCGTAGTTTCTGCCTGCCAGCCTGAGGTCACAGTGCGCCGCAACGAGCGCCGAGTGAGATGGAGCGTTCATGACCCCTCCCTACCGCGCCGAGTACATCTGGATCGACGGCACCGTGCCCACGTCGAAGCTGCGATCAAAGACCAAGGTCATTCCCGCCGGCGAGGCGCCGCCAGTCTGGGGCTTCGACGGGTCGAGCACGAACCAGGCACCGGGCAGCAACTCCGACTGCGTGCTCAACCCCGTGTTCGTGTGTCCGGATCCGATTCGTGGCGGCGACGACAAGCTCGTCCTCTGCGAAGTGCTGCTCACCGACATGACCCCACACCCGTCGAACACGCGTGCCGGGTGCGCGCGCGTGGCGAAGAAGTTCGCCAAGCACGAGCCGTGGTTCGGCATCGAGCAGGAATACACCTTCTTCGAAGGCGCCCGCCCGATGGGCTGGCCGGACTCGGGCTTCCCCGCACCGCAGGGGGGCTACTACTGCGGCGTCGGCGCAGACGAGATCTTCGGTCGCGAGATCGTGGAAGCCCACACGACCGCCTGCATCGAGGCCGGACTGGCGATCTCCGGCACGAACGCCGAGGTCATGCCGGCGCAGTGGGAGTTCCAGATCGGGCCGATCGGTCCGGTCGAGTGCTCCGATCATCTGTGGGTCGCGCGCTGGCTGCTCTACCGCGTGGCCGAGGACTTCGGCGTGTCCGCAACCCTGTACCCGAAGCCCGTCCGTGGCGACTGGAACGGGGCGGGCGCGCACACGAACTTCTCGACGAACGCGATGCGCGAGTCGTACGCGCCGTGTGAAGAGGCGGCGAAGGCGCTCGGGCCGAAGCACGATCTGCACATCAAGCAGTACGGCTACGCGATCGAGGAGCGCCTGACCGGTTTGCACGAGACCGCCCACTGGTCGCAGTTCCGATGGGGCGTGTCCGACCGCGGCGCCTCGGTGCGCATTCCGTGGCAGGTCGCGCGCGACAAGAAGGGCTACATCGAAGATCGTCGGCCCAACGCGAACATGGATCCGTACACGGTGACGCGTCTGGTCACGGACACCATCTGCTCCGCGTTCGACGCGAAGTCGAAGCCGGCGAGCGCCCGCAAGGCCCCCGCCCGCTAATCGTCCTCGAGACGAGATCACGACGGGCGGTGCCTCCGCGGAGGCACCGCCCGTCTGTCTTTCTCCCGCCGGACCGGCTCTCGGGTGGTGACTCAGTCGCCGGCGATCACGAGCGGGATCGTCATCTCACTCGGTGAGAGCCCGGAGTGCTGCGACTGTTGTCGCAGGAAGCGATCCGCGCCGGGCACGCCCGCGTAGCGCATGACCTCCGCGCTGACCGCGATCGCCGTGTAATCGCCGATGCGGGCGCGCGTCTCCGCGGAGAGCGCGTTCGGTCCCATCAGCCGCAGCGAGTCAACCTCATCCGTCGTGAGCAGGACCCAGTGCTCGAATCGAGCGGCGAACAACGTGCGGAACGCCGCGTGCGTCCGTGCATCGGCGTCGTGCCGGAGGTGGAAGTACACGACGCGCACGTCTCCGGTGGGATGGCAGCGCAGGAACCGCAGGATCGGATCCTCCGCCTCGATCATCCGCCGTCCGTCGGGGGGGACGTTCAGGTGGCCGTGATCGGCGGTGACCACGATGCGCGTGGGAGCGGCGATCGCGGCCAGGCGGTCTCCGAGCACGGCGAGCTGCTCGTCGAGCTCCTGAACGGCCGTCGTGGTGCGCTCGTGCGCGGTCCCGAGCTCGTGTGCGAGCGTGTCGACGCGCGAGCTGTACCAGTACGTGTAGGTCGGACCGCCCGCGGCCTCGACCCGCCCGGCGATGTGCTCGGCGGCGTCGGACAGCGTGTCGTACCCGCTGCGCGGCGCGTTGCCGCCCAGGTAGCGGGAGTAGGTCGAGTCCGCGATCGCAGCCGGGAACACGAGCTCAGCCGCGTGGCGCATGCGCGGCACGATGGGCGGCATCGGAAACATCTCGTCCGGGGTAATGCCCAGCTCCTCGAGCGGGCGCTCGTCCGACAGCCGGTGGTAGGGGAGCGGCACGGCGATCAGGTTGTGGGCGGGGATGTGCGCCCACCAGCCCGGCGATGCGTGATCGGTCAGCCAGCGCCCGGTGGCGACGCTCGTAATCGAGACCGCAGTCGTGGATGGGAACGGCGCCAGGAGCGACCGGACCAGGTGGCGTCGCAGCCAGGCGCCCGGTGGGAGCGCGTCAATGAAGTGCATCCCGAGGCCATCCGCGAGCACGAACACGACATGCTCCGCGCCCGCCAGGCGGGCCGCGATCGTCGCCGCGTGGCCGGTCGGCGCCGGCCCCGGGACGCCCGTCACGGCGGCGACCGCGGTGACGGCGTCGAGCAAGTTGGCTTCCGTTGCTGAGGGCCGCACGAAGGCGCCCGACGCGAACGCGGCGAGCAGTCGCTCCACGTCGCTCATGCGCTGGCCCTCCGTCGCCGGCGTCCCCGGCGTTCGCGGCGCGAGACGCTAGGCCGCGATCGCGATCGCGAAGACGATGCCCTGGACGAGCCAGCCGATGATCGCTGTGCCGATCGCGCGCCTCGTCGAGAAGTCCAGGGCGGCGCGCAGTGCGACGACGGTGGTGAGCAGCACCCACACCGCGACGATCAGACCGACGATCGCGCTCAGCGCGGGCACCACGCCGAGCACGAGCAGCGCGCGCGGACCGTTCGCGTAGCCGAGGGTGCGCGCCAGTTCGCTCCAGTTCGCGCTCGTCTCCGGTCCGGCCAGCAGTCGTGTGCCGATGAAGTATGTGAGGAAGGCGTACGCGGCCCAGCCGACCAGACCGGCGACCACGACCACGACCAGCTCGATCAGCCCGCCGGCCACACCGGCGCCGATACCGGCAAGGAGCGAGGTCACGACCACGATGATCGCGGCCTCGCGCGTCGCGCGCGGATCGTGCTCGATCTGCTCATACGTGTCGTTGTCGAGCCGCGCCGCGCGGATCGCGCGGGCAATCATCGACTGGTCGATGGGAGCGGTGCTCACGGGACGTCCCTTCTGCTCTCGAGCGGGCATGGCTCGCGAACCGCGTCGCCAGGGCATCGCCGTGTGACGGGGCTGCGTGAGCGCACGGTCCTCGGTCCGCGCCACCGTACCCGGCGCGGGCGGGGTACGGGAGAAACGGGCACGCGGAGCCCTAGCGAGCGAGCTGCTCGGCGAGGACCTCCGGTGTGAGCGCGGGGAGCGCGCACACCATGTCGGCGCAGACGTACGCGGCCGCCCCCGGGGCCACACCACGCTCCTCGAGCAGCGGCAGACCCGCTCCGGCGTCCGCCGGCGCGAGCACGACGGCAGGCAGGAAGTGCCGCGCGACCTCGCGCTCGAAGGGCGCACGCTTCAGCACCGGGCCGACGATCGCGAGCTCGCGACGTGGCGCGAGGCCGAGCTCCAGCGCCAGCAGCATGCTGCCGAAGCCGCTCGCGGCCTGGGTGAGCCCCGTCCCGGCGAGCGCCGTGGTTTCGTCCACCAGCGCCTCCCACTCCGGGCGCTCGAAGTACCGGCCGAGCCAGAAGCCGAGCTGCCCCATCGCTCCGTTGCCGCTCGGCGTGGCGGCGTCGAAGAGCGGCTTCGGACGGAGCACGAGCGGCTCGCCGTCCGCGGGCGACTCGAAGAAGCCGCCCCCGTCGGCCGGGTCGGCGCGAAAGCGTGCGAGCGCCACCGCGAAGAGCTCGGCGGCCCACTGCAGGTGCGTGAGCTCGCCGCTCGTGCGGTAGAGCTCGATCAGGCCGAGCGCGTAGTACGCGTAGTCCTCGATCAGACCGTCGATGCGCGCGACGCCCTGCTTGTACGTGTGGAGCAGTGCGCCGTCGCGCCACATACGCGCGCGCACGAACGCGGCGTTCTGCTCCGCCTGCGCGCGATAGCCGTCGTCGTCGAACACGCGCGCCGCTTCGGCGAAGGCGGCGAGCGCCAGGCCGTTCCAGGATGTGAGCACTTTGTCGTCGAGACCGGGGTGGATGCGTGCCTCCCGCGCGAGGCGCATCCGCTCGCGCAGTGCATCGACCTTCGTCTCGAGCGCCGGGGCCGTCAGCCCCTGCTCGCGCGCGAGCTCGGCGAACGCTGTCGGCGTGAGCACCGAGGGCCGACTGAGCACAGTGCGGCGGCCGAATTCGGGGTGGTGCGGATCCTCGAAGTTCCCGGCGGGGGTGACCGCGAAGACCGCGCTGAAGAGCGCGGCGTCATCGCCCAGCAGCGCTGTCACCTCGTCCGGTGTCCAGACGAAGAACTTGCCCTCGATGCCTTCGCTGTCGGCGTCCTGGGCGCTCCAGAACCCGCCATCGGGGTCGCGCATCTCGCGCACGAGGTAGTCGAGCGTCTCGCGTGCGATGCGCGCGAACAGCGGGTCGCCGCTCAGCTGGAACGCGTGGAGATAGACGCGCGCGAGCTGCGCGTTGTCGTAAAGCATCTTTTCGAAGTGCGGCACCAGCCACTGCTGATCCACGCTGTAGCGCGCGAAGCCGCCGCCGAGCTGGTCGTACATCCCGCCGGCCGCCATGCCCCGTAACGTGCCGAGCACCATCTCGAGCGCGGACGGCGACGGCGGCTGGGCGGCGCCCGCGTCCGCCGCCTCGCGGCGCGCGTGATGGGCAAGCAGAAACTCGAGGTTCGGTGGACTGGGGAACTTCGGCGAGCGGCCGAAGCCGCCCCACTCATGGTCGAATTGCGTCCGCAGGCGTTCGACCGCGCCGTCCACCGTCGCCGCCGCATCCGCGCTTGCGCCGTGGACCGCGGGCTGGCTGGCGAGCGCCGTGCGCAGCTTGCCCGTGAGCTCGGCGGCGGAGGCGACCAGTCGCTCGCGGTCGCCTGACCACGCCTGGCGGACGCTCTCGAGCAGCCGCGGAAAGCCCGGGCGACCGTAGCGGTCATCCGGCGGGAAGTACGTTCCGGCGTAGAAGGGCTCGCCCTCGGGCGTGAGGAACACCGTCATCGGCCAGCCGCCCTGGCCGGTCATCGCCTGCGTCACCGTCATGTACACCGAGTCGATGTCCGGCCGCTCTTCGCGATCGACCTTGATGCTGACGAACGCCTCGTTCATCAGCGCCGCGGTCGCGTCGTTCTCGAACGACTCGTGCGCCATGACGTGACACCAGTGACAGGTCGAGTAGCCGACGGAGAGCAGCACGGGCTTGCCCTCGGCGCGCGCCTTCGCGAACGCCTCCTCGCCCCACGGGTACCAGTCCACCGGGTTGTCGGCGTGCTGGAGCAAGTACGGGCTTGTCTCCGCCGCGAGCCGGTTGCGGCCGTGTCGCGGCGTGCTGGCGCTGTCGTGCGCGCCGGGGCTGGCGTCGGCCATGGCGGCGGGTCCTTGCCGGGTTCCCGCGCGCGATCAGCGCGCGTTCGCTCTGTCTGCGAGTGTGTGGAGTTGCGTCCACGCTAGCACCGCTCGCACCTACGTCCCGGCCGCGATTAGCGGCCGGTCAGGCGTTGTCGTCGGTGCGGCGGGGATTGGCGAGGCGAGCCTGCACGGAGTGGCCGAAGCGCCCGTCGGCATCGAACTGCTCGATCGCGACGAAGCCGAGCCCGTCGTGCGTGCTGAGCTGATCGAGGCGCAGGCAGAGCCACTCGCCGCGCGGAGGCCGCGACATGTAGAGCGTGACGTCCGTGTTGATCATCCCCGCCGTGGGTGCTCCGCCCGAGGGCCGGCCGCCTTCGCCGGCGCTACCGGCGAGCGCGTTGCCGAAGTCGGCGAGCGAGGCGGCACGCTGAGTCGGCGTCGTCTCCTCGCCCTCGACGAGCGGCCACGGCATGCGGAACCATGCGCCCGGCCGGTCGTCGCCCGGCGCGCTGAGCCAGCGCGTCTCCACGAAGGCGTGGAAGCCGGGCGGCATGCCCGGCGGGAGCGGCTCCGACGGCGGGCGGCGGCTGAGCGTGAGCGTCTCGATGCCGTCCGGGCCGGGCGGGGGCGGGTCATCGACGGCTGCGTCGGAGGCGGTCGGACGGAGCAGTACGCCGTGTGCGCGCGCCACCTCCACGCCCTCCGCGAGGATCGACGCGCGTATCGCGACGATGCGACGGCCGGTGCGCACCGCCTCGGTGCGCACCTCGAGCGACGCCAGCGGCACCGCACGGAAGAGGTCCACGGTCAGGCGCGCGAGGTGCAAGCCGGGCGCGGGCGCGGCGTGTTCGATCGCGCGCGCGAGCAGGCCGCAGGGAGGACCGCCGTGGAGAACAGACTCGCCCCAGGCGCTTGCGGCCAGCCGGGTCGGAATGAAGTGATCGCCGTCCCGGCGAAAGACGGCGTCAGGCACGGAGGATCCCTTCGGAGGCGAGGCTAGTCGGAGGTGGGCGCGTTACGGTCCGCGCCGGCGTGTGGCTGGATGGGCGCCCAGCGCTTGAGCTCGGGGCGAGGTTCTGCCGCCGCGGTACGCGCGCCGCGGTCGGCGCGTAGTGAGCGCAGCCGGTCGCGTGCGATGCGGCCGATCGGCGCGAGGCCGGCCATCACGGGGAGCCAGATGTGCACCGGGCAGCCCATAAGTGCTCCTGATCGCTGGGAGGCGTGATCCGGGGACGTCGGAATGCTAACAGCGGCGTCCGATGACGGCGAGGGCGACCGCGCAGGATCCCGCTGTGTCGGGGGCGTCGCTCACGCGCCGGCGGCGGCCGCGAGCAGCTCGGCAGCGGGGATGCTCTCCGGCGCCGAGCCGGCGC
>JAQBZW010000305.1 GCA_027622315.1 Chloroflexota bacterium | reverse complement strand
CCGGCTGGGTGAGCGCCGCGGCCGCGCGCCCGGCGGCCACGGCGACCGCGTCCACGGTGCGCCGCGTCTTCACGACGCGCTCGCTGGCGGCGTCGACGATGCCGGCGACATCCTCACGGCGCAGCAGCTCGATCACCGGCTGACCGTTGATCTCCGCGATGCGCAACTGCACCTTGATGTCGTCCGGCCCGGCCACCGGGATCGTCAGTACCTTGCCCGCGACCTCGATCACCACCACACCGCCGCCGTCCGAGAACGGTCGCAGCACGAGCGTGTAGTCGCCGGGCGTGGCGTGGAGCAGGTCGATGTGCTGCGGGCCGGCGGCCGGATCGGTCGTCGTGGCGCCCGCGATCTGGCTGAAGCTCACGCCGTCCGGGCGCGCGCCGGTCGCGGCGCCGTCGGACGAGATCAGGGACGCCGCGTAGGGGGCGTCCACGCGAAGCGTGGCCGCCGGCCGCACGAGCGCGAGCGCTCGGATCTCTGTGGCGGTCGCGCGCACGCGCTCGCCATGCGCAACCTCAATCGCCTCGCCGCCGGCCGCCACCTCGACGGTGCCCGCGGCCGTCGTGACGGCGGTCTCGTCCTCAGTGACCACGGTTTGGAAGACCGTGCCGGTGACCGTCGTGACTACGCCGTGCGCTCGCACGATGTAGTGCGATCCGGTGCGCGGATCGGACACGACGTCGTTCCACAGGCTGCCGGAGAGCTGATCGAGGATCACCTCGCGGACGCCGTTCACCTGGACGCGCGCCAGCACGAGTTCGGTCGTCGGAGCGAGGGTGACGGTGGAACCGTCTGCGAACGTCAGCATCGCGCGCCCGTCCTCGGTGGTGCGCAGGCGGGCGCCTTCGGCCAGTGCGTCGCCGTCGGCGACGGGCAGCCAGGCGCCATCGCGCTCCTGCTCAACGCCGCCGGCGAAGATCGTGAGCGTCGACGCCGAGGCCGGCGCCGGATTGCCGCCGAGCACGAGCACCAGCGCTACGGCGGCGACGGCAGCCGCGGGTGCGGCGACGGAGGCGAATGCGAAGAGGCGGCCGCGGAAGCCCTCGAAGCGTGGCAGTGCGAGGTGCGGTCGCCGGCGGGGCGACTGCTGCGGCGTGCGCGCCAGCTCGGCCATGAAGGTGGCGCGGCGCGCGGGATCGGGTGCGCGCTCGGGCACGCGCGGAAGCGTGTGCACGGCGGCGGCGGACAGCAGGAGGGGTTCCAGCTCAGCACGGTGCTCGGGGTACGCCGCGAGGCACTCGGCCACGTTGCGCCGCCCGGCGGTGATGTCGTTGATGCAGCGGTCGATCACCTCGTCGAGGGAACGTGATGGTCCGGCGCTCATGGCAACCCTCCCATCTCATCGACTTCGCGGCTTAGGGCCTGGAGCGCGCGCATCTGGAGCCCGCGCACGGTGACTTCTTTCCGGCCCATGATCTGGCTGATCTCCCGTGCGGATTTCTCCATCAAGAAGCGCAAGACGAGCACCTGCCGGTGATCCTCCGACAGCCGCTCGAGCGCGGACTGGAGGCCCGCGTGAAGCTCCTGCGCGAGGACGAAGCGCTCTGCCTCGGGTTCAACGGAGAGCTCGATCTCGTCCACATCGACAGTGACCCGGCGGGCGCGAAAGTGGTCGACCATCTGGTTGTGTGCCATGCGATATAGCCATGCTCTGAACGGGGCGCCCCGGTGTTCGTAGCGCGGGATCGCCTGCCAGGCCTTGAGAAACACCTGTTGCGCGAGGTCCTCCGCGACCTCTGCGTCGCGGGTGCGGTGAGTGAGGTAGCGGACGATCTCGGGTTGAAAGCGGTCGAACAGCTGCCCGAACGCGTCTGCGTCGCCCTGCTTCGCACGGTCGACGAGCGCCACGACGAGCGGCTCGTCATCGAGCGTGGCGGCGGTGGGTGAGCTGTCCACGGCGTGCTGTTCTGACAACGAGCGGGTCCTGAGCTGCGCGTGGCGTTCCTCCCACCATATCCGCGGCGACGGAGGGCGGAACGGGCTGACGTCCGAGACCATGGACGCCTGCCCCGCGCTCACTGCAGTCGTCCGGCAGCGCCGTCGGCCGGCGCGGGCCGCGCTGGTGACGCCTGCAACACGGCGAGGCGCAGGCGCAGCACCTCTGCCACCCGCTGAATTGCGATGCCCTCCGTCTCCGCACTGACCTTGCTGTCTACCGCTGCGCGCAGCTCGGCGCGCAGCGTTCGTGACCGGTCCCCGGGCGCCCCGCCGTCGCTGCCGTCTCCGCCGTCGGAGAAGAGCGCGAGACAGCGATAGAGCAACGCCGTCTGCTTCGCCGCGGAACGCGCGGCTCGCACGCACCGCGCGAGCGTGGAAGCGTCGTCAAATCCCGAATCGAGGAGCAGCGCGTTCAACGCGCGGCAGCGACGCGCGAGCGGATCGTTCGCATCTGCGGCCGCGTCTCGCTCCGCCAGCCGGCTGCAGACCTCCTGCAGTGCGGTGCCATCTGGCTCTCGCGTTGCGATCACGACGCGGCAGCGCTCAACGAGCGAATCGAGTCCTGCCGGGAGCGCGGCGGTCGTCCCCAGGCGGCGACAGGCGGCTCGCGCGAGTGGGCCGTCCGCGTGTGCGTCGATCCACGGTTGGCAGCGCTCGACCAGCGCGCGGTCGTGCACGGCGTCACCCGCGTCGGCGATGCGGCGACAGGCCAGCGCGGCCGGGGCCGCGCGCTGC
>JAQBZW010000046.1 GCA_027622315.1 Chloroflexota bacterium | reverse complement strand
TGGGCGACGCGCCTGGGTTGGGAGCCGCGACGCGTGATCGTGAAGGCACAGCGCCGGCGCTGGGGCAGCTGCGCCCGGGATGGCACTGTGCGCCTCAATTGGCGGCTCGTGATGGCCGAGCCGGCGCTGATCGACTACGTGATCGTGCACGAGCTCGCGCACCTGGCCGAACCCAACCACGGGCCGGCGTTCTGGGCGCGGGTGCGATCCGCGCTGCCGGACTGCGACCGGCTGCGCCGGCGCTTGCGGGACGACGGCGCCCGCTTCGAGCTGTAGTCGCTCGCGTCGCGCCCGCCGGTGTCGCTGCCGGAGTGACCCGCCCGCCTACTGCGTCGCCACGCTCCCCGTCGCGATCAGCACGATCGTGCCGTCCGGCTTCTGCAGCCACGCAAAGACGCCGCGGCGACCGGGATCGTCGGGCAGCGGGCCGGTGTCGACGCCCTGTGCGATCACGGTGTCGCCCGGCCAGGTGATGTTCGTGAACTTCACGTCCAGCCGGCCGCTCGTCCACCACTGCGCGCCGAAATGACGCTCGACCAGGTGGGCGACATACGACATCGTCATCCACCCGCCCACGACGACGTCGCGGAAGCCGAGATCGTTCGAGGCCGCGGCGTCGGTGTGGTAGCTGCGGCTGCCGTGGAAGAACTTCCCGCACATCTCGAGCGTGATCAGGCGCTCGAGCGGCGCGATGCGGTCGCCGGCGGGCACATCGAACTTGCGGGCGCCCTCCTTCGCCTTCGGATCGCGGAGGGTGACGGCGCCCGTGTTCTGCTCGAGCAGGTAGCTCTGGTGGTGGTGGGCGCGCACCACCTCGACGCCCGTAGGCGATGTGTACGTGATCTCGCTGTTCACAACGGTGCGATCGCGCCTCGCGTAGACGTCGACGATCTGAGCGCGCACCGAGTACTCCACGTCGCGCTCGAACGGCGCGTGGAGCTCCCACTGCTGGCGCATCCACAGGTTGCCGAAGCCGTTCTCGAAGCCGCTTTCACCGACGTACGCGGAGTCCGGCCGATCGACGATCGTCGTCGGCACGGCGGGCAGTCCGCTGCCCGCGCTGGGCGGATCGAGCGCGAGCCCGTCGTGGTAGTCGCGGAGCTTCGCCTCGTCGATGACGAGCGTGCGCGGCGTCAGCTGGCGTCCGATGCGCTCCGTCGCCTCCACCGGCAGCGTGCGCGTGTCCTGATCGACCATGATCGTCCCCACCCTCCTGGCGGCCCTGTCGGCAACCGCGCTTGCCCTGCCGCGAGCGCGATACGCGTTGCTGTCATACTCCACTGAGCGGGGCGCTGCCTACGTCGGGCCGCGCCTGATTCTCGAGAGGACGGTCCCATGCGAGCAGTGGTGGCGCGCGGTCGCGTGCTGAGCGTGGAAGACGTGCCGCAGCCGGAGCCCGGGCCGGGCGAGGTGCTGGTGCGGGTGCTCGCGTGCGGCATTTGCGGCTCCGATCTCCATGCCCTGCAGTACGCGCCGGATGGCGCGGAGCCGGGCGTGGGGCCCCTCGCCGGGGCGAATGCCGGGCACCCGGTGATCATGGGCCACGAGTTCTGCGCCGAGATCGTCGACTTCGGCCCCGCGACCGCGCGCGTGCTGCCGGTCGGCCAGCGCGTCACCTCGCAGCCCGTGCTCAGGCGCGTGAGCGGGCCTGTCTCGCTCGCATACGGGACCGAGTTCCCGGGGGGCTACGCCGAGTACATGGTGCTCAGCGAGGCGATGCTCCTGCCGGTCCCGCCGCACGTGTCGACCGAGCACGCGGCGCTCACGGAGCCGCTCGCTGTGGGCGCGCACGCGGTCGCTCGCTCGTCCCTCCGGAACGACGATCTGCCGCTCGTGATCGGATGCGGTCCGGTCGGGCTCGCCGTGATCGCCGCGCTGCGACTGCGCGGCCACGGCGCGATCGTCGCGTCGGACCTGTCGCCCAAGCGCCGCGCGATTGCGGCGGAGATGGGTGCCTCCACCGTGGTCGACCCGCGCGAGCAGCCGGCGTTCGAGGCCTGGCGAGCGCTCGCCGGCGAGCGCTCGGCGATGGTGTTCGAGTGCGTGGGCCGCCCGGGCATGATCGACGGGCTGATCGAAGCCGCCCCCCGTGACTCACGCATCCTCGTGGCCGGCGTGTGCATGGAGCCCGACACGTTCCGGCCGCTCGCCGCGATCGGCAAGGAGATCAACCTCCAGTTCGTGCTCGCCTACACGCAGGAGGAATTCGCCGGCTCGCTGGCGGCGATCGCCGAAGAACGCATTGACGTCACGCCGATGATCACCGGCCGCGTCGGGTTCGACGGGGTAGCCGGCGCCTTCGCCGCGCTCGCCGGTCCCGAGGCACACGCCAAGATGCTCGTGCTGCCGGCGCTCGAAGGCTGAGCGCCCTCAGCGCCGGCCGATCAGCCGCCGTGCGCCGCGCGTCAGCATTCGCCATCCGCGGGCGAACGCGCCGGGCGGATGGGCGTACGCGTCCCAGAGGTCGCCGAGCAAGTGGTGGCCGAAGCTGGTCAGCGTGAGTGACGTGTCGCCCATGGACTCGGCGTCCGTGACCCGGATCGAGGAGACGAGCGCCGCGAGCTCATCGGCGGTGAGCGTGAGCACGCCCGCGCCGACGACGGCGTCGCGTTCGTCCGTGCCTTCGTGCAGGACGATCGGGATCGCAGTGCTGTCACGAAACACGTCGTGGTCCGCTTTCGCCGGCACCTCGGCCCGTCCGCTCAGGTAGTACGAGGTGCCGCGGGCATCGAATGCACACTCGAGGGTGGCGATCCGGCAGAGCTGAGCGCCGGTCGGCGAGAGCAGGTTGAACGCGCCTCGCTTCGAATGCAGCTCGCGGCCCAGCGGCGGGAACGAGATCGTGGCGTCGAGCGTCCCGGGCTGCTCGCGCACGCTCATGAAAGTCCGCGCATCGGGGATTGTCACCGTAATCCCGAGCGTCAGTCGCGTGCGTCCGGCGCGGCCCTGTGATTCGCCGCCGGCGGGATCGACGGAGCCCAGGTGAAACCACCCGGAGAGCGCACCATGGAAGGTGATGCCTGGCGTTCGGGAATGCATGCCGGCCATCTCGGACGTACGTGCTCGCTGGAGGTCCGCAGCGCGAGAGAGCCCGCGCTGCGCTTGAGGATATGCGGGCCGGCCGCAGCGGCGAAGCGGGCCGGCGCGGACGCCAGGCGCGAGCGTCAGCGTGCGAGCTGCGCGCTGAGGAATGCGCGGACGAGCGCTTCGTAGCGCTCCGGGTCGACGTTCCACTCGCGGGTGTGTCCGGCGTCCGCGAACTCGTGGTAGCTCACGAGATCCGGTCGCAAGCTCGAGAGCCGGCGACTGGTCTCGATGGGCACGACGTCGTCCGCGTCGCCGTGCAAGAGCAGGATCGGCGCGCGCAGCCGCGCGATGTCGTCGTCGAGGTAGTCGAGATCGGCCCAGTCGATGCCGAGCCGCATGCCGGTCATGACCCGCAGCTGTGGAGCGAACCGGCCGATCAGTGGTGCGTCCCTGAGCCCCAGCTCCACGGTCGACGCAAAGTCGAGCATGGGCGCGTCGAGCACGACGGCGCGGACGTGCGGCGCGCGATCGGAGCGCTCGAGGAACGACGCGGTGATGGCGCCGCCCATGCTGTAGCCGTACAGCACGACGTCAGCGGCGCCGCGCGTCAGCGCGTAATCGACCGCGGCTTCCAGGTCGCGCCATTCGGTGGCGCCGTATTCGTACTCGCCGGCGGGGTCCTGGATCGACTCGCGATCGTTGCGGTACGTGATCGCCATCGCGGTCAGGCCGAGATCGACGAGCGTCGGCAGGATGCGCAGGCTCTCCTCGCGCGTCGCGCCCTTGCCGTGGACGACGATCGCCCAGGTGGCTCCGTCGCCGGCCACCCATGCCCGCTGCGGACCGAGCGGCGCGGCGAACTCGATGTCGGTGAAGGGGACGCCGCGCGCGCTCAGCGGGTCGCCCATGAACGCGCCGGTGTCGATGCGCGCCGGGCCGAGTGGCGCCCGCCCGCCCGCGAGCTCGCCCTCGATCGCCGCGAAGCGGCGGACGATGCGGTCGTCGTACTCGCGCAGGATGGCCTCGACCTGCCCGTAGCCACCGTCCCACTGCAGACCCAGCCGCCCGGGGTGCGCCGTGTTCTTCCGCGCGCCGCTGAGCGCGACCTGCCCGGTCGCCGCGTCGACGATTTCCAGGTTCAGCGCGTGCGGCCCAGATGCCAGCGCGAGCGCGCCGGCCCGCACCTGCGCCGGGACGTAGTACCAGATGCTCGCCGCCGCCAGCGTCACCAGCACGAGCCCGAGGAATGCATAGGCCGGCGCATTGTGCCGCACGGACCGGCCCACGGCCGCCGGGATGTTCCAGAGCCCCGTCGCGAAGCGACGCAGCCCCAGCCGCTGCCCGTCGTCGAGCTTCGGGCGCCACCAGCCGTAGAGCGCGCGCCCGAGCACGCTGTAGAACAGGAAGATCATCACGCCCACGACGACGAACTGCGGTCGCACGCCGATCTCTTCGGCGACCCGCGCCCACAGACCCACTGCCCAGCCGGGGACCGTCGCGTCGGAGATCGCGATGCACAGTTCGCGATACGCACCCCATGCGACCACGAACAGGGTGTGCAGGGTGAGCGCGATCAGGGGCAGCAACTTCGCGACGTTCAGCCAGAAGAGCGAACGTGCTCGCCGTTCGGGGTCGATCTGAGTGAACGCGCCGGCTGCGGCGGCCTCACTCGGTGCCTCGTCCATCCACCGCGCCGAGCCGAAGATCGCGGCCACGATGCGCGGAACCGCGAGCTCCTTGTTGCGGAAATAGCCGAAGTGATCGTCCGTCACGTGGTCGTAGTTGATCACGCGGTGGGAGCGGTAGTGGAGGCCTTCGGACAACCCGGAGAGGGACGCGATCTCCGGTCGGATCGGGCCTGCGGCCACGAAGTCGAAGCGAGCGAAGAGGTCCGTCCAGAACGGGAACGGCCGGGGCGCCTCGTCCACGCCGCTGATCATGCGGTCGATGCGTCCGGTGGCGATTCGACGGCGCTCCGGATCGGCGAACGGATCCATGTGTGCGAACGACCACATGTGGTAGATGCCGCTGCCCACGGTCACGAGCCGGATCGGCGTGGGTGTTGCGCCACCCTCGGTGATCGCGTGCAGGCGGCGCGCGAGCGGGCGGCCCTCGAGGAGCACGTCGTAGGCGACGCCCGCTCCCGCGGAGTAGGCGACGATCGTGATGTCGTCGAGCCCATCGTCGAGCAGTGCGAGCAGCACGCGTTCCACGCGCGCGCGCACGTTCAGTGCCCAGGCGCCATCGGTCACGAACCGTTCCGTGTCGCCCAGGACACGACTGAGGAACGGGTTCAGGCCGGCCACGCCGTTGGCGATGCGGGTCGTCAGTCCGAACACGCGTACGCCGGGCGTGCCGGCGAGGGCGTACACGAACCACGCGAGCGGACGGAGCAGGAGGAACGTCAGCACCGACAGCAACATGAGCAGGGACGTCAGGAAGAGCAGGGTGAGGCGATAGAACCAGCGCAGCGCGCGTGGACCCTCCGGCGACACTCGCCGCATGACGCGCTGGGCCGGCGCGCCTTCCCTCGTCGCGGTGCGATTCTCCTCGGATGGCGCGGCGGTCGGGTTCCGCCACCACCCCGTGCGGATGCCGTCGATCTGAGCGCCGAGGCCGCCGAGCGCCCAGCGTGTGACGTTGTCCGCGCTTGGCGGCGGAAACGCATCTCCCCAGAACGCCTCGCGCAGTTCGAAGAGATGGTGATCCTCGTCGCCCGCGCCGAGGCGAGTGGATGGCCGGCGCACCTCCATGCGGGCGACCGGGACGGCCGCGTCGCCGTCGAATTCGAGGGATACCTCGTTCCCGGCCGTGCGCAGCACATCGACGACGGGGTTCGCGAACTCCGCGAGCATCGCGCCTCGCGCCTGGCGGTCGCCCTGCCCATGAATCACGACGACGCCGTGCCGCTTCGTCATTGACTCTCCCTGCGGCACCCCGAGCGGCCCGCGCGCGCGGCGCGGTCGTCCCGCGCTACAGCGCCCGCAGCACGCCGATGATGAAGATGATCAGCCCGACCGACGCCATCGGTGACTGGATGCGGGCCGCGTAGAACCCGATCGGGTGTGGTCGGTGCGCGAATTCGTCCTCAAGGCCCTGGTAGTGGTTCAGCAGCTCCTTCGAGCCCTGGATCGATGCGGCCGCGACCATGAGCGATGCCGCCAGTCCCTCCAGCCGGCCATCGAGCGTGGACATGCGCACGGCCCAGACCAGCGCCAGCATGAGCGTGCCCTGCATGAGCGGCTCCATGTGCGAGAGGATCAGGTATTTCGGCGCCTGGAACGCGTGCTCGCGAACGCGGCCCATCAGGAAGCCGGTGAAGAACGCGAAGAGCAGAAGCAGCAGGCCGCCCGTGATCAGGATCTTCTCAGCGACTTCCATCGGGTCCCCCCGTGCGTGCGGTTGGCCGCGCCGCCGCGATACCGCGCTCGATCGCGTCTATTGAGTCTTCAGATACTCCAGCAGCGCCCGCTTCTGGTCGGCGCTGAGGTTCGTGCCGTACTCATGGCCCTCTTTGCCGTTGCCGACGAGCGTCGTGTCGAACCAGAATTCGGTGCACTCGGACTCAGCGCCGTCGGCGACGAAGCCGACTCGCTGGTAGTCGTAGAGATCGGAGCCGCGGCAGAACGCCGCCGGCCGCTCGGCGGCCGGCTCGAGCAGATCGCTGAGGTAGGGCACCGAGCCGTTGTGCAGGTAGGGCGCGCGTGCCCAGATGCCGTCGAGCGGTGCGTTCGCGTAACCGTCCGTGCTGCGGAAGTTCGAGAACGCCCACGGCCGCCCTTCGCCCAGCGTGTTCATGTTCGCGGCGATCGCGTCGTCAAACGAATCCAGCCGCGACGGGTCCGTGCCGAGCGTGGCGATCGGTTCCACCTGTCCGACGCGGGCGCCTTCCAGCGAGTGGCACAGCGCGCAGTTGGCGTTGTAGATCGGCTCGCCTGCAGTGACGAGCGACTGATCGATCCGGTCCGCGGGGAACTTCGGCGCGGGGAGACTCTCGATCCAGCGCTTGATCCGCTCGATGCTCTGCAGGTCGACCGAACTCTCGGATGCGCCCGAGCCGATTGAGGCGCTGAGGTTGCGCTCATCGAGCGACAGGTTGTTGCCGTCCCAGTGCAACTCCATCCCCGCCCGGATCGATTGATTCCAGATCGCAGGGAAGTCCGCCTGGCCGGCGGTCTCGTACGCGGCGTCGCCCATCTCGAATCTCACCTTGTACGGCGTGAACGTATCCACACGTCCGGGACCCCAGGGCGGGTGGCGGTCGAGATCGTCGATGAATGAGAAGTCCGAGCGGAGCGTGTCCAGCCGGCTCTTCATGCGGGGAATCACGACGAAGCGGTAGAGCATCTGGTCGAAGAAGCCGAAGTCGGGGTTCACCTGCTTGATGGCGTCGATCAGCGTGCCCGCGTTGAATCGACTGTCGTCGGCGGCGTCGATCAGGAAGCGTTCGTAACCGAGGAAGTCGAGCCGCAGGGCAGGCATGCCGAGCACGAGCTGGGCGCGTCCACCGGGCGTGTCGCGCACCGTGCCGACATGGCAGACCGCGCAGTTGACGCCCACGGCCTCGATCGCCGTTTCGCGGAAGCTCAGACCGATCGGACGGGGGTGATCGAGCGTGACGGTGGGCTCGAAGATGAACCCGAGCCGCTCGTAGCCCGTGCCCGGCTGCCCGGGCGTCAGCCGCTCGAGGATGTCCGGGAAGACGTCGGGGAGCACGCGCCAGATCCAGTACGGCACGCCGCCCTCGTCGGCGGCCATCGAGTAATCGGACCCGATGGAGCCGTACTTGAAGTGCATCTCGATGTCGACGAAGCGCTCCGGTTGATCGGTCTGTAGCAGGCTGAGCACCGCGCCCACCAGGAACAGCACGACGGCGGCGGCGGCGACGATGACGACGCGCCGGCGAGTGCTCATGCGCGCGGCTCCTTCGCGGGCAGCGGCTGGAAGACGGAGAAGGCCTGCCGGTACATCTCTTCGCTGGACGGGAAGCGGGCCTCCTCGTAGCAAGCAAGCGGGTTGCGTGTCGCGTTGGCCAGGCACTTGTTGCAGTAGGTGCAGGGGATCGGTGGGCGGTCCATCCCCTGTTCCCAGATCTGCACGAGGTTGTTGTTCGCGATCAGGGAGCGCGCGATGCTGACCGCATCCACGCCGCCGCTCCGGATCGCCTGGTTGACGACGGACGCCGTCTGGAAGCCACCCGTGCAGATCACCGGCACGCTCACCGCTTCCTTGACCCGTCGCGCATCTGCCAGCGAGACGCCCTCGATGCGGCGACCGCCGCGGAAACGCCACCACCAGCCGAAGAGCGGGCCGGTCGGCCAGGCGCGGAAGATCAGCAGGTTGCGAACCGTGTGCTTCCCGGCCGTGGACATCGCGCCGTACGTGTCGCGCAGGGTGCCCATCGGCAACCCGCCGGCCGGGTTCCGCGGATGCGGGAACATGCTCCCGGCGGACACGTGGAACGCGTCCACTCCGTCTTCTTCGAGCCAGCGACAGATCTGCACGGTCTCATCGATCGTGTTGCCCTTGCCCTCCCAGGGGAAGACGGCGTTGTTGAAGTCCGTGCCGTTGATCTTGAACTGGAGGTGGAAGTCCGGCCCGACCTCCTTCCGGATCGCACGCACTGCTTCCCGCGCAAAGCGGGCGCGGTTTTCGAGCGAGCCGCCGTACTCGTCGTCACGGTCGTTGATGCCGGAGCTGAGGAACTGCGTGAACAGATAGCCGCGAGCGGGCTCGCGGTCGGCTTCGTGGGCGTCGCGCTCGTGATCGGGCCCGATCTGCGCAACCTCGCGAGCGACTCGACCACAGGACAACTCGCGATCGTGCTCGCCTCCGCGAGCTATGGGGTGGGTGCCGTCTATCTCCGCCGGCGCCTGCTCGGCGTCGACTCGATGGTGCTCGCGGGACTGCAGTCCGTGATCGCCTTCGCGCTGCTCACCGCGGTCCTCGCGTTCGTCGAAGGTGTCCCTGATCTGCCAGCGCTGTCCGCACGCGTCGCGCTGGCGGCTGGCGGACTGGCGGTGCTCTCCTCGGGGATCGCGATCGTGATCTACTACTGGCTCCTACGGAACCTGCACGCGGCGCAGGCGGCGCTCGTGACGTACCTCGTGCCGGTCACTGCCGTGTTCTGGGGATGGTTCGTGCTCGATGAGCGCGTGGGCGGCGCGGTGGTTCCGGGGCTGGTGCTGATCATGACCGGCATCTACCTCGTGAACCGGCGCCCCCGCGCAGCAGGCCTGCCGCCCGGCGCCACACCCACGAGCGCACCCGTTGCCTCACCGCCTGCACGAGAGCGCGGTGGGTAGAGCTCGCGCCCGTCGGGGCGCAGAATGCCCGCATGAAAGTCGTCACGTGGAACGTGAACTCGATTCGCGCGCGCCTGCCCCGTGTGCTCGAGTTCTTGGATCAGCACGCGCCCGATGTGCTGTGCGTGCAGGAGACGAAGTGCGAGGCGGACGCCTTCCCGCACGAAGAGCTGGCTGGCGTGGGCTACCACGCGGTCGATCACAGCACCGGGCGCTGGGCGGGCGTCGCCGTGATCGCGCGCGCGGATCTCGCGCTCACGAACGTGGTGCGCGGGTTGCCGGGCAGCCCCATGCCCGAGGAGGGCCGCTGGGTGGAGACGGACGTGGACGGCGTGCGCGTCACCAGCGTGTACGTGATCAACGGCCGCTCACTCGACGACGACATGTACCCGGCGAAGCTCTCGTTCCTCGAGGCGATGGCGGCATGGAGCAGCAGTCTCGGTGACACGCCGCGGGTCGTCTGTGGGGACTTCAACATCGCCCCAGCGGACATTGACGTATACGACCCGGCGGCGTTCGTGGGCGCCACACACGTGAGCCCGCCCGAGCGGGAGCGGCTGCAAGCGCTGCTCGCCACCGGCCTCGTGGACGCGTACCGCCACATCGAGCCGGAGCGAGTGCAGCACACGTGGTGGGACTACCGCGCCGGAAACTTCCACAAGGGCCTGGGGCTACGCATCGACCTCGTGCTCGCGAGCGGATTGCTCGCCGCCGCGTTGACCGGATGTGGCATCGACCGTGACTTCCGCAAGGGGCCGAAGCCTTCGGATCACGCGCCGCTGATTGCGCAGTTCGACCGCTGGCCCGCATGAGCGTGCAACGTTCGTGATTGCGGAATGCAGCCGCGGCCGCTGAGATAGGGGCGGGTTGGGCTGGGTCGCTACCGGTGCGAGCGCAATGACCGAGGGAGACGCGGATGGTGTTCGATCCTCAGCCGGCGCCGCGGCTCACGGAGACGCTCGCAGGAAAGCTGCTGGTCGCCAGCCCGGCGCTCGCCGATCCAAACTTCCACCGCGCGATCGTGCTCATGTGCGCGCACGGCCGGGAGGGGTCGTTCGGCGTCGTGCTCAACCGCCCGCTGCCGACGCTCGCCGTCGATCGTGCGCGGGCGTGGGGGCGCGACGTGGCCTGGCCCGCCAACCTGTTCGCCGGCGGACCGGTCCAGCCGGAGGTCACGTTTGCGGTCGGGCTTGCGGCCGCGGCTCGCAGCGACCCGTGGTGGACGTCGATCGCCGAGAACGTCGGGCTGATCGCGCTCAACTCGGACCCGAGTGAAGTGCTGCCGTCGCTCGTCCAGTTTCGGATCTTCGCCGGCTACGCCGGCTGGCGCGCGGGCCAGCTCGAGGCGGAAATCCACGGGGAGTCATGGTTCGTCGTCGACGCGCAGGCGAACGACGCGCTGACCGACGAGCCCGAGCGGCTGTGGCACAACGTGCTGCGCCGCCAGCCGGGGCAGCTGAAGATGTTCGCGTTCGTACCGGAGGATGTCGCCGTCAACTGAGCGGCCGTCGATCAGGGTGGACGGATGCGCCGGTCACGCGCCGGGCGAGCCCTCCCGGAACCACGCCACTGTCCGCGCCAGTCCATCGGCGAGCGCGACGGTCGGTCGCCAGCCCCACGCCTCGTACGCATGCGCCGGGTCGAGCACGATGCGCGCGAGGTCGCCGGGGCGCTCGGGTTCGTACACAGCGCGTCGCTCGTAGCCGGTGAGCGCGGCAAGCCCGTCGAAGATCTGCTGTGTGCTCGTCTCCGCGCCCGTGCCCACGTTCGCCGTCGCAGCAGCCGGCGCGTCAGCGGCCGCGCGCATGGCCGTGATCACGTCGCTCACGAAGACGTAGTCCCGTGTCTGGGCGCCGTCGCCGAAGATCGTGACCGGCTCTCCGCGCAGCATGCGCTGCGCGAAGATCGCGATCACGCCGGCCTCGCCCAGGGGGTCCTGCCACGGTCCGTAGATGTTCGCCGGGCGCACGACCGCGACCGGCAGGCCGCGCTGGCGCGCGATCACGTCGAGGTACTGCTCTGCGGCCGCCTTCGACGCGCCGTAGATCGAGCGTGGTGACAGCCGCGCGTCCTCCGTCGTGGGCAGTTGCTCCGCGGCGCCGTAGACGGTGCCGCCGCTCGAGACGAAGACGAAGCGTGCACAGCCGGCCGCGGCTGCCGCCGTGGCGAGCGTGACCGTCGCGAGCACGTTCGTCTCGATGTCCTCCTGCGGGTCGCGCATGGAGACCGCGACCGACGACTGGGCGGCGAGGTGGTAGATGCGTTCCGGCGCGATTTCGGCTACCGCCGCGCGCGTGGCGTCGGCCTCGCGGAGATCGAACGTGAGTGCGCGCACCCCGTGGGGCAGGGGCCGCCGCGGGGGCCGGCGATCGATCGAGACGATCTCGGCACCGGTCGCCGCGAGCTCCGCAATCAGGTGCCCGCCCACGAAGCCCGCGCCGCCGGTCACGAGCACGCGTCCGCGGTTCACGAGCGGCCGGTCGGTCGTCTGAGCGTCATGACGACGAGGATAGCCGGGAGCGACCGTGACGCCTCGTCAGCGCACGCCGCCGAGCGTTGCCCTTCGCAGGCGGGCGACCTGGATGGAGTCGCGTCCCGGGCGGTGATTCCGGAAGGCGACGGACCCGCGCGAGGTCACGAACCCGTCTGCGTCTTCGAGATCTTTCACGCCGAACGGGATGCCGCCCAGCGGTCCGAGCGACTCGCCGCGGGCCACGCGTTCGCCCTGGGCGTCGGCGTCGGCGAGCGCACGCTCATGGTCCACGGCGACGAAGGCGTTCAGCCGTGGATTGAGCGCGTCCACGCGCGAGAGCGTGTGCTCCATCAGCTCGCGTGGCGCCAGCCGGCGCTCCCGAACGAGCGCTGCCAGCTCCTCGACCGAGGCGAAGTCGAGATCCGGGTCGACGGTCATCCGCGCGTCCAATCGATCGTGCGTCTCCGTGCCGGGGTGCGGACCGCGTGGCGCGCCGGATGTTACGGGGCCGCGGGACGCGCTCCATCCGGCCCGCGTCGCGAGTAGTATGCGCGTGATTCTGAGGTCACCGCGGACGTGAACGACGGCCCGAACGGCCGCGGGGCGATCCGCGCAGCACGAGAGGCGGCGAGGGATGACCACCGAGACTGCACAGAGCGCCGGTGCCACCAGCACGGGCGCGTCCACGATCACCGGGGCGCGGTTGCTGGCACGGTGCCTGAAACAGCAGGGCGTCGACTTCATCTTCGGCGTGGTTGGTTTTCCGATCACCGACTTCGCGGTGGACGCACAACGCGAGGGCATCCGCTACATCGGCATGCGCAACGAGCAGGCGGCCTCGTACGCGGCGCAGGCGGCGGGGTATCTCACCGGCCGCCCACAGGGCTGCGCGGTGGTGTCCGGCCCGGGCGTGATCCACGCGCTCGCGGGGCTCGCGAACGCGAAGTCAAACCTGTGGCCGATGATCCTGATTGGCGGCGCTTCCGCCATCGCACAGAACGGCATGGGGGCGTTCCAGGAAGAGAACCAGGTGCTGGCGGCCTATCCGCTGAGCAAGTACGCGCACGCGATCGAGCGCGCAGACCGCATTCCGTACTACGTGGAGCAGGCGGTGCGGGCGACGATTTACGGCCGGCCCGGGCCCGCCTATCTCGACCTGCCGGACGACGTCTTCACCGCAGAGGTGGATGAGAGCGCGATCCGCTACGCGCCGGTCGTGCCCGATCCCCCGCGCTCGGCCGCTCCGGCCGAGAACATCGAGGCCGCGCTCAAGACCCTGAAGTCGGCGGAGAACCCGCTGGTGATCGTGGGCAAGGGCATGGCGTGGGCGCGCGCGGAGGATGAGGTCCGCGACTTCATCGAGCGCACGCAGCTGCCGTTCCTCGCCACGCCAATGGGCAAGGGCGTGGTGCCGGACGAGCACCCGCTGTCGGTCGGTGCCGCGCGCACGCTCGCGCTTCAGCAGGCGGATGTGATCGTCCTGCTCGGCGCGCGGCTGAACTGGATCCTCCACTTCGGGCTCGAGCCGCGCTACCGCAAGGACGTGCGCGTGATCCAGCTCGACATCGCGGCCGAGGAGATCGGGACGAACGTGCCCGCCGAGGTCGCGCTCGTGGGCGACGGCAAGGCGATCGTCGGCCAGCTCAACGCCGCGCTCGAGCAGGCGCCGTGGCAGTACCCGGTGGAGACGACCTGGCGCTCGCAGCTTCAGCAGAAGATCGATGCGAATGCACTGGTCTCGGCTGAGCTGACGGCCGATCGCTCGACGCCGATGAACTACTACGTCGCACTGCAGGCCGTGCAGGATGCGATGCCCAGGGACACGATCATCGTGAGCGAGGGCGCGAGCACGATGGACATCGGGCGCACGATCCTCATGAACCACTCCGCGCGCACGCGCCTGGACGCCGGCTCGTACGGCACGATGGGCGTAGGCATGGGCTTCGCCATCGCGGCCTCGGTGGTCAACCCGGGCATGCGCATCGTGGCGGTCGAAGGGGACGCGGCGTTCGGCTTCAGCGGCATGGAGCTGGAGACGATGGCCCGCTACAACCTGCCGATCACCACCGTGATCATCAACAACAACGGCATCGGCGGCGGGCTCACCGAGCTGCCGAAGAATCGCCAGTCGCCGCCGAGCGTGCTGCTCCCGGGCGCGCGCTACGAAAAGATCGCCGAGGCCTTCGGCGCGCGCGGCTACTACGTCACTGAGCCGGACGATCTGCCGGGCGTGCTCGCGGAGGCGAACAGCGGCGAGGGCCCGACGATCGTGAACGTGGCGATCGCGACCCAGGCGCGGCGCAAGCCGCAGCAGTTCGGCTGGCACACGTAACGCACACGTCGCGAGGTAGCGCACGTGCACGAGCGGCGCCCTCCGGGGCGCCGCTCTGGCGTTCGGTCGCGGTGAAGCGACGAAGCGGCGCCCGACAGTGCGCGGAGTACGTCCCGCACGACCTCCCGTCCGTCCCGAGTACAAACGAGAGACGCGCGCGAACCGCCGGTAGGTGACGGGAGAGCGGCGCGCGCGAATCTCCCGTTCGTCCTTGCTGAGTGAAACGAAAGACGTGTCGGGCAGGAGAGCGTCCCCTGTTGCACTGGCCGAGTGATCGCCTGTGAGCAGCGGCCCGGTGCCCCGTGGCACCGGGCAGGTCGTGGTTCGCCTGCGCTCACCACGAACGGGCGGAGCGGGAGGGAACCGAGCGAGACGGAACGGAGTGGGGAACCGAGCGAGACGAAACTGGGTGGGGAACGGAGTGGGACCGCCCCGAGTCGAGCCCTCTCGGCGATTCCTGCGCGAGCACGTCCGGCCCGACATCCCGTTCGTCCTGAGTGAAACGAAGGACGCCCAAAGCACGGCGCACGTCCTTCGTTTCACTCAGCACGGCGCACGTCCTTCGTTTCACTCAGCACGGCGCACGTCCTTCGTTTCACTCAGCACGGCGCACGTCCTTCGTTTCACTCAGCACGGCGCACGTCCTTCGTTTCACTCAGGACGAACGGAGGGGAGCTCCACTGAGCGCCTGAGCGCCTGAGCGCCTGCGTGCCTGCGTGCCTGCGTGCCTGCGTGCCTGCGTGCGCTACCCGTCGCCGAGCGAACGCGCCAGCGCCAGCGCGCTCTGCCCGAGCGCGCGCAGCGCGCTCGTGTACGCCTCACCGTCGAAGTCGCCGACCCAGCCGGCGGCGTCGAAGAGCACGTCGGAGATCGCGAGGCCCGCGGCACACCGCACACCCAGCGTCTCCGCCGCCGCGTACAGCGCGGACACCTCCATGTCGACGCTGAGCACTCCGCGCGCCTGGTAGCGGCGGATCTTCTCCTCGTGCTCGCGGTAGGGCGCGTCGGTCGTCCAGTGTTCGCCGCGGTGAGCGGCGACCCCGGCGGTCGCGAGCGCACGGTGCCAGCCGTCCACCAGTGCCGGCGCGGCGCGCGCCGGCCGATCGGCGGCAAGGTAGTGGTACGACGTGCCCTCCTCGCGGATCGCGCGCTCCGGGAGCACGACCGAGCCGATCGGTGCGGACGGCTGGAGGGTGCCCGCCGCGCCGATCACGAGCAGCGTGCGCACGCCGGCGGCCGCCCACTCCTCGAGATGCATGACTGCGGCCGGCGCACCCATCCCGATCGTGCCGAGGGCGATCTCCCCGGCGCGATAGACGCGCCCGGTCGACGAGCGCCGGCGGGTGAAGAACGTGTCCTCCGCGCCGGTGGCCGACACCAGTGCTTCGGTGACGGTCGAGAAGAAGCAGACGATCGCCACGGGCGGGAGCGTGATCGACTCGACCGGCACGGCGTGGCGTCGCGCGAGCGCATCGAGGGCCGCCTGCGGGTGGAGGCGCGGCGTCCCATGTTCGAAGAAGCCGGCGGGGCCTTCGCTCGTCATCGCCGAGCATGATGCCGCCGGACGGCGGCGATCGCCAGCCTCGCGCGAGTTCGCGCGGGTGCGCGGATGGCGCACGCGGATGGCCCTTCTGCTAGAACGAACGCGATCGAGGGTCGTAGGCGGGAGAATGCGATGAACGGCGTCGACTTCAACTGGCCGGCAGTGATCGTGGCGGCGGTCGCGGCGTTTGCGCTCGGGGGCGTCTGGTACTCGCCGATCGGCTTTGTCAAACCATGGCTGCGTCTGCTGGGCAAGACGCAGGAAGAGATGGCCGCCGGCATGTCGCCCGCGCAGGCGATGGGCTCCCAGGCGGTCCAGCAGATCGTCACGACGATCGCGATGGCGGCGATTGTGTCGTGGTCCGGTGCCGGGAACGTGCTCGAAGGCGCGTGGGTCGGCGTGATCGCCGGTGTCGGCCTGATCGCAGCCGACGGCCTGAAGCTCGTCTTCTTCGAGGGCCGGAAGTTCCAGCTCTACCTGATCAATGCCGGCTACTCGTCACTGGCGGTCGTGATCATGGGCGCGATTCTCGGCGCCTGGCACTCATGAGGGTCTCCCCCTCCGCGCGGCCGCCATTGCGCCCGTGAGCGCTGACGCGGTGCTGTGGCGGCTCGATGCCACGGAGCAGGCCGCGCTCGTGCGCCGCGGTGAGGTATCTCCCGATGAGCTGATCGACATCGCGGTGGCGCGGATCGAGCGCCTGAATCCGCGCGTCAACGCCGTGATCGCGCTCTTTCCCGAGGCGGCTCGGCGCCAGGCGCGGGAGCGGCGCACGCGCGACGCGCCGTTCGCGGGCGTGCCGATGCTGCTCAAGGATGCCGTCCAGGAGCTTGCCGGTACCCCGTACACGCTGGCCACGCCGCTGTTGCGCGATCTCGGCCACCGTTCCCCGCGCACCACGGAGTTCGCACGTCGGCTACGCCGCGCCGGCTTCGTCTTTATCGGCAAGACGAATCTGCCCGAGCTCTCGTCGGGCGTGACGACCGAGCCCGAGGCGTTCGGCGCGACGCGCAATCCATGGGATCTCAACCGCACCGTGAGCGGATCGAGCGGAGGCTCCGCCGCCGCGGTGGCTTCGGGGATGGTGGCGATCGCGCACGGCGGCGACGCCACGGGATCGCTGCGCTTCCCCGCGGCTGCGTGCGGGGTCGCGACGCTGAAGCCGACGCGCGGTGCCATGCCGCACCGCACGCCGGCGGCACAGCCCGACGCGCATCGTGTGTGGACGGACTTCGTGCTCACGCGCTCCGTTCGCGATCTGCGTGGGGTGCTCGCATCGGTGCGCAACGACCATCCACCGGCGCCGGCCCCGAACGCGACGCGACACCTCCGCATTGGGTTACTCACGGAGGACGTGATCGCGCGACAGGCGGTCGATCCGACATGCGTCGCCGCGGTCGAACGGGCCGGCGAGGCGCTGCGCGGCCTTGGTCACCGCGTCGAGCACGCGCATCCGCCCGCGCTGGCGACATTCCTGCGACCGCTCGCCGCGAGTGGCGCGCTGTCCTACGGGCGCGTCACGCAGCGGCGCTGGCTGGAGCG
>JAQBZW010000045.1 GCA_027622315.1 Chloroflexota bacterium | reverse complement strand
CGGCGCCAATCGCGTCGAAGTCGCGATACGCGGCTTCGAACGCGGCGACGGCGGCCGCGCGGTCGCCCGCGCTCGCCGCGTAGTCGCCGGCGTCCAGCCGCGCGAGTGCGCCGCGCCAGCGGTAGTCGAGCGCGTGGAAGCGCTCGGCCGCTCGCTCCGCGAGATCGTGTGCGAGGTGCCATGAGCCCGCCGCGGCGCGCAGGCGGCTGCGTCCGTGGAGCAGCAGCGGCTCGGTCACGCGCAACCCCTCCACGCGCTCGCCGAGCGCCTCGAATTCGTCGAGCGTGCCGCGCAGGCGTTCGTCGTCGCCCAGCCGCGCGTAGACAAGGTGCATGCGCGGCAGCACGTCGAGCACCAGCGAGCGGTCCCAGCCGGCCGTGTCGACCAGCACCGCATGGGCCTTCTCGATCGTGACCGATGCGTGCTCGAGCGCGCCGGTCAGCAACTGGTGTTCGAAACGCGCGACGAGGTCCGGGATCGTGATCGCCGGCCCGCCGAAACGCTCGTTGCCCACGAACGTGTCGTCCAGCCGGCTGTCCAGCGGATCCGTCACACCCTGGAGCGCGTGGAGGAGGCTCATCACGGCGCGGGATCGGCGCAGCGAGCGGATGCGATGCAGGCTGGCGTCGACGTGCATGGCGGACGCCGCCATCTGTTCCGCGGCACGCCACTTCCCGGTCTCGAGGTACGCGGTCGCGAGGCGAACCGCGATGCCGGACAGGGTCGGGTAGTCCTCGCACGCCTCGGCCTCGCGATGCGCCCGTTCGAGCCACCGCAGGCCGCGGTTCAACGGACGCACGTCCGCGATCGCGTTGCCCACGACGCTCGTGGCACGCGCGACCGTCGCCGGGTTGCGAGAGCGCCACGCGCTGCGCGCCGCGATCCGCGCCTCCATCAGCGCGCGTGTGGAGTGCGCGCCCATCAGGTGCTTCGCGCTCAACGTCATGCGCGCGCTCGCCACCAGATCCGGGCGCTCGATGATCTCAGCCAGTTCGGCCGCTTCACGTGCCGAACGCTCCGACTCCTGTGGGTGTCCCACCATGTGCTGGGTCCAGGCGCCGTCGATCCCGGCGTCGATCCGCGAGACGGCGTCGATGCTCTCGTCGGCGAGCATCGAGCGGTAGAGCGAGAGCGCCTGCGTTTCGCGGCCGAGCGCGACGAGGTCGCGCGCGCTGCGCAGCAGGGCCGTCACCTCGCCGCCCCCGACACGGTCGAGCATCCGGCGCGCGTCCTGCCATGAGCCCGAGCGCGCGAGCGTTTCCGCGAGCAAGACGTAGAGGTCGGGCGGCACGTGTTCGCCGGCGAGGCGGCTCAGTAGCGCCTCAAGCAGCTCACCCGCGGTGGCGAAACGGCTGCGGTCGATCAGTCGCCGCGCGGCGGCGAGCACCACGTCGGTGCGCCGGCGGTCGAGCGGCATCATCGCGCTCAGATAGTGTCGGGCGGCGAGCGTCGGGTTCTCCCCGACCGTGCCATCGTGCAAATCGAGGAAGGCGGCTGCGCGCGCGTGCATGCGCCGCCGCTCGAGCGCCGGGATGCCGGTTGCGAGCGCGAGCCCGGCGAGCGGGTCCGCCAGCGCGAACGCGATGCGTCCGCCCGCGTCGAAGCTCCGGATGACTCCGTCCGCCTCCAGTTGGATGGCGGTCGCTTCCGCCGCGTCCATGGGCACCTCGAGCAGGTACGCGAGCGCCTCGGCCGTGCCGGGCGCGCCCCAGGTCGCCAGTGCTCGCACGAGATCGCAGCGCTCGCCGTCGAGGCGGTCGTAGACGCGGGCGCGGGCGCGGGCCATCTCGCTCGGCAGTGGCAGCGCTTGCAACGTGCGGCTGCCGCTCACGATCTGATCGCGCATCGCGGCGGGGAGCTCATGAATGACACGCAACAGATCGATCAGGCGCAAGGGTTCGCCACTGGTCAGCTCGAGCGCGTCGCGCACGAAGCGTCGGGTCACGGCGCCGAACGGCGCGGTCTCCGCGATCAGGTCGGTCGCCTCCGCGACCGTGAGCGGTCCGAGCTCCAGGCGGTGCAGGCCGCGCACGTTCTCGATCTCCGCGAGCAGCTGCTCGCTACCGGGGACCCCCGCCTCGCTCGTCAGCAGGAGCAGCGTCGACTCCGGGGGCGACCACAGCGCGAGCTCTTGCACCAGCGCGAGATCCGTCGGGTGGTAGCCGTGGATGTCTTCGAAGCAGAGCGCAATCGGACGCTCGGCGCGGACGAGCGAGTGCACGCGCTGACCGATCGCCCGAATCAACGCGGTGGGCTCCGCGCCGGCGGCTTCCCCGATCTGCATGTCGCCGGCAAGGCGAGTCGCCACCAGGGACGGCAGTCCGGCGCCGTGCCCGCGGCCCGCGTAGACGGTGAATCCACGCGCACGCGCAGCGTCCAGCGCCGCGCCGGCGAACGTGGTCTTGCCCATGCCGGGGCGGCCCACGATCACGGCCGCCACCGATCGGCCTGTTTCGGTCGTTTCCAGCCAACCGAGCGCGCGAGCAAAGGGTTCCGCTCGCACGACGGGGGAGGAGATCGCGGGTCGTGGCTCGACCCTCGTGCCAGCGGACCTGATGACCATGTGCGGCCTATTACGTACACGTCAGGAGTTGCCTACGTCTTATACGTATTCTCACACCTCGTCAACGTCAGTAACGTCCGCCCGGTCAGGCATGTGCACGGGAGGGGTGTCGGGATGTCTCCGCGACGGCGACGAACTTCACGCATCTTCAGACAGCAGGTCGGCGCGCGGCTCAAGCAGCTGCGCCAGACGCTGAACCTCTCCCAGGAGGAGGTCGCCTGGGAAGCAGATGTCGCTCAGGGCTCGATTTCGAACTACGAGACCGGCCGGAATGACATTCCGCTCTCGGTGCTTGTCGCAATCTGCCAGGCACTGAACACGAGCCCGATCGAGGTGCTCAGCTCCGTGACGGAACGCCCGCTCGAAGTGACCGCTGAACTCGTCTCGTCTCGCTGAGTGCCGCGATGCCTTCCGTCGCACACCGGCACGCGCAGCGCCTCCCGGCGAGCGCGGCTCCGTTGTCCGCCGTCCGCGCGGCTACGCGGTGATGGGTGAACCCGTTCGCGCATCTCGAACATGACGCTCGCCCGCGTGTAGCGAGCGCCGCCAGCCCTGCCGCCCCTAGCTCCGGTCTCGATCCTGCTCTTGATCCGAGCGTCTGGAGCGGTGCGCGTGAGCGCGTCGATCGCGCATGCGCCGCGCTGAACGACGATCGCGCGTTCCTGCTCCGCGATGACGGCTCCGACCCGGAAGCGGGTTGGGTTGTGACCGCCGCTCACTCGTGCACGGAGGCGTTCGTCAACTTTCTGGTCCGGCGCGCCGGCGGCCTGGTGAGCGTGGCGCTGCCCGAGGCGCGCGCGGATGCGCTCGGTCTCGACGCGATGGTCACCGCCGGCCGCGGCCGGCGCGAGTCGGCCTTCGCGATTAGCGTGGAAGCACGCGACGGCGTCTCGACCGGGATCTCCGCGTCCGATCGCGCGCGGACCGTCCGCGCCCTCGGTCGTGCCGAAAGCGGACGCCTTGACTTCACGCAGCCCGGACACGTCTTCCCGGTGCGGGCCAACACGCGTGGCGTGTTCGACGCGCTCGCATGGCCGGAGGCGGCGGTTGACCTCGCACGTTTCGCCGGGCTCTCGCCGGCGGCGGTCGCGGTCTGCCAGGTGATGGCGAAGGACGGCAACACTGCCGATCGTCGCGCGCTCGCGCGCTTCGCGCGCACCCAGAAGATGCCGGTCGTGGCGATTTCAGACGTCTTCACGGAGCGACTGTGCCGCGAGTCGGGCGTGCAGCCGACCTCGGACACCACGATGCCGACGCCATGGGGCATCTTCCGCGCGAGCTCGTACGTGAGCGCGATCGACGGCACGGAGCACCTTGCCCTCGTACGCGGGGACGTGAGCGGCGCGGCGGTGTCTGTGCACGTGCACCAGCGCTGCCTGGCCGGGCACGCCCTCGGATCGATGGCGTGCGATTGCCGCAGCCGTCTGGACCGCTCGCTCGAGATGATGGCGATCGACGAATGCGGCGTGCTCGTCTACCTCGACGCCGGTCTGCGGGCCGCGCCGGCCGCATCCGGTGCGCGGCCGGCACGCATGGAGACGGTCGTGCGCTGGGCCGCAGCCGCCGACATCGTGCGCGTGCTCAACGTCGAGCGGGTGTGGGCGACCGGGGACGCTGGCGTCGATGCGATGTTCTCGGCGTTTGGGGTGGAGGTGCTCCCGAACCCGCAGCTCACACACGAGCGGCGGGGCGGCGCGTAGCGCACGCACCCGCACGCGGCGCGGGCCCGCGCAGCGGACTGGACAGAGCGCCCCGAGCTTGCGAGTCTTGCCGGGCTCGCGCCCCGCGCGGCGCACCCCGCGAGGGGTCGATGGAACCGGCAGCATCCGCCCGACGCGTGCAGACGCGGAGGTGGCATCAGACACAGGGAACCGCACAGTCAGAAGTGAGGACGAATGAAGACACGCGCCGCCGTTCACGTGAAGCACGGGGAACCGCTGACCGTCGCCGAGATCGAGCTCGCCGACCCCGGGCCGGATGAGGTCCTGGTCCAGCTCTACGCTTCCGGCATCTGCCACTCCCAGCTGCACCAGCTGCACAACCCGAGCAGCCCCACGCCCACGCTGCTCGGACACGAGGCGACCGGCGTCGTGTCTGCCGTCGGCCGCAACGTGACGCACGTCAAAGAGGGCGACCGTGTCATGGTGACGTGGGTGCCGCGCGACACGAGCCCGGAAGGGCCGATGGTCCAGCGCGCCAAATACACCTACGAGGGTCAGCAGCACGACACGGGCGTGTACACGTGGGCGGAGGACGTGCTCGTCCACGAGCAGCTCGTGCTCCCGATCGATCCCGATGTGCCGATGGACGTGACCGCGATCATCGGCTGCGCCGTGGTCACCGGCGTAGGCGCGGTGCTCGGTTCGGCCAAGGTCCAGCCCGGCCAGACCGTCGCCGTGTTCGGTGTCGGCGGCGTGGGCCTGAACGTCGTGAGCGGCGCGAAGATCGCGAACGCCGGACGCATTATCGCGGTCGACCTCGACGACGCGAAGCTCGCGTTCGCCCGGGAACTGGGCGCGACAGATGTGATCAACGCGGGATCGACCGACCCGGTGCAGGCGATTCGCGACATGACGGACGGGGGCGTGGACTTCGCCTTCGACGCGATCGGCCTCGAGATCACGACGCAGCAGATCATCGAAGCCGTGCGTCCCGGCCAGCTGGGATCGCACCGGGGCGGCACCGCCGTGCTCGTGGGCGTTCCGCAGAAGCCGGCGACGATCAACGCGATGGCGATGCTGATCGGCGAGCGCTCCTTCATCGGTTCGCTCGGCGGTTCTAGCCACCCGCAGGTGGACTTCCCGCAGTACGTCGAGTGGTTCAAGCAGGGCGCGTTGCCGCTCGACAAGATGGTCACGAAGATCTACCGGTCGCTCGATGACATCAACGAGGGCGTGCGCGCGCTCGAAGCCGGGGAGATCAGCGGGCGATCGATCATGGTTTACCGCGAGCCGTAGCCGGCTCGTCGGCGCTCCGTGGGGCGGGTGTCACCGGCCGAGATCGGCTCGCGGGCCCGATCCACTACAAGTATGTTGGCGCTCGGCGTTGCGGCACACCTAAGGTTGCCGCCATCCGAGCCGAATCCCGAGGACGGGGGTGGGAATGACGACGCATACCGCGCCGAAGGCGCACACGGTGGAGCTCGCGGGGGGCGAAATCCACATCCTTGAGGCCGGGAGCGGACCGCCGCTGCTCGTGCTTCACCACTCAACCGGCGCGCTCGGCTGGCGCCCGTTGCATGAAAAACTCGCCGAAACGAACCGCGTGATCCTGCCGGACATGCCTGGCTATTCGCGCTCGACGCTTCCGGAATGGGCGCGCGACCCGCGCGATCTCGCGATCTTGATGCTCCAACTGCTGCGCAAGCAGGGGCTGCGCGACGTCACACTCGTCGGCCTCGGCTTCGGCGGCTTCGTCGCTGCCGAGATGGCGACGATGAACAGCGACCTGATCGGTCGGCTCGTGCTCGTCGGCGCGCCAGGCATCAAGCCCCCGGAAGGCGAGATCCTCGATCAGATGCTGATCGACCACGGCGACTACATGCGCATGGGATTCCGCGACGAGAAGACCTTCCAGAAGTTCTTCCCCGATCTCGAGAACTCGGATGTCCGTAGCCTCTGGGAGTTCAACCGGGTGATGACGGCCCGCGTGTGCTGGAAGCCGTACATGTTCAACCGCCGGCTGCCGCCACTGCTTCCCGGTGTCGAGATCCCCACGCTGCTGGTGTGGGGCGAGAAGGATCGCGTGGTGCCGATGTCAATCGGGCGTGAGTACGCACGACTGCTGCCGAACGCGAAGATCGAGATCGTGAAGTCCGCCGGCCACCTGGTGGACTACGAAGAGCCGGAGAAGCTGGCACGCCTGATTCAGTCACACGCCCGCTAGGCGTGGATTAGCGCGAGGAGTATCGAATGCTGGTTGGTTACTTCACCGAGCGCCCATACCAGGACCCGAAGTCGGGCCTGTTCGGCGCGACCGGAAAGGACATCCAGGACCTCAGTCTCAGCAACATTGATTACGACGCCATGCTCGGCGCCGATCTCTACAACCGCTACCTGGATGAGAAGGTCTACTGCGAGGAGATGGGCTTCGACGCCATCATGTTCAACGAGCATCACAGCACGCCCTTCTGCATGGGCGGCGTGATGAACGTGGAGGCGGCGATCGTCGCCAAGACGACGTCGAAGGTGAAGATCGTCCTCAACGGCAACATCCTGCCGATCTGGGACGACCCGCTGTGGCTGGCCGAGACGCTGGCTACGATCGACATGATCTCGCGCGGCCGGCTCGTCACGGGCTGGGTGCGCGGCACCGGGCGCGAGAGCGTCTCGCACAATTCGCAACCGCCGTTCAACTGGGAGCGCTTCCAGGAGGCGCACGATCTCGTCGTCGCCGCGTGGACGCGGCCCGGCCCCTTCCGCTGGGAGGGTGAGCACTACGACTACCGCTACGTGAACCCGTGGATGCGCCCGTACCAGCAGGACCCGCACCCGATGATGATGATCCCGGGCGTGGTCTCGCGGAACACCGTCGCGTGGGCGGCCCGCCACAAGTACCCGTACGTCATGCTCTCGACGCGTATCGAGCCGACGAAGCTCTCGTTCGACTACTACCGCGAAGTCGCTCGCGAGGAGGGCTACGAGGCCGGCCCCGAGCACATCGGCTACCTCTGGAAGGTCCACGTGGACGAGACCGAGGAGCTGGCCTACGAGACCGGCCGCAAGTTCCTCCAGGGTCCCGGGAACATCTTCCTCGAGGGGTCGCGCGGCGTCGCGTCTCCGGTCTTGCAGAACCTCCCGGGGCTGACCGACCGCAACAACCTGCTGCCAACGGGGCAGGTCGGATTCGTGGCGGCGTCCCGCGGCCGCTCGACGTCAGACGCCGATTACTCGAAGCCGCGTGCCGCGGCCACGCGCGCAAAGGCCGTGAAGGGCGCGCCGAAGGCGAAGGCACCGGTGGCTAAGGCCCCGGCGCAGCCACCGGCGGCGGCCATGGCTGCGTCGTACGACGAGCAGCTGGCGAACTACACGATCATCACGGGCACCCCGAAGACGGTGCTCCCGAAGATCCGCCACGTGCTCGAGACGCTGCGCCCGGGCAGCGTGTTCTTCTGGGACGGCGACGGCGCCATGACGCACGACGACACCATGCGCAGCCTGCGGCTGTTCGGGTCGGATGTGCTGCCGGCGGTCAAGGAAATGGGCGATGAGCTCGGTCTGATCAGCCCGTTCGACCGCAACCCGATGCACGCGCCGCCGATCAAGGGCGGTCGACGCGCGAAGGCCCCGGCGAAGAAGGCCGCCGCCAAGCGCTAACGATCGCGGTGATAGCAATCGCTCGGGCGCCCGGCGCCCGGCACCACCACTGGCGTGCGCCGAAAGGCGCGCGCCAGTGCGGTTTCCGGGGCGCACACACGTAGTTTTTGGTACACCCGCTGCTCACGTGCCGAAGCAGCCCGTAGACTGCGGGCCAATTGCCGGTGCGGGCGCATCTCACCGAGGGGCACCGGCATCGCACGCCGGAGACGGAGGAGCAGACAGATGCTGGTTGGCTATTTCACGGAGCGACCGTACCAGGACCCGGAGTCGGGCTTCTTCGGGGCGACGGGACGCAGCATTCAAGATCTCACGCTGAGCAACGCCGACTACGACTCGAAGCTCGGCGCCGACCTCTACAACCGCTACCTCGACGAGAAGGTCTACTGCGAAGAGGTCGGCTTCGACGCGATCATGTTCAACGAGCATCACAGCACGCCCTTCTGCATGGGCGGCGTGATGAACGTGGAGGCGGCGATCGTCGCCAAGACGACGTCCAAGGTGAAGATCGTTCTCAACGGCAACATCCTGCCGATCTGGGACGATCCACTGTGGCTCGCCGAGACGCTCGCCACGATCGACATGATCTCGCGCGGACGGCTGGTCACGGGCTGGGTGCGAGGGGGCGGGCGCGAGAGCGTCGCCCACAACGCGCAGCCGCCCTTCAACTGGGAACGCTTCCAGGAGGCGCACGACCTCGTCGTCGCCGCGTGGACGCGGCCCGGCCCCTTCCGCTGGGAGGGGGAGCACTACGACTACCGCTACGTCAACCCGTGGATGCGCCCGTACCAGCAGGACCCGTACCCGCTGATGATGGTCCCCGGGATCATCTCCCGGAACACCGTGGCATGGGCGGCTCGCCACAAGTACCCCTACGTCATGCTCTCGACGCGCCTCGAGCCGACGAAGGCGTCGTTCGACTACTACCGCGAAGTCGCACGCGAAGAGGGCTACGAGGCCGGTCCGGAGCACATCGGTTACCTCTGGAAGGTCCATGTCGACGAGACCGAAGAACTCGCGTACGAGACCGGCAGGAAGTTCCTCGAGGGTCCGGGCAACATTTTCCTCGAAGGCTCCCGCGGCGTGGTGTCGCCGGTACTCCAGAATCTGCCCGGCCTGACGGACCGCAATAACCTGCTGCCGACCGGGCAACTCGGCTTCCTCGCCAGCTCACGTGGGCTGGACCAGGAGGCAGCCGCGAAGTCGTCGCGCGCTCGTGCGGCACAGACGCGCGCGAAGGCGGTCAGGGGCGCTCCGAAGGCGACGGCCGCACCCGCGGCGCCGGCCGGGCCGCGCGCCGGCATCCAGGCTGCTACCGCTGCCTCGTACGACGAGCAGCTCGCGAACTACACGATCACGACCGGTACGCCGAAGACGGTGCTCCCGAAGATTCGCCACGTCCTCGAGACGTTGCGGCCGGGTAGCGTCTTCTTCTGGGACGGCGACGGCGCGATGACGCACGACGACACGATGCGCAGCCTGCGACTGTTCGGGTCCGAGGTGCTGCCGGCCGTCAAGGAGATGGCCGACGAGCTCGGTCTCGTCGGGCCGTTTGAGCGCAACCCGATGACCGCCCCGTCGATCGCGCCCACGAAGCGGGCGGCGAAGGCGCCGGCACGCGCGAAGCGGGCACCGGCCAAGCGCTAACCGCGAGAGGACGGATACCCATGCCGCGCGCGAGTCGCCCGGCAACCGATCCGGCGCGCGCCGAAAGGCGCGCGCCTGATGTCGTGGTGATCGGCGGCGGTCCCGGAGGCAGTACCACCGCCACGCTGCTGGCCGCAGGCGGCCACGACGTGTTGCTGCTCGAGCGGGAGCACTTCCCGCGTCCGCACGTCGGCGAGTCCCTGCTGCCGGCGAGCATGCCCGTGCTGGAGGCGCTGGGCGTGCGCGATCAGCTCGAGGCCGCCGGCTTCCTGAAGAAGTGGGGCGCGACCATGGTCTGGGGCACGGACCCCGAGCCGTGGAGCTGGTACTTCCGCGAGACAAATCGCCGCTACCCGCACTCCTTCCAGGTGGAACGGGCGGAGTTCGACAAGATCCTGCTCGATCACGCCCGCACCGCGGGCGTGGACGTGCGCGAAGGCCACCGCGTGATCGAGGTGCTGTTCGAGGGTGATGCCGCCGTGGGCGTCCGCTTCGCCGATGAGCGTGGCCGCGAACACACCGTGCGCTGTCGCTTCGTCGTCGATGCCAGCGGCCAGGGCGCGGTGATCGGACACGCGCTGAAGCTCCGCCAGTGGGACCCGTTCTTCCGCAACCTCGCGATCTACGGCTACTACGAGGGCGCGCGCCATCTCGACGGCGACGCCGAGACGAACATCCTCGTCGAGGCGCACGCGGATGGATGGTGCTGGGTGATCCCGCTGCACACCGGTCGCTCGAGCGTGGGGGTCGTGCTCGACTCTGCGCGCGCGCAGCCGGTGATCGAACGCGAGGGGCTGCGCGCTGCGTTCGAGTCGGCGCTCGCCGGGGCTCCGCGGACCGCGGCCCTGATCGCGGACGCCACGCTCACCGAGGGGCCGATCGTGGTCAAGGACTGGTCGTACGTCTCGGACGAAGTGGTGGGTGACGGCTACATCCTCGTCGGCGACGCGGCGTGTTTCGTCGATCCCCTCTTCTCGTCGGGGGTCCATCTTGCGCTGAGCTCGGGAATGCTGGCGGCGGCCTATGTCACAACCGCGCTCAAGGACCACGAGCTCGCGCACGCGGCCGGTCCCGTCTACAAGACGCTCTATTACACGCAGTACCGGCACTTTCACGAGATGGCGAAGCTGTTCTACTCGAGCAATCGCAACGCCGACTCATACTTCTGGGAGGCGCGACGGATCGTCGGGGAGGACGAAGGCTTCTCCCCGCGGCATGCGTTCATCAACGCCGTGGCCGGGCAGCCGCCACAGGGGTACGAGCGGGTCGTGCTTGAGCGCGGCGACGCTCCGGGCGCGTTCGTGGAGAGCGTGCAGGCGGTGGAGGAAGAACGTGCCGCGCGCGAGCGCGCAGTGGCCGAAGCCCACGAGGAGCTGCTCGCAGCGGTGCCCGTGCTCATGGCCGACGCCCGCGTGGAGGTGCAGCCCGTGCTCGGCGACGGCGAGTTCGAGTGGGGCCACGTGCTACTCACGCCCATGCGTCCGGAGGGCACGGCGTGCAGCGCGCTCGTTGCGGAGTTGCTCGCGCGCTTCGACGGCGAGGCCTCCGTGAGCGACGTGCTGCGCTCGGTTTGCGCCGATTTCAGCCTCGACCCGGAGGCGATCGCCGAGACGGTGACGGCTGCGGTGCGCATCCTCTACGTCGACGGCACGATCGAGCAGCTCGCCGGCTTCGCGCCGGGCCCCCGCTAACCGCCACCGATCGCCGGGATCAGGTAGAGCTCCGCGCCCTCCGGCACGGGCTCGACGAGCCCGCGCTCCGCGATGGCGCCGTTAATCGAGATCGCGAGCTCGGGGCGAAGGCGCCCTTCGGCCATGATCCGGTCCGCGATGCCGGGGGAGCATGCGTCGAGCGCCGCGATCACCTGGCGCAGCGTGGCGCCGGCAACCTCGAGCCGCTCGACACCGATCTCCTTGCGCCATTGCATCGGGATGTGCACGACCACCATGGCCGTCGCCCCCCCTCCGCCCCCCGGCCGGGGCGCGGGCCTCCGCGCTCAGTCGTCGAGCGCGGAGATCAGCTCCAGAATCACCGCCGGCGACGCCGGCAATTGCGACACGCGGACGCCCAGTGCGGCCGTGAGCGCGTTCGCGGTGGCGGCCAGCGGTGGCACGATCGGCACCTCGCCCACGCCGCGCACACCGTACGGGTGGCCGGGATTCGGCACCTCGACGAGCACGCAATCGATCATCGGGAGGTCGTTGGCGACGGGCATGCGGTAGTCGAGGAAGCTCGCGTTGGCCATCACGCCGTCGTCGCTGTAGATGTACTCCTCGTTCAGCGCCATGCCCACGCCCTGCGCGACGCCGCCCTGGATCTGCCCCTCCACGTACGAGGGATGGACGGCCGTGCCCACGTCCTGAACCGCCGTGTAGCGCAACACCTCGACCTTGCCCGTGAGCGTGTCGACCTCGAGGTCCACGATGTGGCCGGCGAACGCCGGCCCGACCACGCCGCCCGCCGAGGTCGGCACGATGTCGACGCGGCCCTGGACCATGCCGCCGGTGCGCGGCAGTTCGGCCGCGATCTCGCGGAACGTCATTTGCCGGCCGTCCGGGCCGCGCACGATGCCGTCTTCGCTGAAGGCGACGTCGGCGCGCTCGACCTCCCAGATCAGCGCGGCGCGCTGCTCGAGCTGGCGGCGAATGTCGAGCGCAGCCTCATGCACGGCCCAGCCGGTCGCGAAGGTGGTGCGGCTGCCGCCCGTGTTGCCCGTGAAGCCGATCGAATCCGTGTCTGTGACGATCGGGTTCACGTCCTCGTATGCGATGCCGAGCGTCTGCGCGAACTGCATCGCGCACGAGGCGCGCTGCCCGCCAATGTCGACGGAGCCGAGGATCAGGCTGACCGTGCCGTCGGCGTGCACGTTTGCGTAGGCGCTCGACTCTCCGCCGCCGTTCTGCCAGAAGCCCATGGCCACGCCACGCCCGCGGCGCTTGACGGGGTCCGGACTGGGCACGAGCTCCGACTGGTAGTGGGGGCTCGAGACCATCGCCTGCATGACCTCAACGTTGCCGATCACGCCGTGCACGGCGCCGTCCGGCCGGCGCGTGCCTTCCCGCGCCGCGTTGCGCATGCGCAGCTCCATCGGATCCAGCCCGAGCGTGTCCGCAAGCTCGTCGAGCACACATTCCACCGCGAATTCCGACTGGGGCGCGCCCGGCGCCCGATACGCCGCGACCTTCGGCTTGTTCACGATCACTTCGAAGCCTTCGACGTACTGGTGCGGGATGTCGTAGGGGCCGAAGGCGCAGCGCGCGCCGCCGGGCACCGGGGCGCCGGGGTAGGCGCCGGACTCGTAGACCAGATGCGCCTCCGCCGCCACGATCTTGCCGTCGCGCTTCACGCCGATGCGCACGCGCGACTGCGTCGCCGAGGTTGGTCCACTCGCCTCGAACACCTCCGTGCGCGACATCGTGATCTGCACGGGGCGACCACTCTTGCGCGAGAGCAGCGCCGCGAGCGGTTCGAGGTAGGTGATCAACTTGCCGCCGAACCCGCCTCCGATCTCCATCGGCACCACGCGGACCTTCGCCACCGCAAGGCCGAGCAGATCGGCAACCGACTGGCGTACGCCAAAGGCACCCTGCGTGCTCGTCCACACCGTGAGCCGGCCGTCCTGGTTCCACAGTGCCGTGCCGGCGTGCGGCTCGATGTACCCCTGGTGCGTCATCGCGGTTTCGAACTCGCGCTCGATGACGACGTCCGCCTCGGCGAAACCGGCTGTGATGTCGCCGACGCGCATCTCGGTGCGGCGCGATGTGTTCGTCGGCTTGCCGTCCACGACCTGGAGCAGCCCGGGCACGCGCGCCGCGAGGCCGTCGTCGTGGATCAGCGGGGCACCCGGCAGACGCGCCTCGCGGGCGCTCGTCACGGCGGGCAGCAGCTCGTACTCGACGTCGATCAGCGCGAGCGCGTCTTCGGCGACGTGCGGGTCGGTGGCGCAGATTGCGGCCACCGGGTGGCCGCGGAAGAGGACCTTGCGGCCGGCGATGATGTGGTCGAGCTGCCACTGCTTCGGGATCGGCCCGCGGATGGTTGGCACCACAGCGTCACCGGGATCGGGGAAGTCTGCCGCGGTGACCACGGCGCGCACGCCGTCGAGCGCGAGCGCCTTTGAGGCGTCGATGCGCACGATGCGCGCGTGCGCATGCGGGCTGCGCTTCACGCGCCCGAACAGCATGCCGGGGAGGCGGATGTCCGCTCCGTATGACGCCCGCCCGGTGACCTTGTCGGTGCCGTCCGGGCGCACGGGGCGCGTGCCGACGACGCGGTAGCCCTCGGCAGGCTGAGCCTGACGCTCGGTGGTGGTCATCCTCTGCTCCTTCGCACGGCGAACGGACGCGATCCCGGGCGAGTGTAGCAAGGGCGCCCGGTCACTCAGACCACGATCGTGGTGTGCGCCCGCGCACCCGGCAGCCCCGGGATGCGCGGCACCCGGCGAGGCCTTAGCGTCCATCGCGGCGCGCGGCAGCACCGAGAGGACGCACGGTGGGCAACAGCGAGGACACGTACACACACGGCCACCACGCCTCCGTCGTCGGCCAGCATGCGCGGCGCACCGCCGCGAAAGACGCCGCGTACCTGTTGCCCCGCCTGGCGCCCGGGATGCGGCTGCTGGACGTGGGCTGCGGCCCCGGCACCATCACGGTCGGGCTCGCCGAGGCCGTGGCGCCGGCGGAAGCGATCGGCATCGACGTCGTCGACGCCGTGCTCGACGATGCGCGCGAGCACGCGCGCACTGCCGGCGTGGGCAACGTCCGCTTCGAGCGCGCGAGCGTGTACGAGCTGCCGTACGCGGACGCCTCGTTCGACGTGGCGCACGCGAACCAGGTGCTCCAGCACCTGACGCGCCCGGTGGACGCGCTGCGCGAAGTGAGCCGTGTGCTACGCCCGGGCGGGCTCGTGGCGGTGCGCGACGCGGACTACGCGACCATGACCGCGTGGCCGCGATTCGACGCGATCGACCGCTGGCTCGGCCTCTACCACCGCGTCGCCGAGCGCAACGGCGCCGACTGCGACGCGGGGCGTCGCGTCCAGTCCTGGCTGCGCGACGCTGGCCTCGTCGACATCGAGTTGCTGCCCACAGTCGAGCTCTACGCGGATCCCGCCTCGACCGCGAACTGGGGCAACTCGTGGGCGGAGCGGGTCGTGCATTCCAGCCTCGCGGAGCAGGCGGTTTCGTACGGACTGGCGACCGCGCGTGAGCTCGAGGCGATCGCTGACGGCTGGCGCGCGTGGGCGCGCGCGGACGGCGCGCTCTTCATGTTCGTGCACGTGGCCGCGCTGGCGCGCCGGCAGGCGTGAGCTCCGGCCGCGACCGCTACTCAGTCGACGACACGGGCTCCGTGAGGAGCGCGCGCAATTCGCTCAACGAGAAGGGCTTGGGCAGGATCGCGTCGACCTCGAGCGCCTTCAGGCGCGCGACGGTGACGCGGTCCGTCAGGGCGCTGATCGCGATCACCCGTCCCGGCCGCACGTGCCTGTAGTCGGTGCGCAGCGATTCGAGCACGGAGAACCCGTCTCGACCGGGCATGAGGAGATCGACGAGCACCACGTCCGGCCGGAATGCCTCGATCTCGAGCAGCCCGGCGTCGCCGTCCGACGCAACGCGTACCGCGTAGCCGGCGACGTCGCAGAACGTCCGGATGATCTCCCGGAGGTCTTCGTTGTCATCGATGACGAGGATGCTCGGAGGCGTCATCGGATTGGTCTTGCCTCCCTCGGGCGCTCACGCGTCCGATCGAACCGTCGTGCTCGGCGGTCGACGCGTTCGGTCGCTACGCCGAGGTGACGAGGCGGACGCTCTCGCTTGCAGCGGCGTCGCCTGCGCCCACGCCCGGGCCCACGGCCTGGCGCAGATCCGCGTGATCGAGCGAGAAGAAGAAACTGGTGCCCACGCCGAGTTCGCTCTCGACCCAGACCTCGCCGCCGTGCAGCTCGACCAGTGACTTCACGATGTACAGCCCGAGCCCGGTGCCAGAGGCGAGGCCTCGGTCCTCGGCGGAGGCGCGCTCGTATGGCGAGAAGAGCAGGCGGATGTCGTCGCGACGAATGCCCACGCCCTCGTCATGCACCTCGACGACGACCTTGCCGCCCGGCCCGCGACGGCCGCGCACGGTGATGGCCCCGCCGTCTGGCGAGTACTTCACGGCGTTGGCGAGCAGGTTCTGGAGCACCTCGGTGACCTTGTCGGCGTCGGCGAACACGCCGCGCGCATCCGGGTCGAAGTCGATGTCGAAGGTGTGGTCGGCACCCGCGGGTACGAGCGTGCGACTCACCTCGTCTGCGAGATCGAAGGCGTTGCGATCCACGCTGATCCAGCCCGACTCGATCTGAGAGAGGTTGAGTAGCGTGTTGATCGTGCTGCGCATGCGCAGCGCCTGCGAGTGCACGATGTTCAGCCAGCGTGTGTGCGTGGCGGGCTCGTTCTCCGGCGTCTCGAGCAGTAACTCGGACGAAGTGAGAATGCCCGTCAGCGGCGTGCGCAGCTGGTGCGACGCGTGCGCCACGAACTCGGACTTCATGCGGCGCACGCGATTCTCGTCGGTGACGTCGCGTGCAACGAGCGTGCGCCCGGTGACGGCGCCGTCGGCCGCCCGGATCGGGTATGCGGTCAACTGGAGGTCGCGGGAACGCAGGCGCTTGACCGTGACCGCCGCGGTCGCGGGCTCGGTGCCGAGCAGCGTAAGCATCACGCGCTCCTCGTCGGCCTCGCTGAGCGGCCCCGCCTCGCGCAGCTGTTCGCCGAAGGTGCGATCGGTCGCGTGTTCGAGCACGGGGTCGAAGTCGAAGAATTCTGCAAAGCGACGGTTCAGGTGGAGGACGCGCCCGTTCGAGTCGAGCACGAGGATGCCGTCGGTGGCGCCCGCCACGACGGAGATCAGCGTCTGACGCTCGCTCGCGACGAACGCCCAGGCGCGCCGCTCGCGGCGGCCCGCGAACTCGGCGAGCAGGAGCGTGCCGAGGATGCTCAGCAACAGCCCGCCGGAGAAGATGTACGCGCGGTTCCACAGCGGCCCGAGCAGCTCCGACTGCGCGAACGCCACGGTCGTGATCCACGGCGTCTTGGCCGGGTAGTCGAAGAAGATCGCGCGCTCGACGTTGTCGAGGCCGACACCGAACCAGGGCGTGGTGGGGTAGATGCTCGCCTGCTGCCATACGGCGGTGTCGCTGATGTCCTTGCCCACGATCAGGCCGGGATGAGGCGCCGTATAGCCGGTGCCGGCGAGCACGCGTCCGGCGCTGTCGAAGATGCCGGACTTGGCGCTCTCGGGGAGACCCACGGTCATGTCGAGACGGCTGGAGATGACGGTCAGTGGTGTCTTCAGGATGACCCATGCCAGCGGTGCGCCGCCGGGCGGGCGCATCGGGTACGCGAACATCACGTTCGGTGCGCCGCCGTTGAGCGGAGTGAAGACGTCGGACACGGTGAACCCGCTGGCGGTGCGAAGCTTGGCGGCAAACGTCTGGTCAGGGAGCTTGCTCCCCGCCACGAACTGCTCGGAGAGCGCGAGGATCGTGCCGTCCGGCCTCGCGATCGCGATCCGGTCGTAGCGACCGGGGTGCACTTGCAACAGCTCGGTGAGGTAGGGGTTGGCCGCAACCGTGGTACCCGGTGTGGCCGCGAACGCACGCTCCGGGTCCGGGCGATCGCGCACGAACGCTTCCGCGAAGACCTGGGCAACGGACTCCGTGCTGTTCACGAAGTCCTCGAGCTGGGCATTGACCTGGGCGGACTTCAACTCGAGATTCGCCATCAT
>JAQBZW010000304.1 GCA_027622315.1 Chloroflexota bacterium | reverse complement strand
CCCAAGACCCCTTCCTGTCCACCGCGATTCTCACTCTCGCGGTGGATCTGTTTCAGGGGGTCAGGTCAATGCAGAGCGTGACGTTTGTGACGCGGCCGGCCAACTCCGGCGCTCCCCTCCGCACGTCCCTCGTTCGCACGGGACGAACGGGACGACGACCGACCCCACTTCCGTTCGTCCCGAGGCTCTCTTGAGCGAAGCAAATGAGAAGCGCGAGCCTGCCCTGAGCGACGGCGAAGGGGACGCTCGCCGCCCGGGCCCGCGCGTTCGGCCGGCCAGACGTCCACGAGCGATCGCGTGCGTCCGATGAGCGACGCGCCCGAGGCCGCCCGAAGCGTTCGTCGAGAGGGGCGCGCTACTCGTTGCGGAGGGCGGCGATCGGATCGACCGTGGTGGCGCGGTACGCGGGATAGCTGCCGCTGACGAGCCCGACGCCGGCCGCGACCACGAAGGCCACCACGATGCTCCACGGCTGCACGACGGTGGTCATCACCTGGCCGGCGATCTCGCGGCCGTTGACGGCCACGGCCGCCCCCGTCCCGATCGCGATGCCGATCAGGCCGCCGACGAGACAGAGCGTGAGCGCCTCGGTGACGAACTGCTTGACGATGTCGTTCGCGCGCGCGCCCACGGCGCGGCGGATGCCGATCTCCCGAGTCCGCTCCGTCACCGACACCAGCATGATGTTCATCACGCCGATGCCGCCCACGACCAGTGAGATGCCAGCGATGCTGCCGAGCAGGATCGAGAGCGTGTTGCTCACCTCGGACGCGGCGCCGATCAGGTCGTCCTGGCTCCGGACGGTAAAGTCTGGCGTCGCGACGCCGTGGCGCTGGAGGAGGAAGTCGGTGACCTCGAGCTTCACGAACTCCTGGTTGGCAGTCGACGTGGTCTTGAGGTCGATCTGGGTGACCGGGACGGCTCCGCTCGCGTTGCGGAGGAAGCCGATGCGGTTCTGGAGGCTACTCACCGGGATGTAGACATACGAGTCTTCGGCGCCGCCGTCCGCGCCGCCCCGCGGCGCCATCACGCCAGTCACGCGAAACTGGAAGCTCACGCGTCCGCCGCCGAGCGACAGCCGCACTATCTGGCCGACCGGCTCACCCTCGCCGAACAACTGCGGCGCGACGTTCGCGCCGAGCACGATCGTCAGCGCCTTCGTCCCGACGTCGGTCGTCGAGATGAAGGCGCCGGTGTCGACCGCGGCACCGCGCACGTCCAGGTAGTTCGCGGTCGTGCCGATCACCCTCACGCCCAGGTTCTGTGCGCCGACGATCGCCTGCGCGGTGAAGCTGATCTGAGACGAGACATCCGCGATTCCCGGGATCCCGGAGTCCAGCAGGGCGTCGGCGTCGCCGAGCACGAGCGTCTGCGCCGAACCCTGCCCGCCACGTGCGCCGCCTGCGCCCGCGGTCGCCTGGCTCACACCGGGCTGCACGAAGATCAGGTCCGTGCCGAGCCCCCGGATCTGGTCGGTTACGCCCTTCTGCGCGCCCTGGCCGACCGCGATCAGCACGATCACCGAGCTGACGCCGATGATCAGACCGAGCGCGGTCAGCGCGCTGCGCAAGCGATTCGCGGAGATCGCGCGCAGCGCAATGCGCAGACCATCGGCGAGGCTCACCTGTTCACCGTACGCAGCGCCGGCCGGCCCGTGTCTTCGATGATCGTGCCGTCGCGCATGCGCAGCGCGCGGCGCGTGTAGTCGGCCACCGACTGCTCGTGCGTCACGACCACGACCGTGATCCCCTGCTCATCAACGAGCTTTGACAGCAGCGTCATCACCTCGCCCCCGGTCTTCGTGTCGAGCGCCCCGGTCGGCTCATCTGCGAGGATCACGCGCGGGTTCACGACCAGCGACCGCGCGATCGCGACGCGCTGCTGCTGTCCACCGGACAGTTGCGTCGGCCCGTGATGCGCACGATCGGCAAGCCCAACGCGTGCCAGTGCCTCCGCCGCGAGCGCACGGCGGTTCGGCACGCGCTGGTAGATCAGGGGCAGTTCGACCTGCTCGATCGCACTGAGCCGCGGCAGCAGGTTGTACGACTGGAAGATGAAGCCGAACGCGCGGCCGCGCAGCTTCGCCCGCACGGCATCGGGTAGCCGTCCGACGTCGTGCCCCTCGAGCGAGTAGCTGCCCGACGTCGGTCGGTCCAGGCAGCCGATGATGTTCATCATCGTGCTCTTGCCAGAGCCCGACTGCCCCATGATCGCGACGAACTCACCACCCGCGATCTCCAGCGTGACGTCACGCAACGCATGCACCGTGTCGGCTTCGGTGACGTAGGTCTTCGAGACGTGATCGAAGCGGATCAACGGAGCCCACCGAAGCCTCCGGCCCCGCCGCCCGGCGGGCCCCCGGCCGGCGCCGCGCCAGCCGCTGAGGTCGACGTCGTCGCTGCGATTGTGCCGAGCAGGATCGCGTCACCGTCCTCGAGGCCCGAGGTGATCTCGGTCGAAGTGCCGTTTGTCAGTCCGACCGTCACGACCCGTTCTTGTTCCGTGTCGTCGGGCCCGGGGACGAGCACGTAGCGCTCGGCGCCGCGCTGGTGGACGGCCGAGGCCGGCACGCTGAGCACGCCTTCCTTCGCCTCGATCAGCAGCGTGACCGATGCGCTCATGCCCGGCGCCGGCGGCGCCTGGTTGAGCGCGGCGGCAAAGCCACCGCGGGGGCCACCCTGCCCGGCGGCA
>JAQBZW010000044.1 GCA_027622315.1 Chloroflexota bacterium | reverse complement strand
CCTCGAGCAGCGGTGCGGCCGGCGCCGTCGGCGCCGGTCCGGTGGGGGCGGCGGTCGCGAGCGGCGCCTGCACGGCGCTCACAGCCGGTCGGCCCCGCGCGTGCGCAGCAGGTAGAGGAAGAACGGTCCGCCGGCGATCGCCGTCACGATGCCCACCGGGATCTCCTGTGGCGCGATCACGGTGCGCGAGAGCAGATCTGCCGCGATCAAGAACGACGCGCCGAACAGCGCGCTCAGCGGAAGCAGCCGCCGGTGGTCGCGACCGGCGAGCATGCGCGTGACATGCGGCACGATCAGGCCGACGAAGCCGATCACTCCGGCAAGCGCGACCGCCGTCGCCGCCACGAGCGACGCCGCGGCGAGCACGATCAGCTTCACGCGCGCGACGTCGACCCCGAGCTGAGCCGCCTGCTCTTCGTCCAGCTGGAGCACGTTCAGCACACGCGCATAGATCGCGACGACCGCGGCGCCCACAGCCAGGTACGGCAGCGCGAACACGATGCGCGCCCAGCTCACGGTGTTGAAGCCGCCGAAGAGGAACGACAGGATCGGGCGCGTGGCCCCGCCGCCGGTCAGCAGCAGGAACGACGTGACGGACGAGAACACGGCCGATAGCGCGACGCCCGCGAGGATCAGCGTCGCGTTGTTCACCACGCTGCCGCTGCGCGCGAACAGGTACACGAGCACGACGGCCACACCGGCGCCGACGAATGCGAGCGCAGGTACCCAGCCCACGCCGTAGGTGCTGGACTCGAGCGGCGACACGATCGCGATCGCGGCGCCGAGCGCCGCGCCGGAGGCCACACCGAGCAGGTACGGCTCCGCCAGCGGGTTACGGAACACGCCCTGGTAGGCGCTGCCCGAGTACGACAGTGCAGCGCCTACCAACCCCGCCGCGACGACACGCGGCAGCCGAATGTCGAACACGATGCGCTCCCATGACGCGGGCACGTCCGTGTGCACAGCGATCAGCGGCAGGCGATCCACGAGCAGCGCGAAGGTCGTGCGCGCGGGAATGGCCGCTGCGCCCTGCGTGAGAGCGAGCGCGGCGATGGCGAGCAACAAGAGCGCGCCGAACGTGACCGGCGTCAATTGCGAGATCCGCCTGCGGCCTCGCGGGAGCGCTGGGGCAGCCGGCATGACGCTGGCGCCGGGCACGCTCGTCATCGCTGCGCGCTCGAGGCCGGCGGGAAGCGATCGGGGTAGATCGCCTGTGCGAGCAACTCGATCGCCTCAGCGATCCGGCCGCCCGGGCGGTTCGTGAGATCCGGGTCGACCGCGATCACTCGGCCCGCGGCGACGGCCGACATCGACGACCAGCCGGGCCGTGCGGCCACGGTCTCCAGGCTCTCGCCGTAGGCACCGTCCGCCAGCAGGATCACCTCCGGGTTCGCCGCGATCACGGCCTCAGCCGTGAGCTGGGGATAGGGCGATCTCGCACCCTCGGCGACGTTCTGCACCTTCAGCAGGGACAGCATGTTGCCGATGAACGAGCCGGGCGCCGCCGTGTACAGCGTGTTGTCGAGTTCGAAGAAGACGACGGGCCCGTCCGTGACGTCGCTCAAGCGCTGGATCACGGCGTCCACCCGGCGCTGTGTCTCCGCAACGAACTGCTCTGCGTCGCCGTCGTGGCCGGTCGCACTGCCGAGCAGACGCACCTCGTCGTAGACGCCCTCAATCGTCGTCGGGATCGCGAGGAACAGCGTCGGGACGCCCAGGCCGTGGAACTGCTCGGCCTGCTCGGCGGTCGAGGTCACGAGCAGATCCGGTGATAGTGCGAGCAGCTTCTCCGGATCGGCCGTGTCGAGATACGTATCGAGCTGCGGCAGGGCTTGCGCGGCCGCCGGGTAGTTCGAGTAGCGGTCGACCGCGGCGACCTGGGAGCCGGCGCCGATCGCGAAGAGCACCTCGGTCGCACCGGGTGAGACGGAGACGATGCGCTGCGGCGGGGCGAGCAGCGTGATCGCGACGCCGTCTGAGCCGGATACGGTGCGTGGGAACTCCGCGGGCGCCGCCGGCGTGCCGGTGGCCGCCGACGAAGCGGCCGCCGTCGGCGAGGCAGTGACTACCGCGCTGTCGCTGCCGCACGCGACGAGCAGTACGCCCAGCACGAGCAGCGCTGTGAACGCGGCGGCCGGCCGGCGCAGCGGCCGGAAATAAGAGAAGTCGAGGGTGATGGACAAGTGCTGTGCCTCCTGCACCGCAGGGTCTCCCGCGTCCGTAGGCGCGGGAAACCCCCTCTGGCGCGAGGGGGCAGGCGAGTGAACGGCGCTACGCCGTGGGGCGCTGTATATGCGTCCCGCCCGTAGCCGATGCCGTCGCCTGTCCTCGCAGGTTCGACAACGCGTACGGGCCGGTTCTCTGGCTCATCCTTCCGGGCCGGGAAGGACTCACAGTTGCGGGACAGCGCCGGACTCGCACCGGCTTCCCCGGACTCCGTATCAGCGGCGACGATAGCACCGGCGGTACCCGACGGCGATGCGACGGCGATGCGACGGCGATGCGACGGCGATGCGACGGCCCCAGGCCGCGATCTGGTCCCGACGCGAGGGCGACGAGGGCGACGAGGGCGGGGCAGTCGCTGGCGCTGACCGGCGAGCTGCGCCTCTGGTCAGCCGCCACCGCGTCGTGGCTGAGCGCGGCGAGGCGGGCACGGGGTGAAAGGCGGTCCGATCGTGAGCGACCAGCGCGCGAACTACGACCCGTACGCGGCGATCTATGACGAGCACACTCTGGGCGTGACGGGCGACGTCGCGTTCTACCGAGCGCTGGCGCTCGAGGCGGGCGGACCGATCGTCGAGGTCGGCGTGGGCACGGGGCGAATCGCACTCCCGATCGCGGAGGCGGGGGTGCCCGTGATCGGGTTGGACCTCTCGCGCTCGATGCTTGCGGTCGCGCGCGACAAGGCGCGCGCGGTCGGTCCGACGGTCAGTCCGCGCCTCGCGCTCGTGCAGGCCGACATGCGCCGCTGGGCGCTGCGGCGCCCGGTCGCGCTCGTCACGATTCCCTTCCGCACGTTCCTGCACAACATGACGGCAGAGGATCAGCTCGCCACGCTCGAATGCGCGCGCGCGGCGCTGCTGCCGGGCGGCAGGCTCGCCCTGAACGTCTTCAACCCCGACATTGCGTTCATCGCCGCGGCCGGGCAGGCGGGCGGGAGACGTCGACGCCCGCTTCCGGGCGCGGTCGAGGAGGAGGGCTCGTACGAGCCGACCGCGCAGATCGCGCGCACGACGTGGTCGTTCAGGCAATCGGGAGGCCGCGTGGTGCGGTTCTCATTCGCGCTGAGGTACATCTATCGATATGAGATGGAGCACCTGCTGGCGCGCGCCGGGTTCGTCGTGGAGGCGCTGTTCGGCGACCACGTCGGGTCAGTATTCGAGGAACGGTCGACAGAGATGGTGTGGATTGCTCGGCGTCAGGATTGAGGTCGCCTGACGCGAAGACCGGGGGAAGCTGCATGGCAACCTGACACGTGCCTATGCGTATTCATGGTCACGGCGGGTTGACAACCTCAGCCCCGTCCGTATGCTCTTGTTGTCACAATCACGATATGCCTCGCGATTGTGATAGGCGCACCAGCGCCCTGCTTAATCTCCGCTTGCGGAGACCGGGGGAACCAACCACCGGGGTGAATTCTCCTTCGGGAGGACGGGCCATCCTGATTCGGCCCGAACCCGTCAGCTAACCCCGGAGGCAGGTGGGTCAGGCCCAGTCGGCGGGTTGCCGCACGCCATTGATCCAGGAGATTCCTCCATGCTGTCCAGTGCACCTCCGAAGAAATGCCCGCGCTGTCGTGGGCTCATGATCATCGAAGACGACTGGTACGGTCGCTTTGGTAGCTGCATCGCGTGTGGCTACGTCCACGACAACGAGCGCTGTGACCCCTCCGACCTCGCGGAAGAGGAGCGGCTTGCCGCAGGCAAGCAGCGGCGACGACAGCCTTCCCACGGGAAGCTGCGGCTCTAGACCACACTGACCCGGCCGGCTTGCGGACGCGCGCGCGTTACTGTCCTCAGGAAAGGGGCTGCGATGGCCTATGTCCGCATCTCGTACATGACCCCGAAAGCAGGCCAGGAGCGCCGCCTCGAGGAACTGCTCGACAAGCTCTCCGCGTTCTATGTGGCCGAAGGCGGTTACATCAGCGGCTATCACCTGCGGCCGCACGAAGGCGACCCCAACCGCCGCATGGGTCGTTTCGGCGTCTGGGAGAGTGAAGCGCACGCCGTGCACGCGGCACAGACCGAACACGCGCTCGCGCTGCGCGCGGAGCTGCTGCGGCTCGTGGACGAAGACTCGCACCAGGAGTTGTCGTTCATCGGAGAGCAGGACCGCTAACCGTTCGCGTCATGTGACGCGACCCGTGCAGTACGCGCAGATGGCCGGGCATGAGCCCGGCCTTCTCCGTGTGTCGTGCGGTCGCCGCAGCTCAGGCGGCGGATGCGTTGGCGCGCACGCGACGGCGCGAGAGCGGAGCGACCGGGCTGTCGGCGACGACCTCGGTCATGGAACCGAGCGTGAGCACGAATTCGCGGATCAACTCCGGCGAGAAGCGGCCGTTGGCGCGATGGCGCATGTCGTACAGAGCCGCGAACGGGCCGTTCGGCGCACCCTGCCGCGACTGGCTCGTCAGCGAGTCGAAGACATCAGCCAGCTGCACGACCTGGGCGGGCAGCGAGAGCTGCTCCCCATCGGCCACGCCGTGATGATGCCGCACGATGTCGAGCACGATCGGATCGTCGACGCCGGCCTGCTCGAGTTGTGCCGCGCCGCGCCCCGGGTGGCGACCGAGGAAGTACCGCTCGAGATCCGTGCGCTCCTCGTCTGGCTTGTAGAGCAACTCGGGATCGACGGTCGATAGCCCGGTGTCGTGTACCAGCGCGCCCACGCCGATCGACGAGAGCTCGTCGGAGCTCAGGCCGGGGATGCGGCTCGCGAGCACCACTGAGTAGGCGGCGACATTGGCCGCGTGCGTGAGCAGACGCTCGTCGCCTTCGGCGAAGCGGACCACCCCCGAGAGGAGCGACTGGCTGTTCGCGATCTTGTCCGTGAGCACGTCAGACACGCCGCGCAGACGTTCGAAGTCGTCAATCGTGTCGATGTTTCCGAGCGTGGAGCGCAGCACGGCGCGCGTAGCGTCACGAATCACGCGCGAGGCCTGCGCCGAGTCTGTGGCGGAGGCGATGACGCTCCGCAGATGCTTGACCACGTACTCTTCGAGCTGGTTGCGTTGCTCGGCGAGCACATACAGCGAGTTGATGCTGCGGCTCTTGAGCTTCGCCAGCGCCTCGGCGTCGATCGGCTCATGGCCGGAACGATAGAGCACGTAACGTCCACCGACGTGCACGTAGAGGTGCGCACCGGTGACCGAGTCCGGGCTGATGAATTCGCGGGGGATGCTGATGTACTCAGCGTGTTCCGCGCCCTCTTCCGGCATGGTTCCATCCCATTCCGCGTGTATGCGACTCCGCACCGATCCGGGCGGATGGTGGTCTGTCCTCACGGGAATCATCGGCCGCGAGCGGCGTCTCGGTAGGGTTCACCCGCATAGCCCAGGGAGCAGGACGGACCGATGCGTCGGTATTCCGTGGCGCGATCCGGGCGTTCGCGGTCCCGCTGTAGGGAATTCCTCCGGAATCTAGGGGTTTACCTCATGGGGACCGCTACGTGGACACCCGTAGCATGCCGCCTGTCATCAATCACCACCCCACGAGGTACCAGCATGAGTGACGAAGCCCCCAACCTCATCATCGTCGACGAGCAGATGCCGCACTGCGTGCATCACTGGCTGCTGGGCGACCCGATCAGCGGCCGCATCCTCGGCCGTTGCCGGCGCTGCGACGCGACGAAGGTGTTCTCGGCAAGCCTGGAGTCGACCGAGCGGTTCGACGACTACCGGGAGCTGGTGGCGACGAGCGCCTACTACCGCGGCGATCGGCTTTCCGCGTAGCGAATGTTACCGAGACTTAACCGCTGGCATGCTGCCGCGGCTGGTCACCCTCGACTTCTGGCCCGTACGCTAAGCGGCCCGCGAACACTGGAAGGTCCCCACCACATGACCATCGATCGCATGCGCGATCAGGCTCCCCTGACGCGAGGCCGACAGGTCCGAGGCGGCGTTCAGCGCATCCGCCTGCTCGTTGCCGACGACCACGCGGTGCTCCGGCAGGCGCTGCGTGTGCTGCTCGAGTCCCAGCCTGGTCTCGAGGTTGCCGGCGAGGCGACCAATGGTCGCGACGCTGTGGAGGCGGCCGAGCGGCTGAACCCCGACGTGGTGCTGATGGACATGGTCATGCCGGGCCTCAACGGCATCGACGCGACGTACCAGATCCTGAAGCGTTCGCCCGGCACGCGCGTGCTGATCCTCACCGCCTACCTCGAGGACGAGCGGCTGTTGCAGGCGCTGCGCGCCGGGGCGTCCGGCTACGTTGTGAAGAACTCCGACCTCGAGGAGCTCGTGCTCGCGATTCAGTCCGTGCACCGTGGCAACACGTACTTCTCCACTTCCGTTTCGGACGAGATCGCGGTCAACGAAGTCATGCTCCAGGCGAAGCAGCCCGAGGGCCGCGCCGGTTACGACCTGCTCACGAACCGCGAGCGTGAAGTGCTTCAGCTGATCGCGGAGGGGCTCTCCAACCAGGCGATCGGCGAGGAGCTCGTGATCTCGGTGAAGACGGTCGAGGCGCACCGCGCGCACATCATGACGAAGCTGCACGCGAAGAACCGCACCGACCTCATCCGTTACGCGCTCAAGCGCGGTCTCGTGGGGCTGGAAAGCCCGGACAGCGAGTCCGGCGCGCCCGATACCAGCCGACGCGCGGGCTAGCCCTCCGCGGATCACGGATCGGAAAGCGGCGGGGACTGCCCCGCCGCTCCGGCTGTCCGGACCTCGCGCACCGCCACTCCCCGAAGACAGCAACCCGACCGTTCGGCACGTTAGGCGTACCGTGGCCGCCGCCATAACCGACTCTGATCCGAAGCGCGCGCGTAGCAGCGTGCCGACGATCCTCGTCGCTGAGGACGAGGAAAGCGTGCGCTCGATGATCGCGCTCGTGCTCCGCAGCCGCGGCTACCGCACGATCCTCTGTGCGGACGGCCGCGAGGCCGTCTCCCAGCTCGAGGCCGGCGTGCACGTGGACGCCGTGCTCATGGACATCCGCATGCCGCGGCTGGGTGGCATTGAGCTCGTGACCTTCATCCGCCAGCAGCCGGAGCTCGCGAGCCTGCCCGTGGTCGCGATGTCGGCATACAACGATCAGCGCCAGGAGCGCGAAGTGCTCTCCGCCGGCGCCGATGCGTTCCTCGCGAAGCCGTTCACCGTGAACGACCTCAGCGACGCGCTCGAGGCGTTGCTGGGCCCGCGCAAGCCCCGCGCCTAGGCCCCGGACCCCGCCCTCGCCTGCCGGCCGCTGCGCGGCCGCTGCGGTCTCTTCCTTCGGCGACACGATTCCGACGGATCGCATGCCCGCGCGCCGCGCCGGACGGCTCCGCGTCGGCGCCTGCCCGTAGCCACGCGCGCGCAGCCTGCCCCGCCGGGTGCCAGCCGCGTGCCAGGGTGCGGATCTGCGGGCGTGCCTGAGGCGAATCGCAGGAATCGGGACGGGCGGGTCAAGGCTCAGGGTGTGCCGGGGCACTGTAGCGGGGGTTCCCTGATACGGCCGGGGGCCGCCCGGCCGAACAATGGCGTCCGACATCACAGAGCGCTGGCGGGACCCTCCCCGCTGGAGGTCGGACATGATTCGCGTGACGCGCCTCGACCAGAGCCAGTTCTACGTGAACGCAGAGTTCATTCAGAGCGTCGAGAGCACGCCTGATACGCACATCGTCCTGTTCAACGGTCACTCGTACGTCGTCACCGAGCGCGACCACGACATCGTCGACCTGATCATCGAGTACCGCCGGACCGCCAACGGAGGCGGTCGAGCGCCGCAACTACGCGTGGTTGACGGTTAGGCGGAGCAGTGGACCTTGCCACGATTCTCGGCCTGATCATCGCGGCGATCGGCCACGGTTGATGTCACCCGCGACGGCGCGGATCAGAGCCTGACCGTGACGCGCATGTCGTTCGAAGATGCGATGCGGGCCGGCATCGGCGGCGCATTCCAGCGCTTCCGTGAGCGCGCGCCGAACAACCGCCCGTCGGCGACCCCCGGGCCGCAGACGTAGCACCTCACCCCGCCGCTCCCTGTCCTGCCCCTCTCCCCGAAGGGGGGAGAGGCGTCAGCGGCGGGGTGAGGTCCTGCCCCAGCGCATGATCCAGTAGTCGTACGCGTCCTGGAGGGCGATCCACGAGGCCTCGATCACGTCGGTGGACGCGCCGACGGTGCGCCACAGGTGCAGGCCGTCCGAGGACTCGATCAGCACGCGTACGGCGGCGTCGGCGCCGGATGCCGAGTCGATGATGCGCACCTTGTAATCAATAAGATGCACCTTCTCGATCCCCGGGAAGGCGCCGCGCAGGGCGCCGTGAACGGCGGCGTTGAGCGCCGAGACGGGGCCGTTGCCGTCGGCGGCGACCTGGCTCACCTGGTCGTTCACCCGCAGCTTCACCATTGCCTGCGACATCAGCTCGTTCTCGGCGTCGCTCACGTTCTTGCGGCGCGTGTGACGCCGCCGCTGCACGATCAGGAAGTCCTCCACGTCGAAGGGCGAGACGTAGCCCGGGAGCTGGCGACGCACGAGCATCTCGAACGAGGCCTCCGCCGACTCGTACTGGAAGCCGGCCGCCTCGTGCGCCTTTACCTGCTCGAGCACCTGCCGCGCCTCGGTGTCGCTCAGCTCGATCTCAACGCCCTGCTCGCGCAGCTTGCCGATGATGCTCCCGCGGCCCGACAGCTCGGAGACGAGCACGCGCTCCTGGTTGCCGATCGACGCGGGATCGACGTGCGTGTACGAACCGGGCGCGCGGCCGACGGCCGCCGCGTGCAGCCCGGCCTTGTGCGCGAACGCCGCCGTGCCAACGTACGGCTGCTGCGCGTTCGGCTGGAGGTTCGCCAGCTCGGACGCGAAGTGCGATGTCTGTGTGATCTGCTTGAGCTGCTCATCGCTCACGACGTCGAGCCCGAGCTTCAGCTTCAGGTTCGCGATCACCGAGAACATGTTCGCGTTGCCCGTGCGCTCGCCCCAGCCGTTCACGCAGGCCTGCACCTGCGTGGCGCCGGCGAGCACCGCGAGCACCGTGTTCGCCACCGCCATCTCGACGTCGTTGTGCACGTGGATGCCGACACGGCAGTCGACGACCTCGCGCGCCGCGCGCACGCCTTCCACGATGCGCCCGGGCAGGCTGCCGCCGTTCGTGTCGCACAGCACCACGGCCGTGGCGCCGGCCGCCGCAGCCGCCCGCAGCGTGGCGAGCGCGTACGCGCGGTCCGTCGCGAAGCCGTCGAAGAAGTGCTCGGCGTCGAACACGACCTCGCGACCGCGGGCGCACAGCGTCGCGACAGAGTCGCGGATCATCGCGATATTCTCTTCCTCGGTGGTCTGGAGCACGGTGCGCGTCTGCTCGGCCGACGACTTGCCCACGAGCGTGATCACGGGCGTCTCGGCGTCGAGCACGGCCTGGATCGCCGGGTCGGTGGCGGCATCGCCGCCCGGTCGCCGCGTGGAGCCGAAGGCCACCAGCCGCGCGTGCTTCATGTTGAGCGAGCGGGCGCGCTGGAAGAACTCCGCGTCCTTCGGGTTCGAGCCGGGGTAGCCGCCCTCGATGTAGTGCATGCCCAACGCGTCGAGCCGCTGCACGAGCAGCAGCTTGTCTTCGAGCGAGAGGCTGAGCCCCTCCATGCCGAGACCGTCCCGCAGCGTGGTGTCGTACAGCTCGATCGGATGGTCGGGCCGCCAGCCTGCGCCGCCGGTCGGAAGCATGAAGGTCGAGTTCGGGTCGGAGTCGCTCATGGTGTGAAGTTCCCTGTCGAACGTGTGCGCACCGTGTGGCCACCGAGGGCGGGTCCGCCCCGGGCGGCCGGTGGGTGCATCAGCGACGGGGGTGGGACCGTGCGATGGCGGCGCGCCTCGGGTCAGCGGGGCGCGATAATCGGCGCCGCCGGCCCGAGGGGCCGGTCAGCGTGCACCACGTTCCGCTCGTCGCACGTTTGCAGCACAGTAGGGTGAGTGTATCGCGCGCCGAACTGGCGGCAATTCGCGGGACACCCGGCATGTCTGATCCGATCGACAGCGAACTCACCGGCCGCCGCGAGAGCGCGCGCGTGCTGCTGATCGACACGCGGGACCGCTTGTTGCTCTTCCGCTGGGTCGACCCGCGGCTCACGATCCCGCACGTGTGGATCACCCCGGGCGGCGGCGTGGAGCCGGGCGAGCACCTCGAGCAGGCGGCGCTCCGCGAGTTGCGCGAAGAGACCGGGCTGGCCGGTGTGCCGCTGGGGCCGCGCGTCTGGGAGCGGTACGCACGCTTCGAGTTCGATGGCCGTCCGCTCGAGTCCGTGGAGCACTTCTTCGTCGCACGCGTCGAGCGTTACGAGCTCGACCTGTCCGGGATGCAGCCGGGCGAGGCCGATTACATGGAGCGCGCGCACTGGTGGTCGGCGGCCGAACTGGTCGCCGCGCGCGACGAGATCTTCGCGCCGAACGACATGGCGACGCTCGTGCCTCCGCTGATCGCGGGCGACTATCCCGCGACCCCGCTGCGGCTCGGCCTGTGACCGCGCCCGGCAGCGGCGACAGCCGCGACGATCCGCGCCCGCGTCCGGCCGCGCGCGTGATTGTGCTCGACGCCGCCGGGCGGGTGCTCTTGCTGCGCACGTCGGTCGACCCGACGGCGAGCGTCTACTACTGGATGACCCCGGGCGGCCAGCTCGACCCGGGCGAGCCGCCACGCGACGGCGCGGCGCGTGAGCTGCGCGAGGAGACGGGCCTCGCGCTCCCGATCGGCCCCGAGGTGTGGCTCCGCGAGTTCACGTGGCGCTTCCCCGGCAACGCGCGCCAGCCCGAGATCTGGTTCGCCACCACCGAGCACTTCTACCTCGCCCGCTCGCCCGACGAGCAACCGCCGGTCGCTCCCAGCGGCGACGGCGAGGAGATGGTCTCGCTCGGCGAAGCACGGTGGTGGTCGCTCGACGAGCTCCGTGCGACCGAGGAGCCGCTCTCCCCGCTCGCACTCGTCGATTTGATCGCCCCGCTCATGCGGGGCGAGGTGCCGCCGCAGCCTGTGCGCATCGGGCGGTGAGGGGCAGGGAGTCACGTCGCACGGTTTCGGTTCGCAGCGCGGGCGGGGAACACGTGATGCGCGGCGCGAAGCAGAACGCCGTGGCTCGCGGGGCGTATCGATGCGTCGCGGAGCGATGAGTCGCCTCGCTGGGGCGAAAGCGAGGGGGCGCGGAGGGCGGGGCGCTCAGGGACATCCGGGCACCGCAGGTCGCCCGTCAGTCCGATCCCGCCAGCCGTGACAGCTCGCCGGCGAGGGCGGTCATTGTTGACGACAATAGTGGCGTCGGCTGAGCGAAGAGTACACCGGTCATTTTCTGGAACACCCCGTACTCGTCGCGCAAGAAGCTTGGACGGCTCGACACCGCCAGGAGGAAGCGGTCGGTATCGCCGCCGAGCAGATACTGCTCATTCGTGAAGATTGCAGGCGCGTTCGCGGTGAGCGCAGTCTGCATCTTGAAGATCCGTCCCAGGCATATCGATGAGGCCGTTCTGACTTCGTTCTCGCTCTGCTGCTTTCGCAGACGACTCTGGCTGCGCTCTGTTAGCCACCAGCTGCCGATGAATCCGAAGCCCACACCGATCAGCCCGATAAAAGGCGTGAGCACGTCGACGATCACATCGGTTGCCATGAAGGGCTCCTCCGCGCCTGCTGCACAGGCAGGCGCTCGCTGCGTGGTCGGCTCGACGGGGCAGCACCCACGAGAGCCACGGCGCACACCATCCTTGCTGTCGCCCGTCACGAGAGCGCCCGCTGGTCAGTCTCGGACCGCGCGCAGCGAGTACATCATCGGCACCCGCTCGGGCGCCTCGGGCAGCACGTAGTAAGGCCGGCCGGGCTCGGAGAGCGTCTCATCGAGCACCATGTTCGGGAAGCGCTTGAATGCGTTCACCGGGAACTCGTGCAGAAACTCGAGCCGCAGTCCGACCGCGATCAGCGCGCTCACCACGCTGCCGATCGGATGGTTCCACTCGTAGCTCACGGTGTGCTGGGTGACCGCGTCGCCTTCCGTGTATGTGCCCGGCGTGTCCCAGCGGTGCGGCGCGCTGGGCGGCGTGAAGTACGGGTAGCGCGCGACGAGCTGCACGTCGTCACGCTCGTCGTCGAAGATGTCCGCCACCGGGTGGAACTCCCACAGGTAGAGCGTCCCGCCCGGCGCCACGCTGTCGGCGACGATGCTCGCCCAGCGCTCGATGTCGCCGAGCCAGTTGATCGCTCCGCCGCCCGTGTAGACGATGTCGAAGCGCTCCCCGCCGAGCGCCTCGCGCGCGGCGTAGACGTCGGACTGCAGCCAGCGTGTGCCCTCGATGCCGGCGCGACGCGCGATGTCGGCGGCCGCGTCGAGCGCCGGCTGGGAGAAGTCGAGCCCGGTCACGGTCGCGCCGAGCCGCGCGAGCGAGAGCGTGTCGAGCCCGAAGTGGCATTGGAGGTGCAGCAGCCGCTTGTCCGTGAGCGGCGGTAGCTCGTCGTGCTCGAAGAAGCGCAGCTTCGACTGACCCGCGAGGAACTGCTCGACGCCGTAGAAGTCGGAGCCCACGTGAATCGCCACGCGCTCATCCCAGAGCGCGCGGTTCGTGTCGCGGTAGTGCTCCCAGGTCACGGCCCGCCTCTCCTCGCTGGCGTGGCATTCACCGCGGAAGGCCTTGACGCCCGAGTCTTCATGTTCCGTTCGCCCTGAGACCCCGTCGAAGGGCCGTCGCAAACCCGCGGTCGAACTGAGATCGGTTCACGTGCTCGGTCAGCCAGCGCCCGGCCCTTCGACGGGGTCTCAGGGCGAACGGAGAAAGCGGAGGCGAACGCTCGCGGTGAAGGCGCCGACGCTCGCCGTGAAGGCACCGACGGGCGCCGTGCCCACCATCACCGCGCGTACGACCGCTTCAGCGACTCCGCGGGGTCGGCCTGGATGCCGAGCGGCGCGATCGGGTAGCGCAGCCCGTTCTTCGAGAGGGCCGCGAGGCCCTCGATCGCCTTCGGCAGGTAGCGCGGCGGGATCGCCATCAGCAGCTCGTGATCCTGGACGCCGCCGAAGCGGCGTTCGGCGAAGCACGGGATCGACAGTGACGGCTCGCCGGTCTTGAGCGCGCGGCCCCAGGAGTCGGCGCACGCGGACTCGCCGACCACCGAGAACTCGAACTTCTTGTAGTCGTGGAACTGGAGGGCGTTGATCAGGATGATCATCTGCCCCGGCGATCCGTAGATCAGGCAGACGTCGGGCGGGTCCAGCCGGCCGGTGGTGAGCGGCGAGATCACGAGCGCCTCGAAGCGCCCGTCGGGCAGCACGTCCATCGCCTGCTGGTGCGCGATCGCGCCCTCGTCGTCCGCGAACCACACTCCGGACATGTTCGTGCTGTTGCGCCAGGCGGCCATCTTCGCCGGTGGGTAGAGCCCCACCGGCGCCGCGCACTGAGCGCCGACGTCGTCGCCGGTCACGCCCATCGTCCAGCCGTTCCAGCGCGCCTGCGCCACCAGCTGATCGAGCACGAAGTTCCCCTGCGGCCGGCGCACGCCGGGGACCGCCTCCATCTCGGCGACCGTCTCGAACATCTTCATCCCGATCGGCGTCGCGCCGAGCCGCAGGTAGCGGTTGAGGCCTTCGACGATCGCGGGCCAGTCGTAGCTGTCGGGCTCGGGCGGAGCGTCCGGTGCGACGCCGATGCCGGGTCGTGCGTTGGTCATTTCAGACTCCTCACGGGACTGCGCCCTATCTCTCTCCGATGCGACGGATCCCGTCCGCCGGCCGGGGCGCGCGAGGCCCACGCGCACATTACGCCGCGCGAACGCCGTTCCACGGCCGGTGTCGGGTGAAAGAGGACGGGGACCGTCTCGGGCCAGGCTCGGGGGCGGCGGCAGGGCTCAGTCGGCCGAACCGCGTACGGCCCAGGCACGCGCTCGGAGTGCAATGCGACCGTCGCGGTCCGCACGGAGCCGTACCCGCAGTCGCTCCTTCAGCGCTTCGCGGCGAGCCGAATCGAGCGATGCGACGCTCGATGCGTTCGTCATGCCATTTCACCGCTGGTCTGCTCGGGGCCCGACCGCTTCGCGCGCGGCTGAGTGCAGCCTGACGAACGATGTTGTCATCACGTCCAGAGCTCGCAACCCGGCATTTACCACAGGTCGTCCCAGTCGTGCTCCCGCGTCATTCTCAGCAAGAGCAGGTCGTTCAGGACGCGCAGTCCGGTGTGAGCGAACAGGACCCCACTCGAGAAGATGGCACCTACGAAGACGCCTGCTGTCAAGGGGATCACGTCGTGCACAAATGGCGTGCGAGTGATGTGCGGCTGATCTAGAAGAACGAAAACGAGATACTTCAAGAGTGATGAAACGAGAACGACGATTGCCCCGTGCAACAGGCGCTCGCCCGCAAACATGACGCGACTCCGCAGCTCTTCTGTTTCGATCACTCGAGCGAAAGAGAACGAGACTGCTGCTAATGAAAGCATGATTGCGAATGCCGCATTGTAACGCTAGTTGTGTCCTTCTCATAGTTGATGATCAACGTGACGGCGTAGACGTAGCCAAACAAGGTCAACAAGAACATCGGAGACTTGTAGAAGATGCGGACTAGCCGCGGCTGCACATGCACGGTGTCATCGACCTGACCGCGAACTCGACGTGTTCGCCATCCACTAGCGTCCCGTTTGCTCTACCCACTCCGCTCGAGCACCGCGTCCGCCATCTCCCGCGTGCCGAACGCGCGCTCGCCGGCGGCGGCGATGTCGGCGGTGCGGAGGCCGTCGTCCGTCAGCTTCGGCCAACCCAGTATCCCGGGCGGCGCCGAAGATTCATGACGGCGAGAATTCTCAGTTCGTCCTCTTCGACCGAATACAGGACGCCGTACGGAAATCCCCGACACAACCACCGCCGAACGTGACCGAGGACGACCGGGCTCGACTGTGGGAACTCAAGCGCCGCAGCGGTGCATCGCTGTACTTCGGCGATAAACGCTGCGCCAAGCCCGGGCCGCTCGCGCTCGTAGTACTGCGCGGCGTCGTTCAGTTCGCGTTCGGCCAGCTCGTTGAACGAGACTCGCACGCTCTACAGTCGTGCCCGCGCATCGCGGAAGACAGCCTCGGCCGCTCGACTCGGCAACGAGCCTGCATCGACAGCATCCGCCCGACGTTCTGCCTCTTCGGCCCAGAGACGCTCATTCTCTTCCGGCGAGAGCTGCTCCAGGCTGTCGAGAAGGCGTTCGGCCAGCCGTGCCCGATCCTTCGGGTCCAGTCTCAGGGCGGCTGCTTCGAGTTCTTCGATGCGCATGAACGAGACTTTACGCCCAGACGAGATCGCTTGCCTCGACGGCCCGACATTGTGGTCTGCGACGGGCCGCCACGCCGTGGGTTCGGCGGGGGCACCCGGCCCCTCCGCTTGCAGTTTCCGCGCGGTTGCCCGCGCGCGGGCGCAGCACGCTGCGCCCCTACGCGCCAATCCGCTCGAGCACCGCGTCCGCCATCTCGCGAGTGCCGAGCGTGCGCTCGCCGGCCGCGGCGATGTCGGCGGTGCGCAGGCCGTCGTCGACGGCGCGGGCGACCGCGCCTTCGAGGGCGCGGGCCTCGTCCTCGAGGCCGCACGAGTGGCGGAGCAGCATGGCGGTGCAGAGGAACATCGCGAGCGGGTTGGCGACGCCCTTGCCGGCGATGTCCGGGGCCGAGCCGTGGATCGGCTCGTACATGCCGAGGCCGAGCCCGTCCTCGCCGAGTGTGCCGAGCGACGCCGACGGCAGCATGCCCATCGACCCCCCGAGCACCGACGCCTCGTCGGTGATGATGTCGCCGAACATGTTGTCGGCGATCACCACGTCGAACGACGACGGGCGGTTGATCAGGTGCATCGTCATCGCGTCGACGAGCACGTGCTCGAGCTTCACGTCCGGGTACTCGGCAGCCACCTCGACCACGACCTCGCGCCAGAGCCGCGAGGAGGCGAGCACGTTCGCCTTGTCGACACTCGTGAGCTGCTTCCGGCGCTCGCGCGCGGCGCGGAAGCCGAGGTGCGCGACGCGCGCGATCTCGTCCTCGTTGTAGTAGTCGGTGTCGATCGCCTCGCGGCGACCGTTCACGACGCGGCGCTCCTGCGGTGTGCCGAAGTAGATGCCGCTCGTGAGCTCGCGGATCACGAGCATGTCGACGCCCGCGAGCACCTCCGGCTTGAGCGCCGACGAGTGCATGAGGGCCGGCTCGGCCTTCACGGGACGCAGGTTCGCCCACAGCCCGAGCTCGCGCCGCAGCGCGAGCAGGCCCTGCTCGGGGCGCACCGCGGCCGTCGGGTTGTCCCACTTCGGCCCGCCGACGGCGCCGAAGAGCACGGCCGTGGACTGCTTCGCGCGCTCGAGCGTCTCCGGCCGGATCGCCACGCCGTGCGCGTCGATCGCCGCACCGCCGGCCAGGTCCTGCTCGAAGTTGAAGACGTGCTCGAAGCGCTGCCCGATCGCCTCGAGGGCGCGCACGCCCTCGGCCGTGACCTCGGGCCCGATGCCGTCGCCCGGCAGCACGAAGATGTCGAACGTCGCCATCGGTTCACTCCCGTCTCAGTCGGTGGGGGCGCGAGTGTATCGCCGGGGTTGCTGGCGGTCAGTGCGGGCAGGGCGGGGCGGCCCTTCGGCAAGCTCAGGATGAGCGGGAGGTCGGTGGGCCTCCGCCGACGGCGTGCGCCGTCGGCGAGTAGGACGTCGCCCCCTGTGATCCCGAGTGAAACGAAGGAGGTAGGCAGTGATGCCTCCGGATGGCCGATCATGTGTCGACTGCGCCGCGTGATCGGCGACGCGCGAGCGCGCGGAGCTTGTCCCAATCGCCTTCGATCAGCGCTCGCTTCTTCGCCCGCGACCAGCCCTTGAGCTGCCGCTCGCGGGCGATCGCGTTCTCGCGGGATCCCGCGTCTTCGCACCAGGCCAGTTCGACCGGAAGGCGGGCTGCCGTGTAGCCGTCGAGCTTCCCCTGGGCGTGCAGGGCGAGGCGATGCTCGAGGTTGTCCGTGTGGCCGACGTAGTAGGAGCCGTCGACACAGTGGAGGATGTAGACGTGAAAGGGCATCGTGCAGGGCTCCCCGTTCCGTACGGAAGCCACGTTGGGCTGAGGGAGGGAAGATCGCCAGACGGTCCGGGGGCTTTGCGGGCTACCGACGGGCGGCATGCGTGGCCCCCTTCGACGGGGTCTCAGGGCGAACGGAGGGGGAGGCGGCGCTGCGCGTTGGCGACGCTGGGCGAGCGCTCCGCGCTCCGCGCTCCGGCCCCTCTTTCCGTTCGCCCTGAGACCCCGTC
>JAQBZW010000303.1 GCA_027622315.1 Chloroflexota bacterium | reverse complement strand
GCACGCGGCCGATCGCATCCGCCAGCGTCTCGTCGCGTGCCGGGGGCGCGAGCGCGAGCATCGCGGGGAACGGCCAGTCCGCCCAGCGCGCGAACAGGTACCGCGGCGCCTCCGCGCGCGGGCTCGGCGACTCGGCGCCAACGACCTCGTCTGCGTAGCGGGCCACGATCAGGTAGCGCTCCGGGCGTGGGGCGGTGCCCCCGCCGATTGAGCCCGGATCGCTCTGCGGCGCGGTGCGATCGACGTTCCCGGGCGCGACGCCCGGCCCCGGCCGCGCGGGGTTCGCGAAGGAGGAGGCGGCCGGGAGCGATGCGCCGAGCGGCGGATTATCCAGCGGAGCGTCCATCGATCGCGAGCTCACGCTCGAGCGAGTCGGGATCGTCGAAGGGACCGACCACCGCCAGGTGGAGCGCATCGTCACGAATCACACGCATGGCCACGCGTTGCACATCCTCGAGCGTGACGGCCGCGCTGCGCAGCAACGTCTCCTCCGGCGAGATCTGCGGCAGCCCGAGCACCGCCTGGGCGCCATAGAGCGCCGAGACGGAGCGCGTGTCCTCCATCCGCAGCTGCACGCGCGAGCGCGTGACCGCCTTCGCGCGCGCAAGCTCGTCGGACGTGACCGGCTGCAGCACGCGTGCAAGCTCGCGACAACTCTCACGCACCGCAGCGGCGGCATTGTCGGGATCAACGCCGGAGTAGACGGCGAACATCCCCGTGTCGAGCAGATGGCTGAGGTAGGAATGGATGTCGTAGCAAAGCCCGAGCTCCTCGCGCAGACGCGAGAAGAGCCGCGACGACATGCCTTCGCCGAGCACGATCGACAGCAGATCGAGCGCGTAGCGATCAGGGTCGTGCGCGTCCAGCCCGAGCAGCCCGATGGCCACGTGCGCCTGCTCTGTGTCTTTCGGGATCAGGTGCACGCGCGGGCCCCGCTCGCCGACGACGTTCGGTACCCAGTTGCAGGGTGTGCCCGGCTGCCAGTCCCCGGCGTGGCGCTCGACGAGCGCGCGAATCTGCTCCAGATCGACGGCGCCGGCGATCGAGATCACCGCTGAGTTCGCCACGTACTGACCGCGGTAGTAGCCGCGGATCAGGTCGTTCGAGAGCGCGCTCACGGACTCGACGGTGCCGGCGATATCGCGACCGTGGGGCTGCGTGCCCCACAGCAACGCGTCGAGAGCGACGCCCACCTGCTCGGCAGGCGAGTCTTCGACCGCTGCCAGCTCCTCGAGGATCACGCCGCGTTCGCGCTCGATCTCGTGATCGAGGCAAAGCGAATTGCGCAGCATGTCGAGCAGCACATCGAGCGCGCGGGAGGCGTGTTCAGGCGTCACCTTCGCGTAGTAGACGGTGAGCTCACGGTTGGTGGCCGCGTTGATCGTGCCGCCCATTGCGTCGATCTCAATCGAAACGTCCATCGGTCGCGGGCGGCGCTCGGTGCCCTTGAAGCAGATGTGCTCGAGAAAGTGCGCGACGCCCGCGCCCTCGGTGGTGTGCTCGTAGCGAGAACCGGCGGCCAGGTACACCGAGATCGCGACCGATCGCGCGTAGGGCATCGGGGTCACGAGCAGCCGCAGCCCGTTGTCGAGGGTCAGGGCCGTCGGGTTCAGCTGATCCATCGATCTCCATTCGCCGGTCGGCGCGAGCGGGTGGCGGTCGTGCGTTCGTCGTGCGGCGCCTGAGCAGGCGCGCTGGTTCAGGTCCGGCGAATTCTAGGCGGGCCGCTTGTGCGGTCAATCGCCGCGGCCGGCGGCGGCGCGCTCAGCTCTCAGCCCAGAGCACGTCGCCGTGCAGATCATCGGCATGTGGGCGCGTGGCGAAGACAGCGTACTCGGCACGAGACGCACCAATCGTGGTGCGGTCGCCGTGGCCCGGGAGCACGAGCGTCGCCTCCGGGAGCGGGTGCAGCGTGTCGGTGATCGAGGCGATCTCCTGCGAGAGCGCCTGCGGTGTGCGGCTGTAGCCCGGCCCACCCGGGAAGAGCGTGTCGCCGGTGAGCACCGCGCCGCCGAGGCGCAGGCAAATCGAGCCGGGCGTGTGCCCAGGGGTGTGCAGCACCGCCAGCCGCGCCGAACCGACGGCGAGCTCCTCCCCGTCGGCCAGCCGCCCGATCGTCCGCGACTCGTCGAGATTCGTCTCCGCCGCCCCGGCCAGTACCGGTGCATCGATGCGGCTGCGCATCACGTCGTAGCCACCCCAGTGGTCGAAATGCGAGTGCGTCACGATCACACGCTCGACGGGCGAGTCGCCGATCGCCTCGAGCACGGCTTCGAACCCCTCCGGGATATCGATCACGGTCAGCGGGCCCCCGTTTACGGGGCGCAGCAGGTAGGCGTTGTTCGCGAGCGGCCCGAGCGCGGGAAACAGCTCGATCGTGACGTCGGCGTCGGCATAGACCTGCTCCGGCATGCGGGCGTCCTCCGTGATGGCGTGCGGGCGGTTGTTCTGGCGGAGCACGAGCCTAACAGACCGCTCACGCCTCGATCATCGTGGTACCGGGGGCTCGCCGAGACCACAGCGACTGCCCTCTCGCCACGCCAGCCCATCGACGACGAGCGCGTCCAGCAACGTGCGTGCACGCGCGCGATCGGGGGAGGGCGCGGCGAGCGCGCGCCAGAGCGAACGCGTGGCCATCCCGCGCCCGTCGCCGCCGTGCGCGCGCAGTACTGCCAGCAGTCGCCCGCGCCACTCCCGATCGGAGCCGGCGAAGGCCGGCTGCGCGCGCA
>JAQBZW010000302.1 GCA_027622315.1 Chloroflexota bacterium | reverse complement strand
ACCGCCTCGACGCCCCGTGGCACACGCTGGTCTCGTCCTTCGACGGCGCGCTCGGGGGCCCCGGGGTCGCCGCGTCGCTGCAGGAGCGTGACCTGCGCTCGCTGCGCGCCTGGCGCGACGCCGGGCACGCGGTCGAGCGTCACCCGCTCGCGAAGGAGACACCGGTGCTTCGCGCCGGCTGGGACGCACAGCACGCCCGGCGCTCGTTGCACTTCACCCGCTGGGACGGGCACGTCGACACGCTTCCGGCCGCCATGCTCGACAGCATCGTGGACAGGGAGCTGTCGCCGACCTCGCTCGAACGGTGGGCATCCTGCCCGCGCCAGTACTTCTTCGCGAGCGTGTTGCGCGTCGCCGAGCGCAGCGAACCTGCCCAGCTGCTGTCGATCTCCCCCGCGGACCGGGGCACCGTCATCCACGGGGTGCTCGAGCGGTTCATCAGCGAGCGCCGACCTGCGACCCCGGATGCCGTATGGAGCGACGCAGATCGCGCGCGCCTGACCGCGATTGCGATCGAGGAGTGCCGGCGCGTCGAGGAGGAGGGCCTCACCGGCGCGCCGCTGCTCTGGCGGATCGACCGCGCGCGCATCCTGCGCGACATCGAGGCGTTCCCGGACATCGACCAGCAGTACCGCGCCGACACCGGCGTCGTACCGGTCGCCACGGAGCTGGCGATCGGCGGCGATATCCCGGTCGTCGTTGATGTCGGTGGGGGACGCTCGGTGCGCCTCCGCGGCCGTATCGACCGCGTCGACCGCTCCCCCGACGGCGGGCGCATGGTCGTGATCGACTACAAGAGCGGCTCGACATCCGGCTACCGCAGACTGGACGAAGATCCGGTGCAGGCGGGGCGGCTGCTCCAGCTCCCCGTCTACGCGCTCGGCGCGCGGGCCCACTACGGAGCTGAGGCCGGTGTGGTCGAATCGCGGTACTGGTTCACCCGCCAGGACACGCCGGAGGGCGATCGCTTCGTCGGCTACGCGGTCGACGACGCCGTGGAGACGCGCTTTCGCGAGGTGCTCGGCACGATCTTCGATGGCATCGCCGGGGGTGTCTTCCTCGGCGTGCCAGGTGCGCCGCAGCAGGGAGGCGCCTATGCGCACTGTCGGTGGTGCCCGTACGACGCTGTGTGTGGCACGAGCCGCGCCCGTGAGTCGGCGCACAAGCTGGCCGATCCTTCGCTCGCCTCGTTCGTGGCACTGAGCAGCGTCGAGGCAGGGTCGGGCGACGAGGAGAGCGACGCGTGACGGACGACACCCTCGTCGACCAGGCGCAGCGCGACACGATCGCGAACGCCCTGGATCGGACGCTCTTCGTCGAAGCCGGCGCCGGAACCGGCAAGACACGATCGCTCGTCGATCGCGTGCTGCGGGTGCTCGCGACCGGCCGTGCCGGCGTGAACGGCATCGCCGCGATTACGTTCACGGAGGCGGCCGCCTCCGAACTCCGCGACCGCATCCGCGACGCGCTGGAGCGGCTGATCGCCGACGCCGACGCCGCCGAGCGCGAGTACTGCGAGGCGGCCCTAGCCGACCTCGACGGCGCCGCGGTGGAGACGATCCACGCCTTCTGTCGCCGCGTGCTCGCCGCGCATCCACTCCAGACGGGCTTGCCGCTGGCGTTCGACGTGCTGGACGCCACCGAGGGTGAAGGGCTGTTCCGCGATCAGTGGGATGCGTGGTTCGAGGATCTGCTCGCACGCGCCGACGGCGATCCGGCACTCGCGACACCGCTGCTACGGGCGTTCGCCCTCGGCGCGACACCGGACCGGTTGCGCAGCCTCGCGTCGAGCCTGCGCGGCCACTGGGACCGGCTGAGCGTCACCAACGATCCGGTGCCACAGCCAGAACTCGATGTCTCGGCGATCGCCGATGCCGTCGACGTGGTCTGTGCATCCACCGATCGCTGCACGGACCCCACCGACCGCATGGCGCAGCACCTCTCGCTGCTGGCGTCCCGGACCGACCGGCTGCGGGGCGCAACCGACGACATCGCCGCCGTGCAGGCGCTCCACGCGGTCGCGCGCAACGCGCGCGGTGAACCGTGGAATGTGGCTCGCATCGGGGCGGCCACGCACTGGCCGAAGGGGATGCTGAACGACGTGCGCGCGGATCTCGCGGCAGTCTACGCGACGGCGGCCGAGCGCTTCGACGTCGTCGCGGGGGCCGCCGCCGCCGCGCTGACCGCGGAGATCACCCGTTTCGTGCTCGGCGCGGCCGACGAGCGTCGCCGAGCGGGGCGCGTGGAGTTCCAGGATCTCCTCGTCCTGACCCGTCACCTCCTCGCGCGGCAACCGGAGGTGCGGACGGCGGTGCGTGAGCGGTACACGCACCTGTTCATCGACGAGTTCCAGGACACCGATCCGCTGCAGGCGGAGATCGCCTTCTTGCTGGGCTGTGCTCCGGACGGCGCCGTCGATCAGCACTGGCTCTCACGGCCCGTCAACGCGGGCCGGCTGTTCTTCGTGGGCGACCCGAAGCAGTCCATCTACCGGTTCCGGCGCGCCGACATCGACCTGTATCGGCGCGTTCGCGACCGGTTCGACGACTCGGTCGTGCAGATCACGCAGAACTTCCGTTCCGTGCCGGCCGTGATCGACTGGGTGAACGCGTTGCTCGCCGAACGGTTCGCGGTCGGCGGCAGCGACCGGCAGGCGCCCTATGCGCCCCTCGTCGCGGCCCGCGCGCCGCTGGGCGACGCGCCCGCCGTGTACCGGATCGGAGGGCCGCGCGAGGCTTCGGCCGG
>JAQBZW010000301.1 GCA_027622315.1 Chloroflexota bacterium | reverse complement strand
GAGCGACTACAACTACTGGACACGGCGTCTGCTGACGCGACGTGGCGTGCTGCGAGGGACGGCCATGGGGGCCGCGGGCATCGCCGGCGCAGCGCTGATCGGCTGCGGCAGTGACGACGAAGCGGCGGCGCCCGCGGCGACCAGCGCGGCCTCCGGGGCCGCGACCGCTGCACCGGCTGCAACCGAGGCGGTCGTGCGCGCGGGCGGCACGTGGAAGCGCGGGACGTCCTCGTCGCCGAACTTCGTCCGCATTCCGCTGAACACCGCTGGAAACAACACGCCGATCAATCAGAACGGCGGCCTCTTCAACCGCCTCGTTCGCGTCGGAAAGACGGAACTCGGCGCCGAAGCCGGCTACGACCGCCTCGAGCGGATGGTGAACCAGGACTTCGACATCTACCCCGATCTCGCGACGAGCTGGGAAGCCGTCGACAACAACATGACCTGGAACTTCACACTCCGTGAAGACGCGAAGTGGCACACGGGCCGGCCGTTTACCGCCGAAGACGTCGTGTTCACGTACGAGGCCATCCAAGACCCAGGCGCCGGCGGCGGCGGCAGCCCGCTGAACCTGATGTCGGTCAACATCGACAGCGTCACCGCGGTCAACGACAAGACGGTGCAGATCAAGCTGAAGAAGCCGACCGGATACTTCGGAACGCTGCTCTCGCAGACCAACATCGCCGACCGCGAGACGATCGGCCAGGTGGAGCAGGGCGTGCTCGTCGGCACGGGCGCGTTCAAGTTCGAGAACTTCGACCCCAACCGCGGCTACGACCTCGTGCGCAACGAGGCCTATCACGGCAAGCGGCCCCACGTGGACAAGATCGAGTTCACGATCTTCGCGGACACGGCAGCCGCCGGTCTCGCCGTGGAGACGGGCGACATCCACGAGAGCACCGTCGGCGTGGGCAATCCCGAAGCCGAGGCGCGCATGCTGAAGAGCGCCAAACACTACGGGGCGATCGGCACCGGTCAGGGCGGACGCGTCATCCGGCTGCGCGCGGACCTCCCGCCGACCGATGACAAGCGCGTACGCCAGGGCCTGCTGATGCTGGTCGACAGCGAGCGCATCACCAAGGAGTTCGCAGGATCGTTCGACGTGCCGGCGCGACTGCCATGGCAGCCCTCGTCCGCCGCCTTCAACGCCGAACTCGACCGGCCGGTCTTCGACGCGGCCGAGGCCGCGAAGCTCTTTGACGCGGCCGGGATTCGCGGGAGCACGATCAAGGCGGACATCTTGCCGGAGCGCCTCGACGCCCCGGCGCTGGCACAGCTGCTTCAGCAGGAGCTCGCCCAGATGGACATCACGCTGCAGATCACGCCGCGTGAGTACACGGAGATGATCACGCTCCAGACGACCGGCACGTTCGAGCACATGATCGTCGGCTTCGGGAACTGGGTGAAGTCGGGCGACCCGGCGGTCACCGTGCTCTTCGCCGACGCCTACGACGGCCGCATGAACGCGCCGTCCGAAACCGAAGTCCCGCTGCGCGATCGGCCGGGCATCCGCGAGGAGCCCGAGTGGATGGACATGATCGACGCGGCCAAGGACGGCACCTGGACCGACTGGGACGCGTGGAACAAGAAGTACCTGGATGTCGCGTGGAGCAACGTGCTCTTCCGACAGTACGGGGCGCGGTTCTACACGAACGAGCTCGTCTTCACGGACGGCTATGATGCCGAGGGCTTCCCGTTCGTTGAGGGCGTAGGCCTGCGCGCCTAGCCTGACCGGCAAACCTGTGCGGTCGGCCCGGAACCTCGCAGACGTCCGGGCCGACGCGCGCATGGGCATAGATCGCCTGCGAGTGGATTGTGAGAGCGGCGCCTCGCGTCATCCGGCATGACCTATATCCTCCACCGGCTCGTCACCCAGCTCTTTCCCGTGATGCTGATCGCCTCGATGCTGGTGTTCCTCGTGGTGCGCGTGATCCCCGGCGACCCGGCGGCCGCGGCGGTCGGCGAGAACGCGACCGCTGAGGCGTACGCGCAGGCCCGCGAACGGCTGGGCCTCGACGAACCGATCCCGACGCAATACGTGACCTGGATCACGAGTGCGTTTCGCGGCGATTTCGGGCAGTCGATCAAGGGCCCGCAGGCATCCGAGATCATCGCCAGCGCGTTCCCGGCGACGCTCGAGCTTGCTGCGTTTTCGATCGCCATCGGCTTCGGACTCGGCATCCTGCTCGGCATCCTGGCCGCCGTCGATCGCGGCGGCTTCTGGGACTTCTTCGGCAACGTCTGGACCGGCTGGAACATTGGCGTGCCGTCATTCATCGCCGGCCTGCTCTACCTGCTGATCTTCGCCGTATGGCTGGGCTGGTTCCCCGTCGCGGGACGAGTCCCGCTCACGGAGAACCCGTGGGAGGGACTGAAGCACCTGATCCTGCCGAGCTTCGCGCTGGGCGGCATCGTCGCGGCGCAGATCTCGCGCTTCACACGCCAGTCGATCCTGGACACGCTGACCGAGGACTACATCCGCACCGCTCGCGCCAAGGGACTGCACGAGCGCACCGTGATCTTTCGTCACGCGCTGAAGCCGAGCATGATCCCGGTGGTCACGATCATGGGCCTGCAGCTCGGCTCGATCCTCGGCGGCACGCTCGTGATCGAGCAGGTCTTCACCTGGCCGGGCGTCGGCCGTGCGCTCGTCACTGCGGTCCGCGACCGCGACTACGTGATGATGCAGGCGATCACGCTCCTGCTCGTGCTGATCTTCTTGACGGTCAACCTGCTGGTCGATCTGGTCTACGTCGCGC
>JAQBZW010000300.1 GCA_027622315.1 Chloroflexota bacterium | reverse complement strand
CTCGCGCTCGTTCCAGTCCTTCAGGCGCGTGCGGGAGGTGATGACGTCACCGGGACGCATCGGCACGCCGAAGGTCTCCACCTGGCCGCCGTTCATGCCTCGCTGCCCCTGTCCGGAGCGGGGGCCGTTGGACTCCTGCCGGGGCGGCCGCTCGATGGGCCAGGCGAACGGGTTGAAGTCGTTGGGGGCGATGATGCCGCCCCACTTCGTGCCCTTCGCGTACTCAGGGTCGTAGAAGATCTGCGGTGGCTTCTCCGGCCAGTAGGAGGCCAGGGCCCACTTCCGGATGTCGGACTCGGAGACGGGGTAGGAGGTGCGTTCGTTCTCCCACACGCCCTTCTTCTCCTCCATCTCGGGGGTGACGAGGGTCTGCATCGTCGGTTCAGAGGTCATGCTCGCTGCCTTTCCTCGCGTCACGCTCACACGGACGGGGAGTGACGCTGCTCCGTATCCCCTCCACCTCGGCGGGCAGGAGGGGCGGGCGAGCACGAGTGTAATGAGCCTGTCAGCCCCCGTGGGAATCCCCACGGGGGCTGGGAGTCCGGACTCAGGCCGGGACGGCGGCGCGGCGCGCCTCGTGCGTCGGCGCGTCCGGCACGTGGGCAGGACGCCCGATCGCCAGTTCGCGCCGCAGCGCCGGGACGATCTCCGTGCCGAGGATCTCGATCTGCTCGAGCACCGTCTCGAGTGGGAGGCCGGCGTGGTCGACGAGGAAGAGCTGGCGCTGGTAGTCGCCCACGTGCTCGCGCATGGCGGCGTAGCGCTCGATCACCTGCTGCGGGCTGCCCACGGTCAGCGGCGTGAGCTCGCTGAAGTCTTCGAGCGAGGGTCCGTGGCCGTACACAGGAGCGTTGTCGAAATACGGGCGGAACTCGCGCACGGCATCCTGTGAGTTCGGGCGTGTGAAGAACTGGCCGCCGAGGCCGACGATCGCCTGGTCGGCGCTGCCGTGCCCGTGTCGCTCGAAGCGCTCGCGATAGCGGGCAACCATCTGCTTCGTGTGCTCGATCGGCCAGAAGATGTTGTTGTGGAAGAAGCCGTCTCCGTAGAAACCGGCCTGATCGGCGATCTCGGGGCTGCGAATCGAGCCGTGCCACACGAACGGCGGCACGCCGTCGAGCGGACGAGGCGTCGACGTGAACCCGTCCAGCGGGACCCGGAAGCTGCCCTCCCAGTCCACGACGTCCTCGCGCCACAGCCGATGGAGCAGGTCGTAGTTCTCGACCGCGAGCGCGATGCCGTTGCGGATCTCCTGGCCGAACCATGGGTACACCGGCCCCTGGTTGCCGCGCCCGAGCATGAGGTCGACCCGCCCGCCGGCGAGGTGCTGGAGCATCGCGTAGTCCTCGGCGATCTTCACCGGGTCGTTCGTCGTGATCAGCGTGGTCGCGGTGGAGAGGATGATCCGCTCGGTGCGCGCGGCGATGTAGCCGAGCATCGTCGTCGGCGACGACGGCACGAACGGCGGGTTGTGGTGCTCGCCGGTGGCGAACACATCCAGCCCGACGGCTTCCGCTTTCAGCGCGATCGCCGCCATCGCCTGGATGCGCTCCGCCTCGGTCGGGGTACGCCCGGTCGTGGGGTCGGTGGTGACGTCGCCGACGGAGAAGATGCCGAACTGCATAGGGGTGAATCCCTCCCGAATCATGCTCTCATGTCTCGCCGGATCGGCACGTGGCGGCGCGCGCGCGAGCCTCTCCCGCGGGGCGCGCTCGTCCGATCACTGATCCGCGAACCCGAACAGGACGAACGGAAGCGATGACCTTCGAATCCCCCGGCGGCTCCCGGCTCCGCGCCCGTTTCGACGAGGCCGCCGACCTGTACGACCGTGCGCGTCCCCGCTATCCCGAGCCGCTCTTCGACGACCTCGTCGCGATCGCGGGGCTGCGGCCGGGGGCGCGCATTCTCGAGATCGGGTGCGGGACGGGACAGGCGACGCTGCCGCTCGCGCGGCGCGGATACGCGATCGACGCCGTCGAGCTCGGCGCGGGTCTCGCGGCCGTCGCACGGCGCAAGCTCGCTGCTTTCCCGCAGGTCATGGTGCATGTCGCGGCCTTCGAGCAGTGGCCGCTCCCCGACGAGCCGTACGACCTCGTGCTGGCGGCGACGTCGTGGCACTGGGTCGATCCCTCGGTGCGCTTCGTGAAGGCCGCGGCGGCTCTGCGGACGGGCGGTGCGCTTGCGGTGATCGATACGCAACACATCGCCGGCGGCACGAGCGCGTTCTTCGTCGCCGTGCAGGAGGCGTGCTACGCGGTCTTCATGGGCGACGACCCGAAGCTGCGGCTGACCGACAGCGCCTCGCTGCCGGTCGGCTTCGCGCCATCGACAGGATCCGAGCTGTTCGAACCGCCGGTGACGCGCAGCTACGAGCGCGACATCCCGTACACGACCGCCGAGTACGTCGACGTGCTGAACACGTACTCGGGGCACCGCGACCCGACACTGCCGCGCACGACGGGCTGCTCGGGTGCATCGCGGACGTGATCGATAGTCGCTTCGGCGGACGGATCGACAAGCGCTACCGCAACGATCTCGTCGTCGCGAAGCGGCAGGCGCCGCGCTCCGGCTGACCGGGCTCAGCGCGCTTCGACCACGTCCGGATCGAGCTCCACGTCGTAGATAGCGTCTCCGTGGTCGTCGTGGTGCACGCGGTCGTCTGGTTCGCCGAAGAGCAGGCCGCCGATCGCTGCCGGCAGCGCGACGGCAACGGCGGCGACGGCGAACCACAGCGCGTTGCGCACCGGCGTCCACGCCAGCGCCTGCGT
>JAQBZW010000043.1 GCA_027622315.1 Chloroflexota bacterium | reverse complement strand
CAAGACCCCTTCCTGTCCACCGCGATTCTCACTCTCGCGGTGGATCTGTTTCAGGGGGTCAGGTCACCTCCTCGACGAATCGACACTGTCTGGTCAGCCGCGATCCTAGCAGAACATATGTGCGTGACGGGGTCACCGGGCGTCGTGCTCGTAGAATGCGCGGGCACCGGGAAGGCCCTCATGCGCGCCGTGGTCTGTCGCTCGTTCGGCGAGATCGAGACACTCCGCGTCGAGGATGTGCCGCCGCCCACGCTGCTGCCCGGGCGCGTACGCATCAGCGTGCACGCGGCTGCGGTGAACTTCGCGGACGTCCTGCTCGTCCGCGGCACCTACCAGGACCAGCCGCCGTTCCCCTTCTCGCCCGGCCTCGAGGTCGCCGGGACCGTGAACGCGGTCGCCGACGGCGTGACGAGCACGCGCCCGGGCGAGCGGGTGCTTGCCTTCCTCGACCACGGCGGCTTCGCGGAAGAGGCGATCGCACACGAGCGCGATGTGGCGCCGATCCCGCCGGCGATGGACGCGGTCACGGCGGCGGCGTTCCCGGTCGTGTACGCGACGTCGCACCTCGCGCTCTGCCACCGAGCTCGGCTGCAGGTCGGCGAGCGCCTGCTCGTGCACGGCGCCTCGGGCGGCGTCGGCCTCACTGCCGTAGAGGTGGGCAAGGCGCTCGGCGCGACCGTAATCGCGACTGCGAGCAGCGCCGAGAAGCTCGCCGTCGCGCGCGATCACGGTGCCGACATGACGATCAACTACGCGGAGGAGGACATCCGCGAGCGCGTACTCGCGCTCACCGATGGCGACGGCGTGGACGTCGTCTACGACCCGGTCGGCGGCGAGGCATTCACCGCTTCGCTGCGGGTGATCCGCCCCGGCGGTCGCATCCTCGTGATCGGCTTCGCCAGCGGCACAGTGCCGCAAATCCCCGCGAACCACCTGCTCGTGAAGGACGCGTCGGTGCTCGGGGTCAGCCTGGGGCAGCTGCGCCGGCACCGCCCGGACGCCGTCGCGATCGCCATGCGCGAACTCGTGCGCTGGCATGCCGAGGGACGGCTGCGGCCGCTCGTCTCGCGCACGTTCCCGCTCGAACGCGCGATCGAGGCGCTCGCGCTCCTGCGCGACCGGCGCTCGACCGGCAAGGTCGTGCTCACGATCAGCACCGAAGCGACCGCCGCCGTCGACGCGGAGCCGGCGCCGTGAGCCGCGTGGCGGTGATCGGCGCCGGGGCGGTCGGCTGCTACTACGGCGCGCGGCTGGCGCAGGCCGGGCACGACGTGCACTTCCTCATGCGCCGCGACTACGACGCCGTCGCCGCGCAGGGCCTGCGTATCCACAGCAAGGACGGCGACTTCACGCTGCCGTCGCCCGCGATCGCGCGCACGAGCGCCGAGATCGGGCCGGTCGACTGGGTGCTGTGCGCGCTCAAGGCGACGGCGATTGAGGAGGCGCAGGCGCTCGTCGCGCCATGTGTCGACGACCACACGCGGATCCTCGCGGTGATGAACGGGCTGGGCGTCGAAGATCGCTTCGCGCAATGGTTCGGTGCGGCGCGGATCTTTGGCGGCCTCGCCTTCACATGCATCAACCGTGGCGAACCCGGCGAGGTGCACCACATCGACTACGGCTCCGTGATCCTCGGGCATCTCGAAGACGATCGCGCCGAGCTGGCGGCCGCGGCGGAGCTCTGGCGGGGCGCGACGGTCGAGGTGACCACATCGCCGTCGCTGCTCGCGGCGCGCTGGCAGAAGCTGACGTGGAACATCCCGTTCAACGGCCTTGCGGTCACCGCCGGCGGCATCACCACCGACCGCATCCTCGCGCAGCCGGGGCTGCGCGCTGCCGCCGAGGCGACGATCCGCGAGGTCGTGGCCGCCGGCAACGCCGACCTCGCTGCGCACGGCGGAGCCGCGCGCCTCGACGCGGACGCGCTTGCCGCCTCGATGATCGCCATGACCGACGTGATGGCCGTCTACCGCCCGAGCACGATGATCGACTTCGTCGAGGGCCGGCCGATGGAGGTCGCGGCGATCTTCGAGGAGCCCGCGCGTCGCGCCGCGGCACTCGGAGTGACGACCCCGCACATGGCATTGCTCGCCGCGCTCATGCGTTCCCTCGACGACCTGCGGAGCACGTGAGGACGCACCGATGACGTCGGAGCGCACGCGCATCGCTCACCTCGAAGCGCGCCCGCTCGATGTGCCGTTGCTTGCGCCGTTCGGCATCGCGACCGGCCGCATCGATCACGTGCACAACGTCGCCGTCCGCGTGACGCTCGCCGGCGGCGCCGCCGGCTGGGGCGAGGTGCCGTGGTTGCCGCCCGTGACCGCGCACGACCCGCCGGCGATCCTCACCGCGGTCGCGGAGATCGCGCCGCGGCTCGTCGGCCGCGACGCGGCCGGTTGGCGCGCGCGCTCGGCTGAGCTCGCCGCGTGGCTGCCGTCCGCGCCCGAGATCCGCGCCGGCATCGAGATGGCGTTGATCGACGCGCTCACGCGCGCGTGGGACGTGCCGCTCTTCCACTTCTTCGGTGGCGCCTCGAACGCCGTCACGACCGACATCACCATCCCGCTGGGGAGCGCGGCCGAGGCCGCGCGCCTCGCGGCCGGGTACGCCGCCCGCGGCTTCACGACGATCAAGACGAAGGTCGGCGGCGTCCCCGGCGGCGGCTTCGCCGCCGACCGCGAGCGGTTGCTCGCGATCCGCGACGCGCACCCCGGGTGCGCGTTCGTGCTCGACGCGAACGAGGGCTACACGGCCGACGAGGCGCTCGCACTCGTGCACACGCTCGGCGACGCCGGCATCGTGCCGGCGCTCTTCGAGCAGCCGGTCACGCGCGACGACTGGGCGGGCCTCGCGCGCGTCACGCGCGAGGCCGGCGTCCCGGTGGCCGCCGACGAGAGCTGCCGCTCCCCGGCCGACGCGCTGCGCATCGCGCGGGACGGGCTCGCGCACGTGATCAACATCAAGCTGGCAAAGAGCGGGGTGGTGGGTGCGCTCGAGATCGCCGCAATCGCCCGCGCGTGCGGGCTCGGGCTGATGATCGGCGGCATGGTCGAGACGCGCATCGGGATGGACTTCGCCGCGCACGTCGCCGCGGGCCTCGGCGGCTTCGACTTCATCGATCTCGACACGGCGCTGCTGCTCGCCGCGGATCCCGTGATCGGGGGAGCGGCCTCGGACGGCCCGACGTTCACGCTCGACGCCGCGATCGCCGGGCACGGCGGCGCGCTCGCCTGGGACTGATCTGACGCGGCGGGACGTTCGGCCTCGTGACTGGTGCCCACGGCCCCCTCCACGCTCGTCCGCGCGGGGTAGCGTGCGTAGGGAATGGGGAGCACCGATGACGAACGAGCCGCCCACGCCCGTACCCGAACCCGAGCCCGGGGCCGCCCCAGCAGAGATGCCCGGCATCGCCCCCGCGCCGAGCCCGAGCGCGCCACCCCCGCCCCCGCGACACGCGCGGCTGGCGCGCTCCCGCGCGAATCGAGTAGTCGCCGGTGTCGGCGGCGGCCTCGGCGAGTACTTCGAGGTCGATCCCACACTCGTACGTGTCGCGATCGTCGTGCTCACGATCATCTCGGGCGGCCTGTTCGCGCTCGTCTACATCGCGGCGATCATCATCATGCCGCGCAGCGATGACGAGTCCTCGCCGCTCGCGGGCGCACGTGGGAGCACGGCCGGCCGCAACGGCGTGAACGCGGTCGCGATCGTGTTCGGTCTGAATCCTGATCGTGATCGGCTTCAGCAGGCTCGTGGAGGCTACGGACCTCCCCGACTTCCGCTGGGTCGCCGTGCTGTCGGTGGTGCTCGCCGTGATCGGCGTGGCGCTGCTCGTCGAGTCACGGCGCGGCGTGAACGGTGGGCTGGTCGCGGTCGGGATCGTGCTCACGGCGGTGCTGGCCGTGACCACCGCCATCCCAAGCGCCAACTGGGACAGTGGCTTCGGCGACCGCACGGTGCGCCCCACAACGGCCGCGACTCTCGAACGCTCTTACGATCACGCCTTCGGCTCGATGATCGTCGACCTTCGTGACGTGCCGCTCCCGGAGGGGGAGACGCGGGTGAGCATCGGCATCGCCTTCGGTGATGTGAGCGTGCGCGTCCCGTCTGACGTCGCTGTGCGGGTCACCGGCACCACCGTGTTCGGCAGCAGCTCGGTGCTCGGCCGCCAGCATGACGGCATCACATCGGACATCCATGAGGAGACTGACGGGTACGAGAATGCGCCGCGACGGCTCGAGATCGAGCTGTCCAACGCGTTCGGATCGGCGACGGTGCGCTAATGAACTCTCACTTCAGTCCCGGCGGGGCGATCTCCGGCATCGTCTTCATCGTGCTCGGTGCGCTGTTCTTCCTCGACGCGACGGACGTGGTCGAGCTGCAACTCGACCTGCTGCTCCCGATCGCGGTGATCGCACTCGGTCTGGCGGTCGTGCTCAGCGCGGCCTGGCCACGCGGGCGGGAAGCGAGCTAGGCGTCCGAGCCTGACCTCCGACACTGGCAGCTGGCACAGCAGAAGGCCCGCCATCGGCGGGCTTTCTGCTGTTGACGGGGAACCGCCCGTCGCGCTGACCTTCATCGCTCGCGACTAGGAGTAGACAAACTCCGCCCCGTCGAGGTCGATCCCAGGAATCTCGTCCTTTTCGCGCCAGTAGTCCTGCGTGTGCTGCCACTCCGGCTTGTCGCCACGCTTCGGCAGCAACGGCAGCGCGCGCATCAGGTAGCCGGGGTTGAAGTTCTGCGGGTCGATCCAGGGCAGCAGCTCCATCTCGGCGTCCTCGGGGCGCAGCTGCGCATTCACCTGCTTCGCGCCCTTGCGCTCCATGTGCGCCAACAGGCGACACACGAAGTCGGCCAGCAGGTCCGCCCGGAGTGTCCAACTCGCGCGGAAGTAGCCGAAGACCCAGAGCATGTTCGGGACGCCGGTGAACATCATTCCGCGGTAGGTCACGGTCTTCGAGAAGTCGACGGGGTCGCCGTCCACTTCGAAATTGATGTCGCCCATGACGTTCATGTTGAAGCCGGTCGCAGTGACGATGATGTCGGCTACCAACTCCTCGCCGGACTTGAGCAGGATGCCGGAGGGCGTGAACCGCTCGATCCCGTCCGTCATGATCGACGCCTTACCGGAGGCAAGCCCCTTGAAGATGTCTCCCTCCGGGACGAACGCGATGCGCTGCCGCCAGGGCCGGTACGTGGGCGAGAAGTGCGTCTCCATGTCGAAGTCGTCCGGCAGGTACTGACGAACGCCGTCGAGCAGTTCGCGCTTCACCTTCTCCGGCTCTTCCAGGCAGCGCTTCGTGAAGAGCGCCTGATCGTGCAGGATCTTCCGCCGGACGATCTCGTGGATCCACGTCTCGTCGACATCGAGCTCGCGCAGCGTCTCCGCGAGGTCGTTCCGGTTCCGGCCCGGGATGAAGTACGTGGGCGAGCGCTGCAGGACCGTTACGTGCTCGACGTCGGCCGCGATCGCCGGCACGACCGTCGCGGTCGTGGCCCCCGAGCCGATGACGATGACCCTCTTGCCTCGGTAGTCGAGGTCTTCGGGCCAGGTTTGTGGGTGAATGATCTCGCCCTCAAAGTCCGCCATCCCCGGCCATTCCGGCGTGTACCCCTCGGCGTGCCGGTAGTAGCCCTGGCACATCCAGAGGAAGTTCGCGGTGAACCGCCGCGGCTCGCCGGTGTCCGTCTGCGTCGCTTCGATGGTCCAGCGCTTGTCCTCGTTCGACCATCGTGCGTTCGTGATGCGGTGGTTGTAGCGGATGTGCTGCGCGAGGTCGTTCTCCTCGATCACCTCGCCCATGTACGCGAGGATCTCCTCCGCGGTCGCGATCGGCGGTCCCACCCAGGGCTTGAACCGGTAGCCGGAGGTGTGCAGGTCGCTGTCTGAGCGGATACCGGGGTAGCGGTGCATCCACCACGTCCCGCCGAAGCCGTCGAGACCTTCCAGGACCACGAAGCTCGTCCCGGGACGTTGCGTCGTCAGGTGATACGCCCCACCCACGCCGGAAATCCCCGCGCCCACGATCAGGACGTCGAAGTGCTCGGTCGTCTTCGACTCAGTCCTGGACGGCGCCGCGGCAGTGGTCATGGAATCACCCATCCTCTCGGCGGCAATTCGCCGCACGCGGGCGATGCTGCCACCCGTCGGTCCCGACCGAGAATGGTCTTTGGTCCATCCAAAGATGGTCTTTGGTCCGTCCGAACACGGTCTTTGGTCCGTCTTGAGGGAGTGACCGGTGCGAGCTGCGTGGGTGCACCTTCGCAGTCCCGGCCTGCCATGCGGAACGGTTGAGGATCACCGATAGCGTGTGCCGGGAACGTGAGGGCTCGCAGTGAGCGAGGCCACCCGGCACTCCGGGTTCGCCGGTTGCTCGGACTTTTCGCCCCGCACGACGCCCGCCGGGGTGACGGGTGCCCGCACTATCACTGCGCTGCTTTGTGAGCGCGCGCGCAATCGTGCACAATGACGCACGCTTCAACGGCTCTCGGCCGTGGTCGCACTCTTGAACACGAAGCGGACGAGCGCTCCCGTGCACCGCGATGCGTCCACACGTATGCTGCGGCCCACGAGTAACGGAGGGGGATGGCGGATGCAGCCAGTCAAATACAAGCGAGCCACCTCGGTCGCCGAGGCGGTGAGCCTGCTCCAGGGCGGCGGCGAGTTCGCACGGCCGCTCGCCGGGGGCACAGACGTGATCGTGCAGGCCCGTGAGCGCCGGCGCGACATCGACCTGTTTGTCGATATCAAGCACATTCCAGAGCTGATGGCGATCTCGCACGACGCCAACGGCGTCACGATTGGCGCGGCGGTGCCCCTGCACCTCGTGTACGGCGACGCCAAGATCGTCAGCCAGTGGCCCGCGGTCACCGAGGCCGCGCACGTGATCGGCGGCACGGCCATCCAGGGCCGCGCGACGCTGGGCGGCAACCTCTGCAACTCATCGCCGGCGGCGGATTCGATCCCGGCGATGATGGTGCTGGATGCCGTCGCGCACATCGCAGGTCCGAACGGCAAGCGCGACGTCTCCGTGCGCGAGTTCTGCACGGCGCCGGGACGCAACGTGCTCGCTCTGGGCGAGTTCGTGGTCTCGATCAGCCTCCCGAAGCCGCCCGCCGGTAGTGGCGGAGCGTGGCAGCGCTTCATCCCCCGTAACGAGATGGACATCGCGGTGGTGAATGCTGGCGTGTGGGTACAGCTCGACGGTGCGAACGTGACCGACGCGCGTTTCGCGCTCGGCGCCGTGGCGCCGACGCCGATCATGGTTCCGGCAGCCGCCGAGGCGCTGATCGGCAAGCCGCTGAGCGACGCGACGATCGCAGCGGCCGGTGACGCCGCGAAAGCGGCCGCGAAGCCCATCGACGACATGCGCGGCTCCGTGAAGCAGCGCAAGCACCTCGCGAAGGTGCTCACCGAGCGAACGCTCCGGCACGCGATCGAGCGTGCGCGGGGCCAGGCGTAGGAACCGGGGGTTCAGTTGTCGAATCGAGTGAAGACCGACCGCATCGTCATCACGGCGAAGATCAACGGCGACGAGCGCACGTTCCTCGCCGACGAACGCGACAGCCTGCTCGAAGCGCTCCGGGAGCGCATCGGGCTGACGGGCGCCAAGGAAGGCTGCAACAACGGCAATTGCGGCGCCTGCGCCGTGCTCCTCAACGGCGTGCTCGTCAACTCATGCTGCGTGATGGCAGCCGAGATCGAGGGCGCCGAGCTCACCACGGTGGAAGGGCTCGCCGGTCCCGAGGGGCTGCATCCGCTTCAGCAGGCGTTCCTCGAAGAGGCCGCGCTCCAGTGCGGCATCTGCACGCCGGGCTTCCTCATGGCCTCGAAGGCGTTGCTGGACGAGAACCCGCATCCGACCGAGCACGATGCTCGCTTCTGGCTCGCGGGCAACCTGTGCCGCTGCACCGGCTACGACAAGATCATCCGGGCCGTGCTCAAGGCGGCCGACCAGATGGGTTCGAACGGGCGCTAGCGCCCGAGAAGGGACGACGCACATGGTCTCTACGGAGAAGCCTCGTCAGTACAAAGTCGTCGGCACACGCCCGATCCGTCCGGACGGCGTCGACAAGGTCACCGGTCGTGCCGCCTACGGCGCCGACACGAAGGCCGAAGGCATGCTCTTCGGCGCCGTGCTGCGGAGCCCGCACGCGCACGCGATCATCAAGAGCATCGACACCTCGAAGGCGGAAGCCCTGCCTGGTGTGAAGGCGGTGGTCACCGCACGCGACTTCGGCGCCCACGCGGGCGGCGGCGTGGTCGACCTCGGCGAGACGCGCGGCCAGGCGAACTACATGCAGGACAACGTCCTCGCGAACCACAAAGTGCTCTATCACGGGCACGCGGTCGCGGGCGTGGCGGCCACGGACCAGCACATCGCCGAAGACGCGCTCGCGCTGATCGACGTGCAGTACGAAGTGCTCCCGTTCGTGATCGACGTGCGCGAGGCGATGCTCGACACCGCCCCGATCCTGCTCGACGACCTGCGCACCACGGTGCGTGCGGCGAACTCGACGCTGCCGACCGACAAGCCGACAAACATCGCGCTGCACATGAGCCTCGAAAAGGGCGACCTCGAAAAGGGCATGGCCGAAGCCGACGTGATCGTCGAGCGCGAGTTCGAGACCGGCATGTTCCACCAGGGCTACATCGAGCCGCAGAACGCCACGGCGTTCTGGAACCGCGACGGCGAGATCACGGTGTGGACGTCCACGCAGGGTGCGTTCTCGGTCCGCGACGCGATGGCCGCGCTCTGCAAGGTCCCCGTGTCCAAGATCAAGATCGTGCCGATGGAGATCGGTGGCGGCTTCGGCGGCAAGCTCGGTGTGTACCTCGAGCCGATCGCCGCGCTGCTCTCGCGTAAGACCGGACACCCGGTGAAGCTGTGGATGACGCGCGAGGCGGTCTTCCAGGCCACCGGCCCGACCTCCGCGACATACATGCGCGTCAAGATGGGCGCCAAGCGCGACGGCACGTTCACCGGTGCATACGCCTACCTGGCGTACGAGGCCGGCGCGTTCCCCGGTTCGCCGATGGGCGCCGGCGCGCAGTGTGCCTTCGCGCCGTACAACATCCCGAACCAGACGGTCGAGGGCTTCGACGTCGTGATCAACGGGCCGAAGACCGCCGCCTACCGCGCGCCCGGCGCACCCGCGTCCGAGTTCGCGGTCGAGGCCGTGGTCAACGAGCTCGCCGAGCAGCTCGAGATCGACCCGATCGAGCTGCGACTGAGGAACGCCTCGAAGGAGGGCACGCCGAACACGGTCGGTCAGCCTTTCCCGCGCATCGGCGCGGTCGAGGTCATGGACGCGATGAAGAGCCACCCGCACTACGCGTCCGAGCTGACCGGCGAGGACGTCGGACGCGGCGTGGCTGTGGGCTTCTGGTTCAACGGTGGCATGGAGAGCAGCTCGAGCGCGGCGGTGAACTCCGACGGCACGGTGTCGCTGATCCTCGGTTCGACCGACATCGGCGGCTCGCGCGCATCGCTCGCGATGCAGCTCGCCGAGACGCTCGGCCTGACCATGGACGACGTGAAGCCGCAGGTCGTCGACACCGACTCCGTCGGCTGGACGCACGTCACCGGCGGTAGCCGCACGACGTTCGCCGGCGGCTGGGTCGCATACGAACTCGGCATGCAGATCCGCGAGCAGATGCGCGAGCGCGCCGCCCAGATCTGGGAGGTCGACGCCGACAAGGTCACGTACGGCGACGACGGCGCGATCCACGGACCGGACAGCAAGACGATGTCATTCGCCGAGCTCTCCGGCCAGCTCGCCGCGACCGGCGGCCGCATCGCCGTCTCGGCATCGCTCACGAAGAACACCCAGGGCCCGGCATACGCCGGCCACATCGTCGACCTCAAGGTCGACCGCGACACCGGCAAGGTGGAGATCCTCCGCTACACCGCCATCCAGGACGTGGGCACGGCCATCCACCCGTCGTACGTCGAGGGCCAGATCCAGGGCGGCGTCGCCCAGGGCATCGGCATGGCGCTCAACGAGGAGTACATCTACGACGACGAGGGCCGGCTGCGGAACGGCAGCTTCCTCGACTACCGCATGCCGGTGGCGAACGACCTGCCGATGATCGACACCGTGCTGATCGAGGTACCGAACCCCGGTCACCCGTACGGCGTACGTGGCGTCGGCGAGGTGCCCATCGTTCCGCCGATGGCGGCCATCCAGCAGGCGATCTACGACGCGATCGGCACGCGCTTCTACGTCACGCCGATCTCGCCTCGCCGCATCCTCGAGGAGACGATGCCCGACTAGGTCGAGCACGCTCTCAGGTGCCGGGCTCCCGCCCGGCACCGCACGGGACGCACACACGACGAGCGGGGCACATGCCCCGCTCGTCTGCGTTTCCGGGGTGGGCGAAGCGGCAGGCGGGTGAGCGCGCACCGGCCGATCGAGTCGAGCGCCGGACACCTGCTACCGTGCCCGGCGAATGGGAGGCCCCGCAATGACCGTCACGCTCGACTGGCTCGGCTGCGCCACGTTCCGGCTCACGGTGAACGGCTTCGTGCTCTTCCTCGACACATACATGGATCGCGTGTCGACCGCGCCCGCCGTCGGCCTGACCTCCGCCGACATCGCCGAGGCAGACGCGCTGCTGATCGGTCACAGCCACTTCGATCACGTCGCCGGGGCCGACGTGATCGCGAAGCGCACCGGCGCGAAGGTGATCGGGTCGAACGAGACCGCGCGGCTGCTGCGCGAGGCCGGCGTGCCGGACGCGCAACTGCTGCCGTCGCAGGGTGGCGAGCGCCACCGTCTGCACGACGACGTCACCGTGCGCGTGTTTCCCAGCCTGCACTCCTGCATCTGGACCCGGGCCGCCGCGCCCGGGACCGTGCTCACCGGCGACTACGGGCTCACGCAGGACGAGCGCCTGGCCGTGCGCGCCGGCCTCGCCGCCAGCGGCGGCGGCCTGGGCCGCGGACTGCCCGCCGAACTCCAACGCGAGAGCAACTCACTGCGCGCCTCGCAGCTCCACAGCAACAGCGACGGCGGCAAGCTCGACTACCTGATCGAGACGCCCGAGGGCACCGTCTTCTTCGCGGACAGCATGGGCTACTGGACCGGCGTGCTCAGCGACCTTCGAGCCGACGTCGCACTGCTCGCGGCCGCCGGCCGCGGCAACATCGACGGCGAGCCGATCCAGGGCGCGGTAGAGGACTTCATCGAGCGCCAGGTCTCGATGCTCAAGCCGCATACCGTCGTGCTCGGCCATCACGACAACTGGATCGGCGTCCCCGATCAGCCCGACATCACGGACGTGACGCCCGTCCGCGAGCGACTCGCACGCGTCGCACCGCGCGTGCGCATGCTCGAGGTCGGCTACCTGGAGAGCACACGGCTCTTCTGAGCCGTGGGACCACCGCGCGGACGTCGGTAGAATTGGCCGTATGCCCGTCGTTCACATCCCCAGGCACATGCGCGACGCGAGCGATGGCCTCGCGCGCGTCGAAGTCTCCGGCACGACGTTGCGGGCGGTGTTCGACGATCTCGGAAGGGGCTACCCGGAGCTCAAGCGACTGATCTTCGACGACCGCGGCCGCATCCAGGGCAATCTCGCGATCGCGATCAACGAGATCGTCACCGAGAACAACCTGCTCCACCGGGTCGAGCAGTCGGACGAAATCCACCTCGTCCCCGCGATCGGCGGCGGCAGCGGCTAGCGCCCTGGCCTCCGCGCGGCGGCGGTCGCCGCCGTATGCTCCCGCGCATGACTGCCACCGACTGGCCCTCGCTCGACGAAATCCCTGAGCGCGCTCGCGCGCTGCTCGAGGGTGCCGTGGACGTGCACGTCCACGCCTCGCCCGACCCCGACGCCGCCCGCCGGCTCGACGCTCGCGCGCTCGTCCGGCTCGCGAAGCGCGCCGGCATGGGCGGGCTCGTGCTCAAGAGCCACGAGTACCCCACCGCGCCACTGACGTGGGCGCTCGCCGACGAGGCAGCACCGCTGCGGCTCTGGGGCGGGCTCGCGCTCGACCACGGCGTGGGCGGGCTCAACGCCGAGGCGGTGCGCATCTCGCTCCGCATCGGCGCGAAGGTGGTGTGGATGCCCACGTTCGACGCGGCACAGTGGCGCACGTACCGCTCCGCGTCGCAGTCGCGCACCGGCGTACCACTGCGTGTGCTCGACGACGCCGGCCGGCTGCTGCCGGTCGTCCACGACATCCTCGACCTGATCCACGAGCACGACGCCGTGCTCGCGAGCGGGCACCTCTCGGTCGAAGAGACCCACGCGCTGATGGCAGCCGCGCGCGAGCGTGGCATCCGCAGCATGGTCACCCACGCGGCATTCTGGTTCCCGGTCGAGGCGCAGCAGGCGATCGCCGCGCTCGGCGTCTCCATCGAGCAGGTCGGCGGACCGATCTTCGGCGTAGACGGCGACCGCGTGTTTGCGGACGTCGCGCGCCAGGTGCGCGCGGTCGGCGCGGAGCACGTGATCCTGTCCACGGACCTCGGCCAGGCGCCGAACCCCGACCCGCCCGTCGGCTTCGCTCTGTGGGCCGACCGCTTCCTCGACGTCGGGTTCACGGAAGCGGAAGTGCGCCGCATGGTGCGCGACAACCCGCTGGCGCTGCTGGACTGAGGCGCGCCCGGCGATCCGACGGCATGGCGGCCGCCCGACCCCGCTACCCACAACCGGGCGCTTACGCGCCCCGCGAGCGGACGGCACCCTTGCCATCCGAAGCCCGCCCCGCAATCTCACGAGCGAACTACTGGGCGGTGACTGAGCCGATCGCGGATCCATCCGTGATTGCGATCCGCCGATCTCGGTCGTATCCTCCGATTAACGGTCGAACATATGAACTGTTCATCCGCTATCGTGATTGCGCGTAGTATTGAGGGAAGGGAGCAAGACGATGGCTGTCACCCCACGTCGTGTGCTCCGGTTCGAAATGCGCGGCGGGTCCGCGGACGACGTGCTCGGTGCGCTCGCCGAGTTGTTCCGCGCCACCGGGCTCTCCCACGACGAGCGCGTGCACCTGCTCGGCGGGGCCTTCGTGACCGAAACGCTGCGCCCGTACTGGGTCGACGGCGTCACGCCGATCGAGGCTCACGAGCGCCTGCGTGCCGACGACCCCGAGCTCGCCGCGATGATCGAGGCGATCGCACCCATACTGCTCGGCCGCACCGAGGCCCGCGCCGAAGGCGCGGCTGCGGTCGAGTGGGTGCAGTCGCTCCTCAAGCACGCCTGACGCCCGGCCCCACCCTCGTTCGCCTGTGATCGCACCGGCCTGCTGCGCGGCGCACTGCGCTGACAGGCGCGTTCCGTATACTCGTCACTCCGCAGGAAGGGAGTCGCGCAATGGCCCGAGCGATCTGGAGCGGCGCGATCAGTTTTGGGATGGTCTCCATCCCCGTGAAGCTCTACACCGCCACCGAAAGCAAGGACATCGGCTTCCGGCAGCTGCACCGCGACGACCTCTCGCGCATCAAGCAGCTGCGCTGGTGCGCCGCCGAGGACCGCGAAGTCGGATACGACGAGCTCGTGCGCGGCTACGAATACGCGAAGGACCAGTACGTCGTCATGGACGACGAGGACTTCGACACCCTGCCCGTGCCGAGTAAGCGCACGATCGATATCACCGCCTTCGTCGAGGCCGAGGAGATCGACCCGCTCCACTACGAGAAGGGCTACTACCTCGAGCCGGACGAAGCCGGCGTAAAGCCGTACGCACTGCTATTGCGCGCGATCGAGGACAAGGACCTGGTCGCGATCGGCAAGGTCGCGATCCGCAGCAAGGAGACCCTCTGCGCGTTGCGGCCGAAAGATGGCCGGCTCGTGATGGAGACGCTCTTCTACCCGGACGAGATCCGCTCCGACCCTGAGATCGACGTCTCGGACGTCAAGGTCTCCGACGCCGAGCTGAAGATGGCGCATTCGCTGATCGACATGCTCCAGGAGCCGTTCGACCCAGCGAAGTACAAGGACGAGTACCGCGAAGCGCTGCTCGCACGCATCACCGCGAAGCTCGAGGGCGGCGAGGTCGTCGTCGCCGAGGAGGCGGCTCCGGTCGCACAGCCGGTCGACCTCATGTCGGCGCTCCGCGCGAGCATCGAGGCGACGCAGAAGCGCCATGACGGCGAGGGCGACCGCCCGAAGGCGCCGAGCACGAACGGCAAGTCGGCAGCGCCCAGGGCAGCCGCGGACGAGACCGACGAGGACGCCGAGCCCGTCGCGGCGGCGAAGCCGGCCGCGAAGAAGCGCGCGCCGCGAAAGACCAAGGCCACGACCTAGCCCATGCCCCGCCGCGGCGCGCGTCGCGCTCAGCCGCCGTCGGAAGACGCGCATCGCCCGAGCCCGCGCCTGCCGAGCCGCCGGCCGGTTCCGGTCCGCTCACGTTCGTCGTCCAGAAGCACCGCGCCACCCGGCTCCATTACGACGTGCGGCTCGAGGTCGACGGCGTCATGCCGTCGTGGCCGGTGCCGAAGGGGCCGTCGTGCGACCCGGCGGAGAAGCGCCTCGCGGTCAAGACCGAGGATCATCCGCTCGACTACGCGGTCTTCGAAGGGCTGATCCCGAAGGGCGAATACGGCGCCGGCGAGGTGATCGTCTGGGACCGCGGCACGTACTCGCCGGACGAAGGCGGCGTGTTCTCGTTCCACGACCGCGCCGAGGCGAACCGCCGCATGCGCGAGGAGATCGCGGCCGGCAAGATCTCCGTGACCTTCCGCGGACATCGGCTCAAGGGCTCGTGGACGTTCGTGAAGACGACACAGTCCGAGAACTCGTGGCTGATGATCAAGCACCGCGACGAGGCCGCGGAGCCGGGGCGCGAGCTCACGGACGAGGACAGCTCGGTGCTCTCCGAACTGACGATCGCCGACCTCCAGGCCGGCCGGCTGCCGCCCCATGGCGCAATCGCTCCCGCACTCGACCACGCGCTGCTCCCGGGCGCCGTCGCCGACGCGCCGTTCCCGGACGCGCTGGAGCCGATGCACGCGAGCCCGACACCGAAGCCGTTCTCGGATGACCGCTGGCTGTTCGAACCAAAGCTCGACGGCATCCGCGCGCTCGCGTTCATACGCGACGGGGCGGCCACCCTGCGCTCGCGCCGCGGCAACGACATGACAGCGCAGTATCCCGTGCTGGTCGACGCGCTCGCGCGGCAGCCCGCCCACACGCTCGTGCTCGACGGCGAAATCGTCGCGCTGAGCGAGCACGGCATGCCGTCGTTCGAGCGGCTCCAGCAACGCATGAACCTCTCGAACCCGGTGGAGATCCAACAGGCCGAACGCGACGTGCCCGTGCTGTTCTACGCGTTCGACATCCTCTATCTCGACGGCGTCGACCTGCAGAAGACGCCGCTCGACGAGCGCAAGCGCCTGCTCGCGCTCACGCTCATGCCGACCGCGCGCATCCACCGCGTCGACCACTTCGCCGCGGACGGGGTGGCCGCGTTCCATGCGGCGCTCGACATCGGGCTCGAGGGGCTGGTCGCGAAGCGGCGGGACAGCCGCTACGAGTCCGGCCAGCGCTCGAAGCAGTGGCTGAAGGTGAAGGCGCGCGTCAGCGACGACTTCGTCGTGTGTGGCTACTCGGAAGGCCAGGGCGGGCGGGCGCATAGCTTCGGCGCACTCGTGATCGCCACCCACCCGGAACCGGGCGCGCCGCTCGTACACGCAGGGCGCGTCGGCAGCGGGTTTGACGATCGCACGCTCGCACGCGTGCTCGGGCGCCTGCGCGCGCTCGAGGTGGACGCGCCGCCGTGCGAGGGCGTGCCGGACGGCACGACGGACGTGACCTGGGTGCGTCCGGAGCTCGTCGCCGAGGTGGAATACGCGCAGTACACCGCAGACGGGGCACTGCGGGCACCGGTGTTCATGCGGCTCCGTGACGACAAGTCGCCGGACGAGGTGCTGAGGCAGGAGGACGCATCGATCGCCGCACCGCGGCGCGCGACGGCACAATCCGCGACGCGGGTCGCACGCAACGGCACCTCCGCGCCGTCTCCGTCCGTCGCTGCAGGAAGCGATGCGGATGCGATCGCGTCTGTGCTCGATCAGCTGAAGACCGCGAAGCGGCAGACCACGCTCACGGTCGGCGACCAGCGCATCGCCGTCACCAACCTCGACAAGGAGATGTGGCCGGCGTTCGGCGATCAGCGGCCGCTCACGAAGCGTGACCTGATCGCCTACTACGCGCGGATGTCGCCGCTGATCATCCATCACCTGCGTGACCGTCCGCTGACGATGACGCGCTATCCCAACGGCGTGGACGGCAAGTTCTTCTACCAGAAGCACGTCGAGAACTTGCCGGGCACCTACGTGCAGACGGTGACGGTGCACTCCGAGAGCGGTGGCGGCGATTCCGAGTACGTCCTCGTCAACAACCTGCCCACGCTCGTCTGGCTCGGGCAGATGGCCGACATCGCCCTCCACACCACCCTGTCGCGCGCGAACCGCGAGCCCGATGGCCATCACCTCTTCTCAGCCGACTTCAGCGGCTCGAAGAACCAGATCCTCACGTCGTTGCTGAACTATCCGGACTTCGTGCTGTTCGATCTCGACCCCTACATCTATTCGGGCAAGGAGGCGAAGGGCGACGAACCGGAGCTGAATCGCCGCGCCTTCGAGAAGACCTCGGACGTCGCGCGCTGGCTGAAGGAGCTGCTCGACTCGGCCGGGCTGTCGTCGTTCGTGAAGACCTCCGGCGCCACCGGACTGCACATCTACGTGCCCGTGCTTCGCCAGTACGACTACCAGACCATTCGCAGCGTCGCCGAGACGCTCGGCGGCTTCCTCGTGCGGCAGCACCCGAAGGAAGTGACGATGGAGTGGGCTACCGAGAAGCGCCGCGGCATGGTCTTCTTCGACGCGAACCAGAACGCGCGTATCAAGAACCTCGCGGGCCCATACTCGCCACGCGCGAAGCCGGGCGCGCCGGTGTCGGTCCCGCTGCGGTGGGACGAGCTCGGTAAGATCTACCCGACCGAGTTCACGATCCTGACGGTCGACGAACGGCTCGCGAAGGTCGGCGACCTGTGGGCACACATTCTCGACGCGAAGCACGACCTCCAGGCCCTCGTGTCGATCGCGCAATGACGCCGTGACCGCGGACGTCCCCGGGCACGCGCAGCCGATCGTCGTCGTCGATTACGACCACTCGTGGCCGCAGTGGTTTGCACGTTCCGCGGCCGCGATCCGCGAGGCGTGCGGGGCAAGCGTGATCGCGATCGAGCACATCGGCAGCACCTCCGTGCCGGGTCTCGCGGCCAAGCCGATCCTCGATATCATGCCGTTGCTCGCCCGCTTCGAAGACGGCTTCGACTGCGTCGGCGCGCTCGAGGCGCGCGGCTACGAGTCGCGGGGCGAATTCGGCATCCCCGGCCGGCACTACTTCACGTGTCCCGCCGCGAACGGCCGGCCGCCCGAGCACGTGCACATGTACGCGGAGCGCGCCGACGAGGCCATCCGCCACCGTCTCCTCCGGGACTACCTCCGCAGCCATCCGGACCGCACGGCGGCGTACGCCGCGCTCAAGCGCGAGCTCTCCGCCCGCTACCGCGACGACCGCGAGGCGTATACCGAGGCGAAGACCGACTTCATCCTCGAGACCGTGGCGCTCGCGCGCGGCGAGCGCGCTGCGAAGTAACGCGAGGCGGCCTCGAGCCCGAGAACGGCGCCCCCGTTCGTGGTGAGCGCCTCATCCCCCTTCGGGTGACGCCTCAGTCCCCGTTCGTGGTGAGCGCCTCGGGGGGGGGACCCGCTCGCGGGTTGAGCGCCTCAGTCCCCGTTCGTGGTGAGCGCCTCGGGGGGGACCCGCTCGCGGGTTGAGCGCCTCAGTCCCCGTTCGTGGTGAGCGCCTCGGGGGGGACCCGC
>JAQBZW010000299.1 GCA_027622315.1 Chloroflexota bacterium | reverse complement strand
CGGCCGGAGCGGCGGCCGGTTCGGGTGCGGGTGCCGCAGCGCCGTCCCCGGCACCCGGGACGCGGGCGCGCGCGGCAGCCTTGTCCTGGTACCAGAGCGCGTTTACCTCGGTGAAGAACCGCTGATCGGCGGGCACATCGCCCTCGGGGAAGATCGCACTGACGGGACAGGCCGGCTGGCAGGCGCCGCAGTCGATGCATTCGACGGGGTCGATGTAGAGCATCCGATCGACGCCCTCATCGAAGTGGATGCAGTCGACCGGGCACACCTCGACACACGACTGATCCATGGTGTCGATGCATGTCTGCGTGATGGTGAACGTCACGGGCGGTCGACCTCCCGTCGCTTTCGGCACGCCGCGATCCGTCGCAGCGCGTCCGCGCGCGATCCTATCGGCGCGCGTGGGGAGCGTCCAACCTGCGCTCGCGTGTGCATACGGCGGCCGCTCAGCCCCGCGGCTCCCACCCGAAGCGCCAGAGCGCGACCGCCGCACCGACCACCCCCCACGCGACGAGCACGACGAGGTGCGCGGGCTCCAGACCGGGTCCGCTTTCGAACGGGTTGTAGGCCGTCTGCAGGGCGAGCGAGAGGTGCTTGAGCGGAAACACATCCGCGAGCGTGCCCAGCCACGCGGGCGCGCTCGCATTCGGTGGGATGAAGATGTCCGAGATGAACAGCAACGGCAGCACGGTGGCGTTCACCACCGCCGGCGCGGCATCCGCGTTCGGGATGAACGCTGTGAGCGCGAGTCCGAGCATCGCGAATGTGGCGGCACCGACCGCGAGCGAGAGCGCGAACGCGGGGAGCGTGCCCGTAGGCACATCCACGCCGTAGAAGACGACGCCGAACACGATCACCACCACGACGAGCGCCATCGCGATCACCGTCATGTAGGCGACCTTGCCGAAGAGATACGCGCTCTTGGGCATCGGCGTGCCGGCCGCGCGCTTGAGCTGACCCTGATCGCGAGCGAGCGAGACCGTGATCGCGACGCCGGTGTAGCAGGCGTTGATCACGGAGAACGCGGCGATCGCCGGGACGTAGAAGGTCGCGGTGGTCGTCGTGCCGCCGGCGACCGTGAACTCCTCGTTCCCAAACAGCAGGTTGAAGATCACGAGGAAGAGCAAGGGGAAGACGAAGGTGAAGAACGCCGAAACCGGGTTGCGCCAGAACGCGCGGTGCTCGAACCCGATCTGGCGCACGGTGAGCCGGACGGCCCTCACTGCGTCGTCCGATCGCTCGGCGCGGGCGCATCGGTGACTTCGCCGCCGGTCAGATCGAGGTACACGTCTTCCAGCGAGGCGTGCGTGACGGACAGGTCGCCGAGCACGCTGCCGCGCTCGAGCGCGCGCCCGGTCAGGGCATGCAGCACGGCAGTGGGGTCCGCCGCGAGCAGCGTCACGCGCCCGTCGGCGTCCGCGTGGGCGCCTTCCGCGCCGGCGATGCCTTCGAGCAGTCCGCCGTGCTCCGGCGGGAGACGGAACGAGATCGTCGCGCCGGGCACGCGCGCCATCAGCTCACGCGGGGTGCCCTGCGCCACGATCTCACCGCGCGCGATGATCGCGACGCGGTCGGCGAGCGCCTCCGCCTCGTCCATGTAGTGCGTCGTGAGCACCACGGTCTTCCCGAGCGAGCGCAGCCCGCGCACCATCTCCCACGCCTGGCGGCGCGCGGAAGGATCGAAGCCCGTCGTCGGCTCGTCGAGAAAGAGCAACTGCGGATCGCCGGCCAGCCCGATCGCGACGTCGAGGCGCCGCTGCTGGCCGCCGGAGAGCCTGCGCACGCGCTGGCCGCGCTGCTCCGCGAGCCCGACGAGCGCAAGTACGTCATCGACGGACCGCGGGTGCGGGTAGTACCCGCGATAGAGCTCGATCGACTCTTCGACGGTGAGATACGGCTCGACGCCGGGGGACTGGAGCACGATCCCGATCTGCTCCTTGAGCGCGCGCGCACCGCGCTCGGGATCGAAGCCGAGCACGCTCACGTCGCCGGCGTCGCGGGCACGGTGCCCTTCGAGGATCTCAACGGTCGTGGTCTTGCCGGCCCCGTTCGGGCCGAGCAGAGCAAAGACCTCCCCGTGCTCGATCGCGAGGTCGATCCCGCGCACTGCTTCGATCGGGCCGTAGGCCTTGCGCAGTCCGCGCACGGAGATCGCGAGGTCGGGCATGCATCCTCCGTGCCGGCACCCCAACGATAGGGCGGCCCGCCCGGGGCGCAATCAGAACGCGGCCGGCGTTGTCTGCTGCCCCGCGTCGTTGACCGGCCGGATCGCCCGCCCTACGCTCCGGCGCACAAACCGTGATTCCACGGTCTGCCGCTGGGGGAGCCGCAAGGCTGAGATCCGCTCGACGGACAACCCCGGGAACCTGACCTCGGTAATGCGAGCGTAGGGAAGCGGTATGGGACGCCTCGGCGATCTTCCATCCCAACGTGACGTGCGCGGGCCCGGCCCGCGCCGCATGCTTCCGTCCGGCCACATGCCCCGAGCGATTCACGGGACCCCCGCGGCTACTGCACCGCGAGGAGGACCCCGTGATCGTCGAGATCCAGTGCCTGGCCAATCCGCCCGGGCCGCCTGAGGATCGCTACCGGCACATCGAAGCCGCGATCGCGCTCGTCGAGCGCTCCGGGCTGACGTTCGAAGTGGACGCTCTCGGCACGACGGTCGAAGGAGAGCCGGACGCGCTGTGGGCGCTCCTGCGCGGCGTGCACGAGGCCTGCCTCCAGGCGGGCGCGGACAGCGTGGTCACGGTGATCAAGGTCGCGCAATCGCGCGACCC